>JBEANJ010000044.1:0-12413 GCA_041165565.1 Actinomycetota bacterium | reverse complement strand
CCTGCAAGACTTGCCATTGCAACACTTCGCCAAATTTTCGGGTCGGCAAAAAGTTGTCTCCATTTCACCCACGGAGCCACTAAGAGAAATCCGCCGAGATTTCGCCAGAAAATCAAAGTGAGAATCGGCATCGCGCTTAGAGCAATAACTGGACCTGAGGTTCCTATTCCGATTACCACCAACGACAAAAGTCCCAAATCTCGCCCAAAGGGAATTCTTGTATGGTCTCTCTCGCGCACGGCGTAAACGTACTATCGGATAGCCTTCTCTCATGGAGGTGCCTGATGCGCAACGAGCAATTAACAAGAATTTTTCTCGCCAAGCTTGCGGGTACTCCCGTCTTCGATCCAAATGGTGATCGCGTCGGCAAAGTCCGTGATGCAGTTGCTACTGAACCAAGCAAGAGTGCAAATCCAAGAATCATCGGATTTGTGGTTCAGGTGCCACAACGTAGAAGAATCTTTATCCAAGCTACTCGTGTAACGTCAATTGATGATAGCGGTTTATTTATGACCGGCTCATTGAACATTCGACGTTTCCAACCTAAACACGGTGAAGTAGCGCTACTCGAAGAGTTATTGGATCGAGAAGTTCTTTTGCGAAAGACTGGTGAACCAGTAGTCGTCGAAGATTTAGGAATTGAACTTACTAGCGTAGGTGATTGGCGCCTAACTTTGGCACATGTCAAGAAAAAAGAGCGCGGCTTGAGACGGAGTTCGATGAGCACCATCGATTGGTCAGATGTCGAATATGAATCTCGATTAGTTCCAAATCTTACAAATTCTCCAGAAGAAATTAGTGACATGTCCGCGCAAGACGTAGCCGCAGCGCTTAGTGAACTAGAAATAGACGAGCGAGCAGAACTCGCCAAAAGTTTGGATGATGACAAATTAGCCGATGTTCTTGAAGAGATGGATGATGCGGATCGAGTTGAACTTGTCACAAACCTTGAGGAAGAAAGAATTGCGGATGTCCTTGGAGAAATGGCTCCCGATGATGCTGCGGATGTATTAAAAGAAGTTGGAAGTGAAACCGCCGAAGAGTTGCTAAATCTGATGGAAGAAACAGATGCGGAAGATGTTAGAAGGCTGATGACCTATGAAGATTATTCAGCTGGCGGCATGATGACCACAGATCCAGTAATCCTCGATGCAGATTCAACTGTTGCCGACGCTCTTGCATTAGTTCGCAGAAAAGAATTAGCTCCTGCGCTGGCCGCCCAGGTTTTTGTTTGTCGCTCGCCTTTGGAGACCCCAACTGGAAGATTGCTCGGCATAGTCCATCTCCAACGTTTATTGCGGGAACAGCCAGCACTTCGACTTGGACTAATTCTCGAACCGGCTACAGCTTCATTAACTCCTGAAACCGGCCTTAATGATGTGGTTAAGCAATTAGCAAATTACAACTTGATTGCGCTACCTGTCGTTGATGAGAGTGATCGGCTAATTGGAGCCGTAACTGTTGATGATGTCCTAGACCATTTACTCCCTGAGAATTGGCGAAACGCAATGGAATCAGATAGTCGAAGTGAGGTGCGAAAATGACGGAAAAATCTAGACTTTCAACGCCGAGGGAATCACGTCGATCCATCAGGCCAAATTATGATCCGGAAACTTTTGGTCGTATTTCAGAAGCCTTTGCTCGTTTTATCGGAACGGCGCGCTTTCTCGTTTATATGACATTTTTCGTATTCTTCTGGGTTGTCTGGAATACATTAGGTCCAATAAATTTAAGGTTTGATGAGTACCCTTTTATATTTCTAACTCTACTTCTATCACTACAAGCTTCTTATGCAGCACCTTTAATCCTTTTAGCCCAGAATCGTCAAGCCGATCGTGACCGTGTAACGCTACAAGAAGATCGAAGTCGCGACGAGCGAAATCTTGCAGTTACTGAGTACTTGGTGCGCGAGTTAGCGGCAATGCGAAAAGAACTTGTAGAAGAGATTAAAACTATAAAAGATCAATCAGGTACTAAGCCCTAATTTAACTCCTAACAGCGAACGTTTCCCAGCCACAAGTTGGTCAACCACGTTTGCTATCGCGATAGCGGCAGTCGACTCAGGATGTGATGTGACGATAGGAAAGCCCGTATCCCCACCGACTCTTAAATCTGGATCAAATGGAATTGAGCCAAGTAGTGGAACATCAGCGCCGACTAGAGTCGAAAGTCGCTTAGCGGTTTCTTCTCCTCCACCTTCACCAAAAAGTGAGACAGGGACATTTGAATCTCTTGGAGTATAGGCAGACATATTCTCAATAACTCCAATGATTCGCTGCTTGAGCTGGTGTGCAATTCTTCCTGCTCTTTCCGCAACTTCTGCTGCGGCGATTTGTGGAGTGGTAACGACAATAATTTCTGAATTCGGAATTAGTTGTCCCAGTGAAATAGCAATATCACCTGTACCTGGAGGTAAATCCAATAGCAAGTAATCTAAATCGCCCCAATAAGCATCGCTGAGCAGCTGCTCTAAAACGCGATGAAGGAGCGGACCGCGATAAGCAACGGGATCGGCCCGATCAGGCTTAAACATCTCAATCGATACAGTTTTGATTCCATGGGCTTCAATAGGGATAAAGGTTTGATCTATCGCGGTAGGTCTTTTACCTTCTATTCCTAACGCCCGCGGAATCGAGTGTCCATAAACATCTCCATCCAAAAGACCAACCTTTAATCCACGTTTAGCAAGTTCTACCGCCAGATTTACGGTCAAGCTGCTCTTTCCGACTCCACCTTTACCGGAAGCTATGGCAATAACTCGAGTTAGCGATTCAGGCTGAGCAAAGGGAATAAATTTTTCTCGCCCTCCACGAAGCAAACTTTTCACGCGGTCTCGCTGTTGATCATTCATTACTCCGAAGGTAATTTCAACTTTCCTAATTCCAGAGACTTCTAACGCTGCTTCTGAGATATCACGTTGCAATCGATCGCGCATTGGACAACCTGAGATAGTTAAAAGTATTGAGAGTTTTGCTAAGTCTTCAATTACTTCGATTGATTCAACCATGCCTAGCTCAGTAATTGGTCGATGTAGTTCTGGGTCGGAGACTTTAGATAACGCTATCTCTAACTGATCCTTTAATGATTGCGTCATAAGAGATCCGGGTCAATCTTTGCGACATCCTTTAATTCCTTGCTGCGCTTTCTAACCTCCGAAACAACTGGTTTAGTTTCTTCGAGCGCATCGCCTAGGACTTTCTTAGCAATTTTCTTAGGGGTCAAGTCGGTTACATCGAGGTTCTCAAAACCCGGACCTAGATTGCGTTTTAATTCAGAAGACGCATTTGAGGTAAATCCGCGCAACTTATGCACGAGACGGGCAAAGTCCTTGGCAGCCGTAGGCAATTTATCTGGGCCGACAAGGAATAGAGCAAGCACGACTAGGCCAAGAAATTCGCCGCCACCGATTCCAAACATCTACCGATCCTAATTCATCAATCTGAGAGTGCGATTTTCGTGGCAACTAAGACGCCATCGCCAACAGGAAGCATCGTCGGAAGCCATAAGTCGCGAGCCTCACGAATCAACTTCACCGAGTCTCTGAAGGAAACTGTTTCCTCATCACGTTGAGTTGGGTCAGCAACTTTTCCGCCAACGAGTGCGCGGTCAATCACCATTATTCCTCCGGGACGCAGCGATCGATGGGCATTCTCAACATTCTCGTAGAGATCACGACCGTTACGTAAGATGAACATGTCATATAAATTGTCGGCAAGTTTTGCCACAATCTCACTGCTATTTCCAGTAATCAATCGATATCGAGATTGAGAGATGCCTGCCTCATCAAATGCTTGGCGCGCTAATCGAGCATTTTCTACTTCATGGTCAATCGAAGTAAAAAGGCTTTTTTCATTCATCGCCGGAATAATCCACAAACCACTAACGCCAGAGCCAGTACCAACTTCTACGATTGAGGTAGCTCCGATAAGACTTGTGAGATATCGCAGTAGAGAACCGACTGCGGGAGCTGTGTCATAAGCAGCAATTTCAACTCCACGCTGTCGGGCGCGTTGCATAATTTCACTTTCGGGAAGATATGAATTGGCATAAGCGCGCATATCGCCGCGATCTGAGAATGCCGAAATCAAAGTTGTGCCATCCATTCTGTAAGCAAGCGAACACCATATCCGGTACCGCCCTTGGGATTCTCTCCGGAATCTGATTCAGAGCGCGCTGGACCGGCGATATCAAGGTGAAACCAGCGCCGGTGGCCGGCAAATCTTTCGAGGAAGAGAGCTGCCGTAACTGAGCCCGCTTGAAAATCATATTTGTCAGCAGTGTGATTCATGTCCGCGATATCGCTCTCTAGGGCAATCGCATAGTCATCTACCAGAGGCATCTGCCAGATTCGATCACCTGTGTATTCCCCAATTTCATTAAATGTTTTTGCCATTGCATCATCTCTTGTGTAGAGAGCAGCAAAATGACGACTTAGTCCAAGTGTTGCAGCTCCCGTTAGCGTTGCAACATCAATCAAATAATCTGGGGCAAGTTTCTGATCTGCGTAAGCTAAGCCATCTGCAAGAACTAGTCTGCCTTCGGCATCGGTATTTATTACTTCAACAGTTGTTCCATCGTAATGTTCAATTACATCTGAGGGACGCTGCGCTGTCGCCGAAATCGCATTTTCAGCCAGCATCAATAGAGTTGTGACTTTGACATTCAAGTTAAGTTTTGCCGCTGCCACAGTTGCTAGTAGAACCGCAGCAGCTCCCGCCATATCTGTCTTCATCGCTGTCATCATCTCGTATGGGCGCTTTAAAGAAATTCCTCCGGTATCAAAAGTAATTCCCTTGCCAACCAGGACGACATGAGGAAGTCGTTTAGTTTTGGCTCCACTCTGCTTTGGTTTGTAACTTATTTCAACAAAGCAGGGAGGGTTTTTCTTGCTGGAATTACCAACCGCTCGAAGGCCGCCAAATTTAGCAATTTCACGACCTGACTTGACGGTTATTGATAACCGACTTTCCTTCGCTAATTTCTTTGCCTCGCCCGCCATCCACTTAGGCGATTTAATATTTGAGGGAGTATGAATTAAGTCTCTAGCTTGCCAAGTTGACTCAACTAGAATTTGGGAACGATTGATAATTTTCTTGAATTCATCACTGATTAAAAACTCAATGGGCTCACTTTTCTTAAGTGACTTTAAATTCCAAGAGTAGTTCGAGAGGGCGAGCGCATTTAAATGCACGAGAGCTTGCTGCTCATCTTGAGGGCATAGCGAAAGCAACTTGGCAGGGCTTCCCTTGATTCTTCGACCCAAGATTGCGCCTAACTTTCTCTGGTCAACATTCTTACTTTCGCCAACTCCACTAAGCAGAATCTTTATCGGGTTAGTATTTGATTTAACTTCGATAATCTCGCCAACTTTGCCGGTGAATTCCTTGCTGGATTTGATTTCTTTCTCTAAATCAACTAGGAGTTGGCGTTCTAGAAACTTTTTCCACTTAAGATCTATTTGAAGCTTCGAGTCTTTAACCGGAATCGCGATATGTGTTAGGTCAACGAGCGCTTGATCCGTTGGGGTTCCCTTTACTTTGCGGGAGCCCAGTCGCGGGATCGCGGAGTTCACTTCTTAATTAGAGATATGGCTGCGTTAAGTACATCAGCGAGGCTGCGCGCCTCTTCCTGATTGAGCTCTACCACTAAGCGTCCGCCACCTTCGAGCGGAATCCGCATCACCAAACTTCTTGCCTCCTTGGTAACTTCCATCGGTCCATCGCCAGTGCGGGGCTTCATGGCTGCCATCAGAACCTCTTTCTCGAAGAGGCGAATTATCTCTTATTTAGTCGGATGAGGGGAAATCGAGTGTGGAACGCAGGCGGGAGCGACCCGACTCGAGAACAGTTCGCACCGAGCGTTCTGGGGCCCCAATCTTGGTGGCGATTTCCGCAATTGAAAGATTCTTCACAAAATAGAGCATCAAGATAATCCGCTCTTCTTCAGGCAGGGCGGCAATCAATTGAGCCAAAGTTGGTTTTTCTGCCACTACCCAAGGTTACAAGGATGAATTGACTCAATTAGTTAGCTTTGGGCAAAGCCGCGTGCGAATTTCCTCAGAGATGCGTACACGGCAATCAAAATGAAAGGTTTAATCAAGATTAGAAGTGCTCGCGGAGCCTTAATTTCTTCATACCAGTCGAATCGGGTCATACCATTTTCATCAATCAGATTAAAAATTCCAATTCCTTTTATGATTTTTCCATAGTGATCAACTTTGCAGTATTTTGGAGGTTGCCAATCAATAACTCTCATCTGATCAAGAATTCCAAATTTTCCAATCCCGGTAAATGCTTCGATAGTGGTGCCAACTCCGGAATCCGTTGGACCATTATGTGAAGCTGTTACTTTTGTTAGCGCCATCCAATTACCTTGATTCTTCCAAGTTACCAGCTCATCCCATACCTTTTGAGTGGGAGCAGGAATTCTTAAAGTAACGCGAAATTCTTCGATTTTCATTTTGATGTTAGGTGTTCGAGTGACTCATCAATAGTCTTACACCATCGCACTTGATCTTGTTGGCCTGGCTTTAAGAAATTCTTCATAGTTAGATCAGTTAGCGCAATTTTTAGTGAATTGTAGACATCATCAGGATCAAGTATCGCAATTGGTTTCTGATGAAAGCCAAGATATCTACCGACCCAGATTTCAAAAAGCTCCTCCAGCGTGCCCAGCCCTCCCGGCAAAGCAATGAATCCCTCTGATAATTGTTCTATTAGCCCTTTACGCTCACGCATATCTTTTACAACGTGAATCTCGCTCGCGTCTTTATCAACAAACTCCACGCCGACTAAAAGTTCTGGGATAACTCGAAACCGAGTTGCTTTGCACTTTCAGGAACTGCTGTGGAGGATGCACAGAAAACTGCAATTTTCATACGCTCACTCTAAAGCAGAATCATGTAACCGGCGGGACTTGATACCGTTAGCGCATGAAAAGTGCATTCGGATTTGGAGTTGCCACGCTAGCTAGAGATGGTTCTGTGCTGGATGCTTACTTCAGCGTAATGGGTCTAGGAAAACTTGATAAGAATGATGCGCCGGACTTAACAAAGTTATTAAAAGTAGATGAGATTCGATCGACAAAATCTGAATTAATTGCTCGAGAAATTGATCTCGACAAAGCCCCGGCCGATGCAATTGACGTGTATCTAAGGTTGCACCTTCTATCGCATAGAATAATAAAACCGCACGGAGCTTCACTAGAAGGCATTTTTGGTCTTCTCAATAATGTTGTGTGGACCTCGCAAGGACCAGTCGCAGTTAAAGACTTTCAGCAAGTAAAAGAGACTTATCAAGCACAAGGAATTACTTTTACTGTCTTTAGTGTTGATAAGTTTCCACGAATGATTGATTATGTGATTCCAGAAGGCGTTCGAATAGCAGATGGTGATCGAGTAAGGCTTGGGGCTCATTTAGCAAGTGGCACAACTGTTATGCATGAAGGATTCGTTAATTTCAATGCCGGCACACTGGGCGCATCTATGGTCGAGGGGCGAATCTCGGCTGGGGTCGTAGTCGGCGAAGGTTCGGATATTGGTGGTGGGGCTTCGATTATGGGAACGCTAAGCGGTGGCGGTAAAGAAGTTATAAGTATTGGAAAGAAAACTCTTCTTGGCGCCAACTCTGGAATCGGGATTTCACTTGGTGATAATTGTGTAATTGAGGCTGGCATCTATGTAACCGCTGGTTCAAAGGTGAGACTTCCTGACGGGAAAATAGTAAAAGCTCGCGAACTTTCAGGAGTGAACGGCGCCCTCTTTCGACGCAATTCAACAGATGGCGCACTGGAACTTCTTCCTAGATCTGGAGATTGGGGCGGCCTAAATTCCATGCTCCATAGCAACTAGTCTCAGTAATTATTGGTGAGCTGAATTAACCCAATCCTGGTGGAACCAAAATCTCTTGTAATTCGATGACTCGTACCTTGCCGATGAGGATCTGAGCTAATTCATTTCGGTCGAATATCCAAGTTGAGGGAAGTTTTACCCGCGAACGAAATATCTCACCGGTAAGAGTGCTTCGAGATCCCGTAAGTGAGTAAGCAGTAACTTGAGAAATGCTTCCCGTTGTCGTCTTTGCATCAAATGTTAATCGAATAACATCAGGCAACTTAAAGGCTTGGGCAACAGTGTTCTGGGGTACAAATCTTGTCCATAATGCGTAGCGAGGATTTATTTTCGGATTTTGGCTCCATGGATCAGGTACGCCTTGCAGATATGGAGCTTCAGATCCCCAAACCTCCCTTATATTCTGGGTCTTTCCACCGCTTGATGAAAAATAGAAGGCATTAATCGGCTTTCCATTTAAAACTATTACTAGAGAGTTATCGGCATCTACAAAGGTACGGTTAACCGCTTCTTTCCAACGCACTCCATAAATAGCCTCTGTTTCCTTCGAATAACCAACAAAATTCTGGTCAACGGTTGTGCTGTAAATATTGCAATCACATTCGGTACGAATCCGAGGTAATTTATTTAGAGCATATGTGCGCGCTGCAATTACCTGTGCTTCTAAGGCAGCTGGAGGCCAAGAAGATGGAACTTCGCCTATTCCGTAGAGATATTCATCATGGAGGCGAAGCGTTGTAGTTACCGCAAGATAAGAAGTCAGCGGAGTGCTAACGCTTTTTATCGTTATTTGACCATACTTGTAGCGGCCGCTCTTATCTCCGCTCTTCATTGCGACAACTGATTGTGGATCCCATCGAATTGTCCAAGCTTTATCGCCAGGTATAGATGCAAATTTTGCCGTTGGTGACGTGAGAAACGGAATGACTTGTCCCCCGAGATTTGTAAAAGATGCGGTAACAGTTCCGTCATATTGTCCAAAAGGCGCTGGACTCTCAGAAAGTGAGATATCTCCCTGGAAGAGGGTAAAACTCCCGACACCCTTCTCAAGTGAGAGATTCGCAGTTGCAGTTTGATTAGCAATATTCACTTTAATCAAAGTGTTGTCTGGATAGGGAGCAAGTTGAGTTCCGGGATAGTAATAAGCGAGAATCTCAGCGGCTGTTCTACCTTCTAATGCAAGGCCACGCGCGCCGATCTGGCTCATACCAACTCCGTGTCCGTATCCAGTCCCTTCAAATTGAAATTCTTTTGGAATTAGATCAGAGGAATTTGCAGGCAAGGAAATAAAGTTAAGTAGCAATACCAAGATGAAAACACAAAATTTCCTCACACTAATTAGGGTACCTGAGTAGGGCTAAATTATTTGGAAATCAAAGTGCGTGGTGAAGAGATGAAACCAAATCCCCAGGAAAAATGCATGATTATCAGAACTAATGGAAGTCTGACTCGTTGAGACCAATTTCTACCTAGTTTCAGAGAAGCTAATGTGATTACAGTCAAGTAGCTCAAGGGTGCGATCCAAAAGAAAGGATTTAGAAAAATTGCTAACGGTATTGCGATTATGTGAATTGCAAGATTCACTGGAGGAGCTAAATATCGAGCGTTCGTGGAGCCTTTATGGTGTCTAAGAACAGCATGTCGCCAACGACCATATTGAAAATATTGAGAGGCGAGTTCCTTAGCGCTCTTTCTTGGGCGATACGTAACCTTTAACTCTGGATCAAACCAAATCAAACCTCCTGCTTTTCGTAATCGAAAGTTCATCTCCCAATCTTGAGCTCTGGTAAATCTAGTGTCATAACCTCCGATTGCTTCGATCGCACTTCGCTTAAACACTCCTAAGTAGACAGTGTCGGTGCTTCCAGATTTGCCACCAGTGTGAAATCGCGCGGGTCCAACGCCGATTCTCGAGCGCATTGCAAGCGCTACAGCTCGTTGAAATGCGGTCACTCCCTCAGCCGCCATCACACCACCGACATTTACGGCGCCAGTTTCTTTGAGAATCTCTACAGCGCGACGGATATAACCAGGAGAGATTTCTGAGTGACCGTCTACGCGAACAATAATTTCATTTGTAGTTGCTGCGATGGCGCTATTTAATCCATCTGGAGTTCTTCCCGACGGATTATCAATAACGCGAATTCGAGAGTCATTCGTAAGTGATTTAGCTATTTCTAAAGTCCCATCATTGGATGGGCCTACCGCGATCGCAATCTCTATCGCCCCCGGATAACCTGAATCTAGTATTGCTGAGATTGCTGATTTGAGATGTGCCGCCTCATTGATTACGGTAAGGATTACCGATACGCCCGGCCAGCCGTGGGCGGATTCACTCGGCGAATTAGCAGGAAACATAACAGTCAAACGCTATCGCTTCACTACGCTTATCGCGTGAAAACAGGTCGCGCAATCCGTTTTTTTACCATTCTCTCGATATCTATCGTTGCGCTATCTACTATTTCCTGGATTGGACTTGGGCGTATTACTGCGGCGATTCCAAAGAGCGATGTATTTGGTGACTTGAAAGATCGCCCTAAGAAAGCATCATCTGCCGTAAATTATTTGATAGTTGGTTCTGATACACGTGAAGGATTAACTAAAGCGGAAACAAAACGTTTGCGAGTTGGATCTACAAAAGTCGCCGCAGGTAAAAGGTCCGACACAATGCTTCTTGTTCACATTTCGAAAAAGCGAGATAAAGCAGCAATAATCTCAATCCCAAGAGATTCATTTGCATATATTCCACCTCATATCTCGATTAATACCGGAAATCAGATCCCTGGCTCATACTCCAAAATAAATTCAGCCTATAACTGGGGTGGCGCGCCACTACTAATCCAGACTTTCGAAGAGATGTCGGGGCTTCGAATAGATCATTATGTGGAGATTAACTTTGTTGGTTTTGTCAGAATGGTCGATGCTTTGGGCGGTGTTGAAATCTGCACGAAGAAAGATATCGATGACCCCAAGAGTCACCTGGTTCTTCCCGCAGGTAGACATGTTTTGGATGGAATTGATTCATTGAAGTATGTTCGAACTAGAACTTTTGATGGGCTGGGAGATCTAGGAAGAATGAAACGGCAACAGGAGTTCGCAGGAGCGATGTTGCGAAAAGCAACCAGCGCTGGTGTCTTACTAAATCCAATTAAATTAATTGATTTTGTCAATTCTTCTCTTGCTAGCGTCACAACAGATACTGGTCTCTCTCAAGGAGATTTGCTTACACTTGCAAAACAACTTCGCAATCTATCGGCAAGCAGCGTAAGAACTTTGACCATTCCACTTAAGTATTACAACTACAACAAGAATGGCGTAACCGCCTCAGTCTTGTGGGACCCAGAGCTTGCTCCGCAACTCTTTGAAAAAATTAAAAATGATGAAGCTCTAGTTGAATACGCCAGCCCAGACTCTTCCGCTCCGCCAAAACCTGTAGACAAGTTTGATACTCGCACCGCAGCTGATAACCCTTGTCTAGCCGGCTAGGTACAGTTACTTCATGAAGATATCTGTGATTGGCACAGGCTATCTTGGCGTCACTCATGCTGCCGCCCTTTCATCACTCGGATTTGATGTTGTCGGAATCGACATCGATGAGGAGAAAATCTCTTCGCTAAAGAGTGGCGTAGTTCCTTTCTTTGAGCCAGGGTTGCAAGAGCTAGTTGAAGAAGAACTTAGGAGTGGTCGCCTTCGATTTACCAATGATTTTTCGATGGCAACGGATTGTGAGGTTCATTTTATTTGCGTGGGCACTCCACAAAAAACGGATTCGTTTGCGGCAGATTTGAAGTATGTCGAAAGCGCAATCGAAATGATTGGGCCGGTTGCAAAGCCAAACTCATTAATCGTAGGAAAATCAACAGTTCCGGTGGGCACAGCCGAGCGACTTGCAAAGAGACTTACGGAGTTGAATTCAAAAGTTGAACTTGCATGGAATCCTGAATTTCTTCGCGAGGGATTTGCAATCGAAGATACCTTGCGTCCGAATAGATTGGTAGTTGGGGTTACTTCAAATCAAGCAGAGGCAAAGTTACGGGAGGTATATGCATCGCTACTCGATTCTGGAATTCCCTGGATTCGAGCGGATCTACCAACTTCTGAACTAGTTAAGGTCGCCGCTAACTCATTTCTTGCCACCAAGATTTCCTTTATTAATGCGATGGCGGAAATTTGTGAAGTTGCCGGAGGTGATGTGACGGTACTTGCTAAAGCAATTGGCTACGACCCGCGAATTGGTTCGCGATTCTTACAGGCAGGAATTGGTTTTGGCGGAGGTTGTTTGCCCAAAGATATTCGAGCATTTATGGCCAGATCTGAAGAATTAGGAGCAAAGCAATCTCTTGAATTCCTGAGAGAGATAGACTCTATTAATCAACGTGCTAGACAACGAGTGATTGATTTAGTTCGTCTAGAACTCGGAAACGATCTTAAAGGAAAACGAATCGCGATCCTTGGAGCTGCCTTCAAGCCAGATAGTGATGATGTCCGTGATTCGCCAGCACTTGATATTGCCGAACAAATTTCACAAGCTGGTGCAGTTGTAACCGTGCATGATCCGAAAGCA
>JBEANJ010000043.1:0-7130 GCA_041165565.1 Actinomycetota bacterium | reverse complement strand
AATGATCGAATTGCAGTAGTTGCTCCACTTAATACCTATCCTGGTTTTACGCAAAGGCTGCAGGGAATTTCCTCTGCTCTTGACGAGTTACAATCTGAGTTAATTATTTTTCAGATCGATGCTCAAAAGATTTTAAATCCGCAGAACAATAAATTTCTCGATTCTTTAGCATCTTCTGGTAGATATGACGGTTTGATTATCATGTCGCTTCCAGTAAATGGACAAGATTTGACTCGCATTTCTTCCACTAAATTTCCAACTACACTTATTGAAACTTCAGACACCCGTTTCACATCTTTCAAAGTAGATAATTCTGAGGGAGCGCGACTAGGAGTCAAGCATCTGATTGACAGAGGCTATAAAAATATTGGATATGTCGGCTTTAATCCTCTTCCTAGTTATTCTTCAAATCCTTCTAAAGAAAGAGAACTGGGATATATCAATACACTTCTTGAAAATGGGAGAAAGGTAAATCCTGAATTAATTATTTGTCCCGATTACAGTATTGAAGACTCGAGAATTAAGGCAACTGAGTTACTCAAGAGTTCAAACCGGCCAGATGCTTTATTTTGTGGAGTAGACATTAACGCACTTGGAGTCCTGAGAGCCGCCGAGGAATTGGGAATCAAGGTACCAGGAGATTTGGGTGTAGTGGGCTTTGATGACATCGATATCGCTGATTACATGGGGCTTACCACTGTAAAACAACAACTTCATGGTTCAGGAAAAGAAGCTGCATTGCTAGTCAATAAACTTATTAAAGATCCACTTATGTCGGAACCACGTGAAATATTTTTACCACTGGAGTTGATTATTCGTAGATCTACTTGATTTTAACTTCAATTCCATTGTGGAGCGCCGACTCAACAATGGAATCCAGGATAATTAAATTACGAAGACCTTCTTCAAAGGTAGCTACTTTAGGTAATCTGCTTATTCCAGCAACTTGCTCTAGAAAAGCTCGTGCTTGCCAGACAAACAGGTCATTTTGACCGTAATTAACGGTTGGGAAATCCATCGCCATACCTCCAGCTATATATGGATGATCCGGCCCAATAAATGCTTGACGATATCCTGAAGTTTGATGTGGTGTCTTACTATCGAAGTAACCGAATTCTCCCATGCGACCTAGATCAAAAGTTGCAGCACCTTTTTCCGTGTGAATTTCAAATCCAAGTCCATTTGCTAGACCGTGGGCCACTCGGGAGGAACTAAAAGTTCCGGTTGCTCCACTTTTAAATTTTGCAATAAAGGTAACAAGATCTTCGTTTTCGACATCTTCGTAAACATCAGAAAGTGAAGTAGCTGCATGACCCATTGCGGTTCCAGATGGTAGAGCCCGCCTTTGAGTAAAAGTGGTTAGTACCGCACCAGAGACTGATTCAATCTCCCCAAACATAAATTCCGCTAAATCTACAACGTGTGAGCCAATGTCAGCTAGCGCGCCAGAACCAGGACCACCTTTATATCTCCATGACATTGGCCGAGATGAATCGGCCGCATAATCACACCAATAATGACCGTTAAAAAAGTACGGTTTCCCAAGGTTGCCATTTTCTAATTCGTTTTTGATTGCGCCTATCGCAGGGGATCTTCGGAAAGTAAATCCAGTCCCTGCATGTAAATCTTTTGCCCTTTTAGCGGTCTCAACCATGGCTCGGGCATCAGCTGTTGATGGAGCAAGTGGTTTTTCACAAAGAACATGCTTTCCTGCGTTCAGAAGTGCTTCTGATATTTCCCTATGTAGCGAGTTGGCAACAGCAACGCTCACCACTTGAATGCTGGAATCGGAAAGTATTGTCCTCCAATCAGTTTCAGAGTTGCGATAACCAAATCGTCTCGCAGAATCTTGTGCAAACTCAGCATTGAGGTCTGCGATTGTGACCAAATCAATTTCTGGTAGACCGGGACCGTATACTGTGCTTGCTGCACGAAATCCAGCAGCATGGGCCCTCCCAACCATTCCGGCCCCAATTACTGCTACTCCAATCTTTGACATAACTAATTCGCTTCAATCATTTCTTGAATTTTTGCGAGTTGGTATTTTGCAGTTTCTTTATTTTTTTCATTTTCAGCAAAGACGGATGAACACATCACGCTATTTGGATTATCTAGGAATCCGATCTCTTTAAGGCCGCCAAAGAATTCTGGCCAATTCACATCGCCATCCCCAATTTTAAGATGCTGATGTACTCTCACAGAGTTCCCGGGAGGGTTCGTAATGTAGCGAAGCCCATGTGAACGTTTGTGGTCCATTGTGTCAGATACGTGCACCAATCGGAGCAGGTCACCCGCTTCACGCATGATCGTCAATGGTGGTTGATTCATGTGGAAGGTGTGAGACGCGACATAAACTAGTCCAATATTTTTAGAGTTTACCCCGCGAATAGTACGAATTGCTTGTAGCCCGTCTTCCACAAAATCATCTGGATGCGGGTCAATTAGTACATCCAGACCTTCACGTTCAATGATGGGCAGCAACTCTTCCATTGATCTATAGAAGGCACGTTCTGATTCTTCCGCTCTTTCGGGCCGACCCGAGAATTCAGTATTCATAGTTTTCACACCCAGATCTACGGTAATTTGAATTGCGCGCTTCCAGTAACGGATAGCCGCTTCTCTTGCATCTTCATCAGGACCAGACCATCGCAATACGGGTAACACGGATGCAATTTCCACCCCTGAGTCCTTACATGCTTGCTTCATCTTTTTGACCAGGTTGTCATCCGCTTTCGGATGATTGAAAAATGGAATGAAGTCCGGATGTGGAGTCATCTGAAGGTATTTGAACCCTAATTCTGCAGCTACGGCAGGAAATTCCAAAAGCTTATGAGTGTGGTGGAAAGGTGTTGGGTCTAATGCGATTTTCATCTATTTCTCCAGTCGATAGTCCTTTTAGCAGAATTACTTGACTCGGGCAGCTCGGGTAGTTGCCAAAATATGTTCACGGGTACGTTGGGCAATTGGGAATGGCATATCCATCGAGCAGCCATACATATCTTGCTCAATAATTGCGAAAATCTCATGATTGATTTCTAGTGCTTTTTCGATAATAGGTGCAAATTTTGGAACACCTTCGAAGCCGGGTTCAGTCATAACTCCTTGAGCTACAGCCTCAACGAATGGCAAGTCATTCTTAAGTGCATTAGCCAAAATATCTGGATGCACTTGCTTAAGATGTAGGTATCCTATCCGCTCTGGGTAGGCGTTCATCAACTTGACGTTATCTCCTAGGTAATAAGCAAAATGACCAGTATCGAGGCACAGATTGGTGTAATCCTTATTTGTTTCTTCTAAGAATCTCTCTACTTCTTGATAGGTTCCAATATGACTATCAGCGTGAGAGTGGAATTGCTGGCTAATATCAAATTCTTCAAGTAGTGCTTTCCCGAGTTTGTCATGCCCAGCGGCAAGTTGCTTCCATTGTTCATTAGATAATGTTCGAGATTCCTGTGCATCACCGGTTTGTGGATCCCGCCACAAATCAGGGATCACTACTAGATGCTTCACATCTAGTTTAGAAACAAGATTTGCAACAGCGAGTGCTTGATCCCAAGCTCGTTGCCATTGACTCTCATCCATTTTGTGAAATCCTGTAAAGACAGTTCCTGCCGTGAGCTTGAGATTTCGCTTACCTAGTTCATCTTCAAGCCTTTTAGGATCTGTAGGAAGATATCCAAATGGTCCTAATTCAATCCAGTGATATCCGGCAGCCTCAACCTCATCAAGGAAGCGATCCCATGGAACTTGTGTCGGCTCGCTTGGAAACCAAACGCCCCATGAATCAGGTGCCGTTCCTACGCGAATTTGCTGGGTCATTCTTTGCTCCTTTTTAAGCTTCGTAAGGTAGTCGAGAATCCGTTTTTTGCGTTTCCCACGATTTGCGGATCCAAGCTTGTTCTGGGTGGTCGGTGAGATTCCATTCACGATCTGGGTCAGGGCCAGCCATTACATTAAAGAAGTACAAGTCATATCCAGGTCCTGCTGCTACTGGGCCGTGCCATCCATATGGCACTAATGCGACATCTCCTGAATGAATTTCTTCATTTACATCATAAGGTCGATTATCAGCTGAAGTGCCTCTGAAAATACCGAATGGATTGGAGAAGGCTGGAGTCTCTAATCCTCGTGACACCGCGGATTCAAAGTAATAAATTTCTTCAAGATTAGATTCTTTTCCCGGCACATATGTGTCGTGCTTATGTGCAGGTGAACCTGACCAATTACCTGCCGGAACGATAACCTCCACAGCGATTATTCGATCCGCATCTAGAACATTTGGCAATCCAAAATTGTGCACCTGCCGCGTTTCATGTCCAGCTCCACGAAGTTCAACTGGAACATCTTCCTTTGGCATATATTTAACTGGTTTAGGGTTTTTGGCCGGCGACTCACTCACAAGAACACGACCAAGACCTGAAATTGAGGCACGGGTATTAATCGGAAGGTAAAGCAGATCAGATGGACCGTGAAAGACAGACTTACGGCCCCTTAGAATTTGAGTGAAAATTTCATCGGAATTAGATAGCAGATATTGGACCGAGATCTTTTCACCTTCAAGAGGAAAAATAATTCTCTCATTGTTGTCAGCTGGTAATTCAAGGAACGCGCCTGGCGAAAGTTTTCCCACGCGAATACCCGTTGAGGCCCAAGGTTTTACCGGCGGATTATTTGCATCTACATGGACTTCCCAAACAGCAGATTTCAATTCCCCTTTACGGTAGTACCACTTGTCAGCAGAGGACATGGAAGTAATCAGTTCTGCGGGAAGCCGAGATTAATTCCACCGTGGCTTGGGTCTAGCCAGCGAGATGTAATAGCTTTTCCACGAGTAAAGAAGTGAACGCCTTCGACTCCATGTGCCTTGGTATCACCGAAGAGTGATTGCTTCCAGCCTCCGAATGAGTAGTAAGCAACAGGGACAGGAATCGGAACGTTGATTCCAACCATTCCAACCTGAATTTCATTTTGGAATCGTCGAGCAGCGCCACCATCATTGGTAAAGATTGCGGTTCCATTTCCAAAGGCTCCACTATTGATGAGCGAAACACCTTCGTCATAGCTCTTGACGCGAACTATGGAAAGTACAGGTCCGAAGATTTCTTCGGTGTAGACCTTTGAAGTAGTTGGGACCTTATCTACCAGAGTCGGCCCAAGCCAAAAGCCATTAGGTTCTCCGTCTACTTTTGGATTTCTGCCATCAACAACAACTGTCGCGCCATCCTTTTCTGCAATCTCGATGTAGGACGCAACTTTGTCACGATGTTCTTTTGTAACGAGTGGTCCCATATCGCAGCTGCGACGTCCATCGCCGGTACGTAATTTGCCCATTCGTTCGACAATCTTTGGAATCAAGGCATCAGCTACTGGTTCGACGGCGACAACAACTGAGATCGCCATGCAACGCTCGCCTGCGCTACCAAACCCTGCGTTAATCGCTGAGTCTGCAACTAGCTCGAGGTCAGCATCAGGAAGAACAAGCATGTGGTTCTTGGCGCCACCGAGCGCCTGCACTCGCTTTCCAGAACGGGATGCGTTTTCGTAAATATATTGCGCGATAGGTGTTGAACCGACGAAGGAGATTGACTCAACGTCAGGGCTATTGAGAAGACCATCTACAGATTCTTTATCCCCATTTAATACATTGAAAACGCCATCAGGTAGGCCGGCTTCTTTCCAAAGCTTTGCAATCCAGATCGAAGCAGAAGGATCCTTCTCAGAAGGCTTTATAACTACAGTGTTTCCTGCGGCAATTGCAATCGGGAAGAACCACATGGGTACCATCGCTGGGAAGTTGAATGGACTGATAATTCCTACAACACCAAGTGGCTGACGTGTTGAATAGACATCCACCCCCGTTGAAACATTTTCTGAATAAAATCCTTTGAGCAAGTGAGGGATACCGGTTGCAAATTCAACTACTTCCTGACCACGGGTAATTTCACCAAGGGCATCGGAGAGAACTTTTCCGTGCTCACTCGTAATGATTTCTGCAAGTTCGCCTTTTCGGCTATTTAACAATTCTCTAAACGCGAAGACAACTTGTTGACGCTTGGCTAGAGAAGCATCTCTCCACGCTGGAAACGCATCTCTTGCAGCTTTTATAGCCGCGTTTATCTCCGCTTGATTAGCTAGAGCAACACGTTTTGTTTCAGTGCCTAGTGCAGGATCATAAACTGGTGATGTTCGGCCTGACTTACTTATGAACTCGGAACCATTAATCCAATGATTTACTACGTTGCTCATTTATTCCCCCTGGTAGATACTGAGAGATTCTAGAGCCAAATGTGAATTTTTTACATTGGACAGTTTAAATATTTTAAATGTAAGCGACGACTATGGGCTTACACGGGCTTTCATCAGGAGAATATCAATTTTATTCCTATTAGACCTGCCGAAATAAGAGTCAAATTTTGAAATATTTTCTGATTGATTTGTGAAACGATTTTCTTTCCAATAAGTGCTCCTACAGCTATCGCTGGTATTGCAGGCAAAATAAACTTAAATGAAGTTACATTAAGTATTCCGAGGCCTATAGTGAAGGGGAGTTTTATCAAGTTAACAACAAAGAAAAACCAAGCAGAATTCGCTAGGAAGTTCAAAACTGAATCGCGACGAAGAAACAGATAGATACTCATGGGCGTCCCTCCAGAATTGGCAACCATGCTCATGAACCCAGCTGTTGATCCGAGTGTCAGGCGAATCAAATTTGGAAATCGAGAGTTCAGATCTGAATAATTTTTCTCCCAATACTGGCTTAGCGGGTACAGAAGCACCAAAATCAAAACAACCCAACCGATAAATATTTTTAGAGATTCGTCAGTAGACCTGGAAAGAAATATCGCACCGAAAAATAAGCCCATAAATACTGGCTTAATAAGAGTTCTGAGAAAATTCCAATCCACGGATTTTCTATACACTCTAATTGCAAACAAATCACCAAAAATCAGAAGGATAAGCAATACCCCAGTGGATTCTTTTGCAGGAATGATCTGCGTAAGCAGTGCTGCGCAAAGAAGTCCAAGCCCACCAATGGAGGTTTTTGCTAACCCGACTAAGAGACCAATACCCATCATCTCTAGTAAGAATGGGAAAGACATTAAGTCATCGTAGCCGAGGGAAATTCATAA
>JBEANJ010000042.1:0-7760 GCA_041165565.1 Actinomycetota bacterium | reverse complement strand
TAACGGGTTGGGATAACTTGATTATGTTCGGCAGGCTTTATCACCTTTCAACATCTCAAGCAAAGATTCGAGCGACTGAATTACTCGAGCAATTTAATCTTACAGATGCCGCAAAAAGACCTATTAAAACTTACTCAGGTGGCATGCGCCGCCGCTTGGATCTTGCAGCATCTCTAATTGTGCATCCGAAAATATTATTTTTAGATGAGCCAACCACAGGGCTAGATCCGCGCGGACGTAAAGAGATGTGGGGAGTAATAAAGGGACTTGTTGAAGAAGGTACGACTCTGCTCTTAACAACACAATATCTTGAAGAGGCGGATCAACTCGCAGACGAGATTGTCGTGGTAGATCACGGGAAAGTGATAGCCCGCGGAACCGCGGATAGTTTGAAGAGAGAGATTGGTGGTGAGCGCCTCGAAGTCGTCGTTGAACTAACCGACCTAGAGAAGTGCAAAGAAATCATCACAAAGGTAGCTAGTGGAAAATTAAATGTAGAGGAAGACCTTGGAAGAGTTTCGGCTCCGGTAAGTACGGGTACACGAGCACTTATTGATGCGGCTCGACAATTAGATGAGAATTCAATTCATCCTTTGGACCATCGCTAGATGATGTATTTATAGCTTTAACCGGTCACGTTGCAGAAGAAACGGCTGAACCGGAGATTAAAACGGGCAAGAGAGGACGATAATGGCTATGAGAATCTCTGCAGGAGCAATCTCTGACGCTTTAATCATCACTAAGCGACAGATGCTGCAACTCATTCGAGTTCCCGAAGTTCTAATTTTTTCTACCATTCAACCAGTTATGTTTGTAGTTCTATTTCGCTTTGTATTTGGCGGCTCAATTTCAACTGGCCTTCCAGGGGTTGATTATGTTCAACTTTTGATGCCGGGAATCTTTGTCCAGACCGTTGCATTTACTCTTGCCGGTACTGCTGTTGGGTTGGCCGAAGATATGCAAAAAGGTCTTATTGATCGCTTCCGTTCACTACCAATCTCCAGAGGTGCGGTTGTTTTCGGAAGAGCGCTAGGTGATGGGTTACTTAATGTTGTTGTGTTAACGGTTATGGGAATTACCGGATTTATTGTTGGGTGGCGTCCTAGTTCTGGTGCTTTTAACGTTTTTCTTGGCTTCTTATTCCTATTGCTTTTTGGATTCGCTATGGCGTGGATCGGAATTTTAATTGGATTATCCGTTCGCGAAGCACGGGTCGCTAGCTCCGTAGTTTTTATCGCAGTATTCCCACTTACATTTCTCTCAAATGCATTCGCTCCTACTACCGGAATGCCTAAGGCACTTCAATACTTTGCCGAGTGGAATCCGGTTTCCACCATGGTGGCTGGCTGTCGAGAGTTATTCGGTCTAGAAAATCTTTTTGGAGTAACTGCTAATTCGTTACCAAGTCAACATCCGCTACAGATGTCGCTGCTCTACATGGTTTTAATAATGGCGATTTTCGTGCCACTCAGCGTTCGCAAGTATGTGAGAGCTAGTACGAAGAAATAAAGCAATTAAGCAAAAATATCTGTAGCGATTACTTTTACAGTAATAGATTTACCATTAGGGGCGTTGTAGGTGCGAGTTTCACCAATCTTTGCGCCCAAAACAGCTGCTCCAAGCGGTGACTGTTCACTATAAACATCTAAATCGCTCGCAATCTCTCGAGATCCGAGGAGAAATTGCATCTCTTTACCCATAATCTCAACGGTCACTTTCATACCCGGATTAACTTGATCACTGGCGCCAACCGGGGTTCCGATTTCTGCGTTTTCTAGAAGTGCTTTTAGTTGTCGAATTCGCGCTTCGAGTTTTCCCTGTTCTTCACGTGCTGCGTGGTAGCCGCCATTCTCTTTTAGATCACCTTCGGCGCGAGCTGCTTCAATTTTTTTGACAACTTCAACTCTTCCAGACGTCTCCAGTTCAGAGAGCTCTGCCTGGAGTCGATCGGCGGCTTCTTGGGTTAACCAGGTTTTCGACATAGTGGAGAAGATTACTTATTCACTTAACCACTTGCCCAGTTGGAGCTTCGGTACAGGTAAGGATTGAGGCGGCAACTGGGCGCAGTCGAGTGGGTATCTCAGTTGTTAACCTAGTTCTATCTGGTCCGGGTTTAACTAAGTATTCGATTTCACCAACAACGTTCCGATCAAAATCTTCGGCCAGTAAGGCACAGAGAAATGGCTGCGTTTCATCGCGTCTTGCAAGTGTGAATGTGATGGTTATTTTTTCATCAGAGAGCGTTTCATAACTTATTACCGTCGCCTTATAAGGTGGGTTTGAATAGCTCCACGCGCTCCATATCAGCCATGGAATTCCAATTAGCGAAAGGATGAGCGCCACATAACGCCAACTGCGTTTGTTACGCTGGCCATAGCGTTGCCGCATAAGCTCTTCATTCCCCTTATACAAATTCTTATCAGACATGGGATGATTCTCGCATGCGTGAGGACTATTTAGATCAGGGAATTGCTGGCTCATTAACCATGATATTTCTAACCCTCGCTTCCGTAATTCTTTTCCGAAGTTTTTACAAGCGTTATAAAAGGATGGAGCAACGTCGGATTGAAGATGAGCAAAAGTAAGGCTTTTGCTAACGCGATAATTGCTCTAGCTTTTGCGGCGCTATTTATTTTTCTCGGAATCTGGCAGTTAGATCGTGCAGCTCAGGTAAAAGAGTTGCAAAAGCCATTTCAAGAATTGCCATTAATTGCGCTCTCTGAAGTTGCAACCCCGAGTACCAACCTTTCTGGGGATGCAGTAAATCGAATCGTAGAATTTTCGGGAAGTTACGTAACGCAATATCTGGCACCGAAACAAGTAGATAGTAAGAAGTCCAGAGCGAGTGATTGGAACGTGGCCCTCATGGAGGTCGATGGCGGCGGTCTCTTGCTCGTGGTTAGAGGAGTGGGATTAATTGAGACGCCGCGTGGCGAGATTTCGATTAAGGGTCGTATTTACCATCGACAGTTTGAAGATCGCGCGCCAGAGGCAACTTTATCCTCAGGTCAGCTTCGCAGAATCGATCCTTCACTACTTCTTGCCGAATACTCCGGCGATTATTACGACGGATATGTAATAGCTATTAGCGAAGAGCGAAATGGTCGTCAGATCATGGAACCTAATCGAGTATCAGCAGAACCAACTGAGCCCACTGTTCCCGGTTACTACTGGCAACATATCGCCTATGTCGTTATTTGGTGGCTAATGGCCGGCGTAGTACTTTTCCTACCGCTCTATTCAAATTGGCGCAATCGGCAAACGAAGGGAGAGCTGAATTGAAACGCGGCGTTGTTATCCGGTTTCGAATAATGGCGTTATTGGCTGGCGTAATGTCGCTTTTGCTCTGGTTTGTGGAGTTGCCAGTTGTTTATCTCTTGGATGCTCCGGAACTTGCTGAAAAAGTTAAGTGGATCCCATTTGTCCACGGTTACATCTATGCATTTTATGTTCTGACCGCAATCCATTTCGCCGCTAAGGCCCGATTTACGATCCGCCAAATGATTGCCTTGATTCTTGCGGGAACTTTGCCAATTCTCTCATTTGTTGCAGAGCGGAGAGTTGCTAGAAATTACAAGTGAGATGTCAAAGTTCAAATCTCTAATCAAGTCAGCACTTTATCCAATTTATGAGCGACGTCTACTTGCAAATCTTGACCTAGCAAACACCCCAGAACATATCGCCTTAATTCTCGACGGAAATCGACGTTGGTCTAGAGAGAATCCTTCAGCGACGGGTGATACCTCATCACAACGTGGCCACCAAGCAGGAGCTGAAAAAATTCTAGAACTTCTAGATTGGTGCGAAGAGAGCGAAATCAAGGTAGTAACGCTCTGGTTGCTATCCAGCGATAATCTAAATCGAGATCCCGAAGAACTAGCCTCGCTTTATCGAATCATCACTGAAACTGTTACCAAATTAGAAAGCACCGGAAGATGGCAGATTCATCCGATGGGTTCCTTAGATGTCTTACCGAGCGATCTACAGAATCTGCTGCGCCAGGTAGCGCAGCGAACTTCTGGAATTGATGGCATAACCGTAAATGTGGCAATTGCCTATGGTGGTCGACTTGAAATTGTAGATGCGGTGCGACATTTGCTAGACGAGGAGGGGGCCAAAGGAAAATCTCTAGCTGAGATTAAACGAGAGCTATCTGCTGAGGCGATCGGTCGCTATATCTACACGGCGGGACAGCCCGATCCAGAATTGGTAATTCGAACTTCCGGTGAACAGCGACTAAGCGGCTTTCTTCTCTGGCAGAGCCATCAATCAGAGTTTTATTTCTGCGAGGCGTATTGGCCGGATTTTCGAAAAGTAGATTTCTTAAGAGCGCTCCGCTCCTATGCCCAAAGAGAGCGGCGATTGGGTCGATAAAAAACCTCAACCTCTACTTGAGCGTGTCGCTTCATAAGAGCCGGGGCAAGGATTTACCTTTTATTCCTTCCCTCAAATTGGGCAAATCCGCTCAATTTTGTAGGAACTAGACAACAGAATAAGTAAAAGGAAGCAATTGGCCCGTAAGAGCTCAAGCGGTGAGATAAAGACTTACGTCTTAGATACGAGCGTCCTTCTAGCCGACCCCACCGCAATTTTCCGATTCGCAGAACATGAAATCATCATTCCTATCGCAGTTATCGGAGAGTTAGAGAGCAAGCGGGCTCATCCCGAACTGGGTTATTTTGCAAGAGCTGCGCTGCGCGCTCTTGATGATCTTCGAGTTGCCAATGGTCGTCTCGATAAACCGGTAAAAATAAATGCCGCAGGAGGCTCACTCTCGGTTGAGTTGAACCACACTGATACCACTTCACTACCTCTGGGTTTTCTTCGCGATGGTTCAAACGATTCGCGAATACTTGCGATTGCTCGAAATTTAGTTAGCGAAGGCAAAAAGGTAGTTCTTGTAACGAAGGATCTACCACTTAGAGTCAAAGCATCTTCTGTAGGAATAGATGCAGAGGAATACCGCGCTGAACTTGTACCAAATAGTGGTTGGACTGGAATGGTAGAGGAGAGCGTCGGTAGTAAGTTGATAGATGCGCTTTATGCCGGGGAACGAGTCAGCGACCCTTTGGCACGCGATCTACCATGTCATACCGGAGTAGTTCTTCACTCTGAAAAAGGAAGTGCGCTAGCTCGAGTGACCGCTGATAAGTCATTACTTTTAGTTCGCGGAGATCGCAGCGCATTTGGAATTCATGGAAGATCAGCTGAACAACGAGTGGCGCTTGATCTACTTCTAGATAATGAGATTGGAATTGTTTCACTTGGTGGCCGCGCCGGAACTGGAAAATCGGCGTTAGCTCTATGTGCGGGACTTGAAGCGGTTATGGAGCGGGGATTACATAAGAAAGTTGTGATCTTCCGACCCCTCTATCCGGTCGGCGGACAAGAACTTGGTTACCTACCTGGAACTGAGGGCGAGAAGATGTCACCTTGGGCGCAAGCAGTCTTCGATACTTTGGGCGCTCTCGTTTCAAATCAAGTTATTGAAGAGATCATGGATCGCGGTCTTATTGAAGTTCTTCCACTAACTCATATCCGCGGTCGATCGCTTCATGACTCCTTTGTAATCGTCGATGAGGCCCAATCTCTAGAACGGGGAGTGCTTCTTACAGTTCTCTCTCGTATCGGACAGGGTTCGCGAGTTGTCCTTACCCACGATGTTGCCCAGCGGGATAATCTGCGAGTGGGCCGCCATGATGGAGTGGTTGCGGTCATCGAATCTCTCAAAGGCCATCCGCTCTTTGCCCACGTGACCTTGACCCGCTCTGAGCGCTCCCAGATCGCAGCACTGGTGACTGAGATGCTTGAGGATCCAATCCAGCTCTTTGCTTAAAGAGCTTTTTCCAGCAAAAGCATTAAAAGGTATTTTTCGGACATCTCCCTATCTGAACAGGGCTTTTCTTATCCACAATTGCTGAGAGATTTCTCTTTTTCCCGCCACGCGCCCATTTAGATTTGCGACTGCCCCGCTCCTTTGTCACCCTAAAGGTCATCCCCGATGGTCCAAACGCTCGAAAGAGCGGGCTATGGCCATGGGCGGAGTGAGGAGGGCATATGAAGCGAGAGGTCTTGGCGCCGCTAATGGCTGCTGCCATTCTCTTCACCACGGTCAATAGCGCCCACGCGCAGCCTGCCCAAATCACCCTAGATCTCCCCGAGGCGAAGCTAAAGGTTCTGCCGCCCGGAGACTCTGAACCCACCTGGTCGACTCTGCTTGAGATGAGCGAATCTCTATCAGTCGATTCGATGGAGATGGCGATGGTCTCTGAGATGGTCGCCAAGGTTGAGGCAGCTCGAAAACCAAAAGGAGCAAGAGCAGTTGGTAAAGAGTTAGCGAAAGAGAATTATGGCTGGGGTAGTTATCAATATGGATGCCTCAATTCGCTCTGGACTCGAGAGAGCCATTGGAATTACCGAGCTAGAAATCCAATAACTGGCGCCCATGGCATTCCTCAAGCGCTGCCTGCGACTCGAATGGAGATTATTAGTTCTGATTGGAGAAGTAATCCAATCACCCAGATTGAGTGGGGGCTGCGTTATATAAGTATTCGATACGAGACGCCATGTCGAGCGCTCGCAAAATTCAAACGCTCTCGTTACTACTAAACCAAAATCTAGTTCGGTTTAGTTCCTATAGTTAGCGGACGTGTAGTTTCCGCAAAGAAATCATTTCCTTTATCATCGACAACAATAAAAGCGGGAAAATCCACAACTTCAATCCGCCATACAGCTTCCATACCAAGTTCCTCGTAATCAAGAACTTCTACTTTCTTAATACAATCTTGAGCTAATCGAGCTGCGGGTCCACCGACAGATCCAAGATAAAAGCCGCCATGTTTCTTACAAGAATCGGTGACTTGTTTAGATCGATTTCCTTTTGCCAACATAATTAGCGAACCGCCCAGAGCCTGGAATTGTTCAACATAAGAATCCATACGACCAGCTGTTGTGGGCCCAAAAGAACCTGAGGCATAACCTGCGGGGGTTTTGGCTGGACCCGCGTAGTAAACCGGGTATTTCTTAAAATATTCAGGTAAAGATTTACCGGAATCTACTAATTCCTTTAATTTTGCATGCGCCAGATCACGCGCTACGACCATGGTTCCGTTTAACGATAGTCGAGTTTTAACAGGATACTTACTTAATTCAGCGGTGATTTCTGACATCGGCTTATTGAGATCAATGCGAACTACATTGTCATCAAGATGTTCATCTGTTGTTTCGGGCAGATAGTGAGCTGGATCAGTCTCTAATTTCTCAATAAATACGCCATCCTTGGTGATTTTTGCTTTTGCCTGTCGATCTGCGGAACAAGAAACCGCAATCGAAATAGGTAGCGAGGCGCCATGTCTTGGTAGGCGTATGACTCGAACATCATGGCAGAAATATTTACCGCCAAATTGGGCGCCAATACCAAGTTTTTTGGTTAATTCAAAAACTTGCCCTTCCAATTCTGGATCTCGGAAAGCTCTTCCAGTCTTTGCATTACCAGTCGTTGGAAGTGAGTCCAGATACTTTGTTGAAGCAAGTTTGCCAACCTTGGTTGTGAACTCGGCGCTCGTTCCACCAATCACTATCGCTAGGTGATATGGAGGACAGGCAGCAGTACCAAGAGAGCGGAGTTTATCTTCGAGCCAAGTTAAGAAAGTCTTGGGATTTAATATCGCCTTTGTTTCTTGGTAAAGGAAAGATTTATTCGCGCTTCCGCCACCTTTGGCGATAAATAGAAAGTTGTATTCATCGCTCTTTTCGTAATC
>JBEANJ010000041.1:0-10191 GCA_041165565.1 Actinomycetota bacterium | reverse complement strand
CTTATGCGTGATTCCTGCGAATCCCCGCAGTATTTACCTTTTGCCAACCTTAAAAACTTATAACGGTCTAGACTTCCGACACGTGCGATTAATACATCAGCCGGACCACGATTTAACTTACGACGATGTATTTATGATTCCATCGCGATCTAATATAACAAGTCGAATGGATGTAGATCTTCGAACAATTGATGGAAGTGGCGCAACAATTCCATTAATCGTTTCTAATATGACTGCAATTTCTGGTCGTCGCATGGCAGAAACGGTTGCACGACGAGGTGGACTAACTGTTATTCCACAAGATATTCCAATTCCAGTCGTCTCAGATGTAATCGCATGGATGAAGAGCCGCCACATTCTCTTTGATACGCCAATAACTTTGCAGCCAACTAATACTGTTGCTGATGCCGCTTCTCTGATTCATAAGAGAGCTCATGGCGCAATAATCATTGTCGAAGATGCAAAGCCCGTTGGAATCCTTACTGAAGCTGATTGGGAAGGCGCCGATAGATTCACACAAATCTATCGAGTTATGTCGAAAGACTTGTTGGTAATTCCGGATACTCTGGATGCGAAATCAGCATTCCAGCTGCTCCATGAAAAGAATCGAAAATTAGCTCCGGTTGTTGATAGCACTGGAAAACTCAGCGGAATCTTGACTCGCACCAGCGCGCTACGCGCAACTCTTTATCAACCAACCCTAGACGCCAAAGGAAAATTAAGAATTGCCGCCGCCGTTGGAGTAAATGGCGATGTGAAGGAGAAAGTTGCCGGTTTAGTTACGGCTGGCGTTGATCTAATCGTTGTCGATACCGCGCATGGCCATCAAGAGAAGATGATTGAAGTTCTCAAATCAATCCGTCCAATTGCTAGCGGAATTCCCATTGTTGCCGGCAACGTCGTAACTGCGGAAGGTGTGCGCGATTTAGTTGGCGCCGGCGCCGATATTGTGAAAGTTGGAGTAGGGCCAGGTGCGATGTGTACTACGCGCATGCAGACCGGCGTTGGCCGCCCACAATTTTCAGCAGTAATGGAATGTGCAACCGAAGCGAAGAAGTTAGGAAAATTTATCTGGGCTGATGGCGGCGTCCGCCACCCAAGAGATGTCGCGTTAGCGCTCGCAGCTGGCGCCTCAGCGGTGATGATTGGCTCTTGGTTTGCTGGAACATATGAATCGCCAAGTGATCTTCGGGTAGATGTAGAGGGACGTCTCTATAAAGAGTCATTTGGAATGGCATCAGCGCGCGCTGTCGCTGCTCGTACATCAAGTGAAGATGCTTTTGATCGAGCACGTAAAGCCTTATTTGAAGAAGGCATTTCATCATCGCGAATGTATTTAGATCCGAATCGACCCGGTGTTGAAGATTTAATTGATGACATTATTTCTGGCGTTAGATCTTCATGCACTTATGCTGGAGCTAAGAATTTGACTGAGTTTTCCGAAAAAGCGGTGGTTGGAATCCAATCGGCTGCGGGTTATGCCGAAGGTCGACCACTACATTCTTCTTGGTAAGTCTTATGCGGCCTTCGCATAGCGAGAAGCAAAAATAAGACTGAAGCAGAGTGCAACTAAGAAAAATAGCGCCCAGCGAAGTTCAATAAGTTCAGCAAGAAAACCAATTACTGGTGGCCCAATAACAAAACCAAAATATGAAACTCCTGATACTCGCGCAATTGCTTGTGGGGGCGAGATTACGCCCTGATATTTAGTAGAAGCCAAAGTTCCAGCAGCGCTAAACATCAACGGTATAACAACTGATAGTCCGATTCCGAGTAAAAACCACGAAACCATGAGCGCAGGAATTCCTCCAACAATTAAACCGAGGGTAAGACTTACGCTGGAAAGTATTCCGCCTGCAGCGATAATTTGAGAGGCGCCAAATTTATGAGCTAAGAAATCACCCGATAGTCGTCCTATAACCATAGCGAGCGTATAGACAATGTATGGCAGCGTTGAAACAAATGGAGTAGCGGCAAACGCATCGCGCGCAAGTACACCGCCCCAATCTCCCGCAGCACCTTCGCTAAGAGCTGCAAATAATCCGAAGATTCCAAAGATCCAGAAGATTATTGGGGAGCGTTCACCTTTGCTTTTGGTAATAGGGTGCTGATCAACTGATGCGGGAAGAATTAGAACTCGAATAAAGTAGAGAACAATTAAGTAAGTAATTGCCAAAACATAACCTTGATTAAGCGGCGATATCTCTAACTGTGAAAATATGCCACCAAGTATCCCGCCAAATAAAGTTCCTACAGAGAACATCGCATGGAAAGTGCTCATCAACCTTCGCCCGGCACGTTGTTCGATGACAACTGCATGAGCATTCATAGAAACATCTTGAGTTGCTAATGCAAAACCAAATACAAAAAGTCCGAACCAGGCAAAGCCCAAGCTAGGAAGCCACCCGACAATCGGCAGCGAAATTACAATCGCAAGTGTGCCCCAGAGAATTACCGGCCTACTTCCGTAGCGCGCGCTATTTCTTCCGGCCGGCCTAAGTCCGGCAAAGACGCCAATGGATACAAAGAGAAGAGAAAGACCAAGCACGCCATCCGAAATCGCAAGAATTTCCTTGATATAAGCGGGCTCGCTTCAACTCGGGCGACATAATTTGCGGAGTCTACTCAGAGTAGGTTGGATTTACATTAATCATTCTCTCAGGAATTCGTGAAAAGGTGTCGGCCATGAAACCACTCTCTTCTTTCTCTAAAGTTTTGATTGGATTTTTCGCGGGCGCGATAGTTGCTGGAAGTGTTGCAGTCGCCGTCACTCCAGACACCCCGCCAACAAAAGTTTGCGTTGATAAGAAAACCAAAGCGATTTATGCATCAACTGATGGAAGCTGTGCAAGATCAAGAACGTTAATGGAGATCGCTGGTTCTGGTGCAAATATTCAAACTATTGCAGCTGCCGTTTCACCTTCGGTGGTATCGATTTCCGTAAGTTCCCCAACCGGAGGCGGAACTGGATCTGGTGTTATTTACAGGAGTGGCGGAACGAGCTCTATTGTAGTTACCAATAACCATGTCATTGATGATGCAGTTCAAAGTGGTACGGTTCGAGTGGAATTAAATAGCGGTGAGATGGAGACCGCTTCAATAATTGGTAGAGATATTGCTTACGATATTGCAGTCCTTAAGATCAATCGGGGTAACCTTCGTCCCATAAAAGAGGGAAATTCCAGTAAGTTGATAATTGGGGAACCAGTAATTGCCTTCGGTTCGCCACTTGGATTATCCGGAACTGTTACTAGCGGAATTGTGTCGGCTTTAAATAGACCGGTAACCACTGGAAGCAGCGGAATAGGTTCATTTATCGACGCGATTCAAACTGATGCTGCGATTAATCCTGGAAATTCCGGCGGTCCATTAGTTGATTCAGCTGGTGCATTAGTCGGTATAAATAGCGCGATTGCATCAACCGGCTCAAATGTGGGATCAATTGGACTTGGTTTTGCAATTCCTTTTAATCAAGCTAAGCGAGTAATTGACGAAATAATTGCTACCGGAAAGTCCACCAGACCATTCCTTGGTGTGAACTTTGATAACACCTACACTGGTATCGGTGCTCGAATTCTTACTGTAGTAGATGGAGAAGCCGCTGCGAAAGCTGGTATTCCAAACGGCTCAGTAATACGAGAGATCGACGGCAAGAAGATTAACGATACGATCTCGGCGATTGTTCGCGTTCGCTCTTACGCACCAGGTGACACAATCAAAATTAAGGTCGATTTACCTGGTGGCGGTAGCCAGACCTTTGAAGTAACCCTGGGCAAGCAAGATTCAATCTAAGCGCGAGCCAATTGCCAAAAACAAAGCAGCTAACTTTGCCTGGTGCTAAGTTGCGCTTAGGTAAAGGGAGGCAGCCACTTGGGTAACGAACACAACGAAGATGATGGAAATGAAGAGATCATCACGGAAGAGATGTTGTGGGAGCGGATACCTGAAACGCAAGGCGTAGATCGTGCGAGTACTTATTACGAGTTAAGTGCACGAATATATGCTCGCGGCCAATATGACGAAGCGTTAGCGCTCGCTGAAACCGCGCGAGATATCTACGCTGAACTTGGCACTGCTGCTCCTAGAGAGGGACTAGCCCAGGCCTACTCGGCAATTGGTTACAACTTAAATCAATTGAAACGTATGAATGAAGCGGCAAATGCGATGAGTAAAGCTGTTGAACTACTTCGCGAAAACAAATCGCCGATGGCGCTAGAACTCGCCTGCACACTTGGCGAATGGTGGTTCTCCTCGAAAGAGTATGAGAAAGCGATCTCTTGCATGGAAGAGTGTGCCCAAGAACATCTAGTAGATGGCAATGAACTCGGCACGGCAAATGATTTCTATTTGATTGGCTGCGCTTATCGAGAGCTTAAGAACTATGAGAAAGCGATTTCTACATTCTTGGAGGCGCGTGAATATTTTAAGGTCTCGCAAGAAGTGATCCAGGTCGCTCGGTGTGACCAGAAATTAGCTCACTGTTATGTCGAGATTGGTGATGCCGAATCTGCACTTAAGTTTGCGCAAAAATCAGTTGATGTCTTTGCTACTGCTCACGATCAGCGTCGACTTACATACGCTTCATTTGAACTCGGAAAGGCCCAGGTTCTAAATGGAGAAGTAGAAGAGGGATTAGCGACTCTAGAGCGAGTTCTTGATATTGCTGCCGACTCAGATCCGCGCGATTTCGAATTCATCGTTGCTATTGAGCGACGAATTGCACAAGTCCTTCGCGCTACCGGAAGAAGTGATGAAGCCGATGAGATCGAGCGAAGAATTTCTGCAGTAACTGAGATTATTGAGGACTAGTGCCTGATTTATCGTTCCTTAAGGGGCGCGAACATTTTTTAATAACAATGGTTTGCTACGGAAATATCTGTCGCTCACCAATGGCGGCCGCGGTGCTACATAACAAAATTAAGAATGGCGCAATAACAGTGGATTCTGCTGGTACATCAAATTGGCATGTCGGCGAGGGTCCAAACGCTCCAGCAAAACGAGTTTGGGAGGGCGCTGGATATAACTACAACCATATCGCCTCGCAATTTAATTATTCCCGGTTAGTTGCAGCTGACCTAGTTTTAGTTATGGATAGCCACAACCACCAACAAGTAAGACAACTCGCTACTAATGAAGAAGAACAGAGAAAAATTTTCTACTTAAGGGAATTTGATGAAAGCGCAACGAGTCTAGAAGTTCCTGATCCATATTCCCTCCCAGATTCAGCGTTTGAACAAGTTCTAGAGATGGTAGAGCGCGCTACAGATGGTTTATTGACGGCGCTAGATGCTGCATTCCCCAGGCATACATAGCGATTGCACCAGCTGCCGAAGCATTCATCGAACGGGTAGATCCGTATTGTGCAATAGCAAGAATTCGAGAACAGGCAGCAATTGCTTCTTCAGACATTCCAGCCCCTTCTTGGCCAAATAGAAGTACACATTCTCTCGGCAATTTGGCGCTTTCTAAGTCAGATGATCCTTCGACATTATCAATTCCAATAATTTCAATCTTCTTCTCATCAAACCAGTTTTTAAAGTCAGCAATATCTGGATGATGAATTACTTCTAAATATCTATCAGTTACCATCGCGCCGCGCTTATTCCAATCACGTTTTCCAACGATATGAACACTTGCCACATTAAAAGCATTAGCAGTTCGAACAATTGAGCCGATATTTAAATCATGTTGCCAATTTTCAATAGCGATGCGAAGTGGATTACGTTTCTTATTTAAATCAGCGACAATTGCAGCGACGCTCCAATATCTATATTTATCTAAAACATTTCGTCGGTCGCCTTTTTCTAAAAGTTCGGGATCAAAGTGATCGCCGATGGGCCAAGGCTTTGGATGTGGACCTACGCCAACTACTGGATAGAACTCACCGGGGCCGATCTCTGCGCTGGGCATCTTGAGATTAGCCTAGGAGTGGCGATTTGCTGAGGTCAATTTCCAAGTTGGAGTTAGTACGCTTCCACGGTGCGTCGAGTATTAATTGCGCTAGTGATTTCTTCTTTGCTGATTTCAGCGCAACCAGCATCGGCCCTTCATTCCCTAGAGAAATATGTAAATGCGAATCAATTAAGTAAACCTGGCCTTTTAATTCTCAATCCAGATGGCACGGTTTTGGCCGAGAACGAACCTGATTCACTGAGAGCTCCTGCCTCGGTATTGAAGTTGCTATCGATGGCCGTAGTTTTAACGAATTTAGATTCGAGTTCACGTTATGTGACAACAGTTTGGGGTACCGGAAAGAAACGAGAGTTTTTGATTCGAGGATCCTTAGATCCTTATCTAAGCGTAAATCGAAGCGTCTCAGATAAATATGGTCACGGCTATTTAATGGGGCTCTTAAGTCGAGCTGGCGTCCTTGAATATCGAAAAGTCTTAATAAATTACACCGGGCTTTATCCCGGGGATGTAAAAGGATTAAAGGTTGCCTTTAAGCAACGCGGCATTAGAGCAACTCTCAAGAAAGTAAATGGCATTAAAGCTAAGGAAATTGGTGTCGAGGAACTTGCGACTTTAACTTCAAAACCACTTAGCAAAATGGTTTCGCATGTAATTCTTTGGAGCGATAATGCGGTAGCCGATCGACTTGCAAAAGCAGTAACTCGACAACTCGGAAACCCTTCGAATGCAAAGGGATTAACAAAGACATTTAAGAGTGAATTAGCGAAATTAAATATTAATACCAATGGATTAGTGGTTAAGGACGGCAGCGGACTTTCACGCGAGAATCGAATCTCAGCACGAACTGTCGTTGAATTATTAAGAGTAATTCGAAATGACCCAAGATATGCGGCAATCTATGAAGGACTTCCGATTTCAGGGAAAACGGGAACTTTAGTTAAGCGATTCGAAAAGGCGCCGGCTGCCATTGATCACGTTCATGCCAAGACCGGATGGATCAACAGAAGCGTAACCATGGCTGGTTATGTCGAGAGTGGTAATCAAGAGTATGCCTTTGCAATTCTTGCAGATGGCATCACTCCGAATCTTCGATCACGAAATGCAGCTCGAAGGACTATGGATAAGTTATTAGAAGTATTGGTTAAAGGGAGTCATCAAACACCTTAATCGAGCCACCATAACAAGCCACCCAGACTCGCTTATTTTGTGGTTCATAAGTGACACCAATGGGCTCGTTACAAACTTTTCTTTTTTCCAAAACTGCAAGATCGCTAACTCTCACCTTTGCAATAGTGTCGCTGGCGTAATTAACGACATAGAGAGCGGTGCCATCACTTGAGATATCTAAGCTTCGGGCGGCATTTCCTGTTTTTGCAGTTTTAATCAAGTTATTTGCCTCTAAATCAAAAGCTGCGACGCGACCGGATTTATTTAGCGTCAGGTAGAGAATCTTGTTATCTGGTGAGAGAACTAGCGCTCTGGGATTAGATCCAACTTCTAATCGAGTTCTTTGCCAAGTTTCTATATCAATTTTATGTACGACGGAGCCGCCCATTTGGGCAACATAAGCGAACTTGGAATCACTTGAGATAGCAATGCCACGAGGATAAGCACCAATCGGAAGCGTTTTTACTACTTTTTGATCAGCGGTAGATACAACCGATAGATCATAAGAGCACCAGTTCGTAACTAAAACATATTTATTATCGGGAGAAACTTGAACGACCTTTGGTACTACACCAACTCTATAAGCAGCATCAATCTTCCAAGTCGCGGTATCTATCCGATAGAGAAATGATCGATCGTAATTATTTGCGGGGCGACAAATATCGGTACCCTCTCTATTAAAGCCTTTTCCATACATCGCATAATTGGTTACATATAAATATTTACCGTCAGGTGAAAATGCTCCCTCAACCGGCGCTCCGCGGTGTGTGCCGGAGTATCCGGTATAGCCAAGTTGATTTAGATCAACGCGATCTGAAATGGTCTCGACCAAATTCATCTCATTAGCGTCATAGATTGTTACTGAGTGGCGGTACATCATGTTATGTGCTGAGACAAAACCAGTTCCGGAAGCGCGAACTGATTTTGGCGCGATATTGCCGGTGATTGTGGTTATAAGTCGCATTTTTGTATCAGCAGAAGTGGTTTGCGCCTCAACTGGGGGAATGGTGAGAAGAGTTGCGATGAGGATTACAAAAAAGCGAGAACGCATCTGCCTAATCTACCGGGTAACCTCGCCATGTGATTTCGCCCTATCTCGCATTGATGAAATTGCGAGTAGTCGAATTGTTGCTAGTTACAACTCTGCCTGCATTATTTCTAGCTTCCGATGGAATTCCTGAATTATCAATAACTATTGCGACATTAATTGGCGGAACGCTCGCAGCTGGTGCGGCAAATGCTTTCAATATGGTGATTGAGAGCGATATTGATCGGATGATGACGAGAACGTCTAAGCGCCCAATCGTTAACGAATTAATTAGCGAAGATCGAGCTTTGATTTTCGCTTATGTAATCGCAATTATTTCTCTAGTTATATTTTGGGTATTTACGAATCCCCTTGCTACGGGTTTAACCGTTGCTGCGATTGCTTTTTACGTATTTGGCTATACCGTCGGACTCAAACGCCGCACTTCACAAAATATTGTCTGGGGCGGAATTGCGGGATGTCTACCAGTTCTAATTGGTTGGGCTGCTGTAACTAATTCACTCTCCTGGACTGCCTTTTGGTTTTTCTTAGTTATCTTCTTCTGGACGCCGCCGCATTTCTGGGCGCTAGCTATTAAGTATCGTGATGATTATGCCGCCGCGGGGATTCCAATGCTCCCGGTAGTTGCAACTAAAGAAGAAGTAGCAAAACAAAGTTGGTTCCACACCATCGCGATGATTATTACCTCGCTACTAACTCTTTATAGCGCTGGATTTCCAACTTGGAGCTACGTTTTGACGTTAGTTATGGGCATTGCCTTTGCCTGGCAACTTCGCGATATGGAAAAAAATGCGGGTCGTATCTTTAATGGATCAATTTCTTATCTCAGCTTTTACTCAATCCTCCTGGTCATTGGAGTCTTCATTTGAAAAGGTTCGTGCTTCTCTTGGTAATGGCATTAGGTTTACCGAGCGCTAGCGCTTCTGCTTCAGCTGATGTTTGGGAAAAAGTCGCCAAATCAAATTCAAAAGGATATGTCTTATTACTCCGTCACGCAGTTGCGCCCGGGGTTGGAGATCCAATTAATTTCAAAGTTGGAGATTGTTCAACTCAGCGCAATCTATCTGAGGAGGGCAAGGCGCAAGCCAGGAGAATAGGAAATTGGATCAAGACACAACAACTACCAATCGCCAGAGTGGAATCAAGTAGATGGTGTCGTGCAATTGACACTGCTACATTAATGAATATTGGTAAAGTCACTGAAAATTCAAATCTTGATTCACTTTTTCAAGATGATAATCCAGACTCTGACTTACGGACTGCTGCAACTTTGGCGCTTATCAAGAAACATAGAAAAACTTCCGGACTTTTAGTTCTAGTTTTCCATCAAGTGAATATCACTGCGTTGACTGGCGTAGCTCCGGCATCAGGAGAAGGAATTCTGGTTCGTGCCAAAAAGGGCGAGATTGAAGTGATTGGTCGCTCTCCTGCCCTATGAATTACTGAAATTTTCAGGAAAATCTGAGGAACAGTCCGGGGTAACTGACCCCCATTTCCCCAGGGAGCCAACGAGTGATAACTACGCAACGCCGCTTTATTGCGCTTCTTTTGGTTTCACTCTTCACAATTTCTGCGAACGTTCCTGCAATTGCAAATCCTAAGAAGCCAAGTCTGGCCCAAATTGCCGAGGCTAAGAAGATTGAGGAAGAGAAGAAGAAAGCTGCAGATGCGGCCGCAGCTAAGTTGGCAAAGGCAAATTTAACTCTAAGACAATTAATCTCAGTAGCTGAAAGCGCGCGCCGCAAATATGAAGCGGCTAAAGCAGAACTTGCTAAAGCGACAAAGGAAGCAGAAGCAGCAGCAGAGGCCTACATTGCAGCAGTTGGACAAGTTAAAGCAGCTCACGACGCTATTGGTCGCCTTGCTACAAACGCCTACATCATGGGCGGTGGGTTTACTGATTTAGATTCGGTGCTACAGGCCGATGGTCCGCAAGATTTAATGGATCGATTATCGGTTTTGGATTCTCTTGGTGAGCAAAATACCCAAGCGCTCTTTCGATTTAAGCGAGCCGAAGTTGTTGCAAAAGAGGCTAAGCAGGCCGCTGATGAAGCGAAAGAGCG
>JBEANJ010000040.1:0-7425 GCA_041165565.1 Actinomycetota bacterium | reverse complement strand
ATTAGCTGCAGCCGGCCTGCTCAGCAATAAAACTGCAGAAATCGCGCCGATGTTGGCTTGGAGTTCAGTTCACGGACTGGCTACTCTGATTGCGCAAGATGCGATTCCGCCAAGGGAACATAGCGCTGCTCTCCAACAAATCTTCCAAGGTGTTCAATTAGCACTTTTTAAGAGATAGAGTTGAAAACATGAGCGAAATATTGCCTTCAATTACTGAAGATGAAATTGAATTAGAGCCAGATACGAAGAGAGATAAAGAGATTGCCGACGATAAACCGCCGCACCATTAATCTTTAGTTGGCTTCGATTCGGTTTTCGTTTCAGCTTTTGTTTCAGTCTTAGACGTTTCAGTTTTACTTGTTGAACTGGGCTTTTTCTGGGAGTCCGTCTTGTAAAACCCGGAGCCTTTAAAAACGACACCAACATTGCTAAATATTTTGCGAACTTTCTTGCCGCATTGAGGGCAGCTCTCTAACGCCTTATCTGAGAATGACTGGACGACCTCAAATTGGTGATCAGATTCGCATTGATATTCATAGGTTGGCACAGCGTAATCTTAGGTTCATGAAAGGCCGATTGCGAATCGAGGCGAGATGCTTTTCGATCCAATAAGCACTGTTGCTGGACTGCTATCGGTGGGAATCTATTTCGCATTGACCTTTATCTTTCCTGAAACTGATGGGAACTTAAATAGCTCTTCCAAAAAGATTAGAAAGTTGTTACTACCGGTACTTCTTCTTTGGATATTAAGCTCTATCGGAAATTTACTTGCAACTTTGGCAAATCTATTTGAAGTAGGAATAACTGATATGTTGGATTGGGTATCAATACAATCTTACGTAACACAGACTTCCCTCGGACGGTTGCAAGCAATACAAGTCGTGGCTTCAGTAGCGCTATTTCTGATTAATCCAATTATCCGCAGGATCGGCGGTGCATTTTTCGCATTTGGTATCGCATTGTTTGGCTTAGTTGCTCCGGTATTTGAAAGCCACTCGGCACAAGCAGGTAGCCATGGTCTAGCGATTGGCACACTTGTAATACATGTGATTGCTATTTCAATTTGGTTTGGCGGAGTTTCGGCTTTGTACTTTATGGATAGAGAAACGAGAAGTATTGCTCTCCCTAGAGTGAGCACGATTTCAACTTGGTCGCTTGTTGCCATTGTTGCGACCGGTGTAACTAGTAGTTTGCTGCGATTAGGTTTAAGTAGTGACTGGTTTACTATCTACGGACTACTGATAATTATAAAAGTAGTAATTCTCGGATCTATCGTAGTTATTGCTCTGAAGATAAAAAAGAACTTAGCTCAAGTGCATTTAGTCGGGTTTGAGAGTGCGCTCTTAGTAATTACGATGATAATTGGTTCATTACTTTCAAGAGTGACTCCGTTGATTGATGCGGAGCTACCAGTTGATCCTGCGCGTGATTTAGTTGGAGTAACGATGCCAGCAGCTCCAACATGGCAGCGACTCTTCTTTGAGTATGAAGCCGACGCCTTAATTTTGGGAGCGCTTATTTTTGTAACTGCACTCTATATAAGAGGCGTAGTCGCGCTCGTGCGACGTGGTGATCGCTGGCCAGTGGGGCGCACGATTTCATTTGCCATAGGAATTTCACTTTTGGATTACAGCACAAGTGGTGGACTTGGTTTGTATGGAATCTTCTCTTTCAAATATCACATGGTCGCACATATGGTCTTAAGCATGATTGCGCCGATTTTTATCATCTTAAGTGCGCCACTTACTCTTGCACTTCGAACTTTGCCCCAAGGAAGAGGAAAAGAAGAGCGCGGCATACGGCGCTGGTTCTTATCAATACTTCATTCGCGAATTTCAAGCATTTGGACTCATCCAATTACAGCGTTGGCTATATTTGATGGATCGCTCTTTGCGCTTTATTTCACACCGCTCTTTGGCGATTTGATGTCAAGCCATTTCGGTCATCTCGCTATGAATCTTCACTTCATAGGCGCAGGCCTGCTCTTCTTTTATGTAATTGTCGGAGTCGATCCCAATCCGCGGCGCACGCATCACTTAGTACGAATGGTCATTCTCTTAGCGGCGATGAGCATCCATGCCTTTTTCTCACTTGCATTGATGTCCTCTACAACTTTGATTGATGGTGGATATTACGAAAGCCTGCAACGGCCTTGGGATCTAGATTTATTAGCTGATCAACGCACAGGTGCGAGTCTGGGTTGGGCTATGGGCGAGATTCCGATAATCATCGCCTTTATTGCGACCTTTATTCAGTGGCTCCGCAGCGATGCGCGAGAAGCTAAGCGCGCAGATCGAAATTCAGAGCGCGAGCTTGCCGAATATAACGAGTACCTGCGAGAACTCGCCGAACGGCGAAAGGACTCATAGGATTCAATTCATGGATCAGCTATACAAACTTCCCGAAGAGTATGTTGCGCTGCGAGAGTCGGTACGCGCTTTAGCTGAAAAAAAGATAAAACCTTTTGCTCATGATGTAGATGCGAATGCAAGATTTCCGCAAGAGGCAGCTGATGCATTACAAGCTGCTGATTTAGCCGCGGCACACGTGCCAACTGAATTTGGCGGACAAGGTGCAGATGCGCTTGCGGTAGTAATAATTATTGAGGAAGTTGCACGAGTTTGTGCCTCCTCTTCACTCATTCCTGCGGTTAATAAATTGGGATCGGTTCCTCTTATGTTGGGTGGAACGGCCGAACAGAAAGAACGTTGGTTGAGCGAACTTGCGAAAGGTAAGGGCTTCTCTTATTGCTTATCTGAATCTGAAGCCGGATCAGATGCAGCTGCGATGAAGACTCGCGCCACCAAAGATGGCGCTGAATGGATTCTGAATGGAAGTAAAAAGTGGATCTCAAACGCAGGCGTCTCCGAGTACTACACCGTATTAGCTAGCACTGATCCAACTAAAGGTGCGAAAGGTATAACTGCATTCGTCGTTGAAAAAAGTGATCCAGGAGTTTCCTTTGGAGCGCTAGAGAAGAAGATGGGTTTCAAAGGATCACCAACTCGTGAGGTGTATTTCGATAATGTGAAGTTGAGTGACGATCGAAGAATTAGCGAAGTTGGCGCAGGTTTTGCCCTTGCTATGCAGACTCTTGATCACACGCGAATCACTATCGCTGCTCAAGCGCTAGGAATTGCGCAAGGTGCTTTCGAGACCGCTGCCAACTACGCCAAAGAGCGGAAGCAGTTTGGTAAAGCAATCTTTGATTTCCAAGCAGTGCAATTTATGCTGGCAGATATGGCGATGCAGATTGCTGCGGCACGCGAACTAACCTATGCGGCAGCGGCTAGAAGTGAACGAGGCGAGCGTGACTTAACATTCTTCTCCGCAGCCTCTAAATGTTTTGCTACGGATGTTGCGATGCAAGTGACCACCGATGCGGTTCAAATTTTAGGAGGTTATGGTTACGTTAGCGATCATCCCGTTGAACGAATGATGAGAGATGCCAAATTGACCCAAATCTACGAGGGTACTAATCAGATTCAACGATTAGTTATGGCGCGCAACCTTAATCTAGATTAAATCTAATCAATCCATTTTCAGTTAAAGCTGCTGCGACCTTTACGTCATGTGTTTCTACCGGTAACTTTTCTAAGAATTCAGATTGATTAATCAGAGCGACGCTCCAACCTTTAAAGTTCAATAAAGCCCGATCGAATGAACCACCGCCTTGGCCAAGTCGATTACCTGATTTATCAACCGCAAGTGCAGGCAGAATCATTACATCGATAGCACCTGAGAAAGATTCACCAGTTGGCTCTTGAATCTGGCCCGCAGTCTGTAGCGCTTTCTCGTCCCCATTCCAGAGGATAAATTCCAATGACTTGTCGCTGAGCATTCTTGGTAGAAGCAATTTCCTTCCCGAGTCAATAATTTCTCGGTTGATATTAGAAGAATCTGGCTCAGAACCATAAGAGAGGTAACTTGCTATTACATTCGCATTCTTCATCTCCGGTGCTGAAAATAACTCGGAGACTGCAAGACGATTGGTTTGATTCATTCTTGCTTCGCGAATTCGTTTTCGAATGTCAGACTTCGTGTTATCCACAGGATTAGCCTAGGTTCAAAGTAAGGTTTCGGTATGAGTATCCGAGTCGCTGATCTCGCAGCACAGTTATTGGCCTTATCGAAGCCGCTAGCTGCTTTTGATATGCCGCTGTTGGATTCACATGGTGCAACTCTGGCCAGCGACGTCCAGGTAAAAGATCGCGTTGTACTTCGATCAGGTTCTCGAATTCGAGCCACCCAGATAGGCCTTGCCGCAGCAATTGGTTTAGATCGACTGCCCACAAGACCACAGCCGAGAGTTGTTGTGGTCTCAGTAGGTGATGATTTAGTTGAGCCGGGTAGCCAATTGAGTGATTCTGAAGATGAGTTTGAAACTAATTCCTGGCTTTTGACTACCGCTGTTAAAGAAGCCGGGGGCGTCGGCTATCGCGTAACCACGGTCCCGGAAAACTCTGAATCTTTAAAAGATGTGATTGAAGATCAACTAGTTCGTTCCGATCTAATCGTAATTTGTGGTGAGAGCCATGATGAATCATTTGAGTCTATTTATAGCGTGATCAAACAACTCGGTGAAGTTCAAAGCGTTATGCCAAATATAGAAGCAAGTGGAGCGCATGCCTTCGGCACAATTGGCCCGGATAAGACGCCAGTTGTTGTTCTTCCCGGCGATCCGATTAGCGCGTATATATCGATGGAATTATTTATACGTCCGATGATTCGTAACATGTTGGGATTAAATGAAATTCACCGACCAATCGCACGAGCAACTCTTACAAATGAGATTGAAAGCTCATCTGGGAAACACTCATTTATTCGCGCAACTCTAAATAGTGACAAACCAGAAAGACGGCTAGTAACCGCGCTTGCAAATCAAGAGGACTTAGTAACGCTCTCCGATGCGACCGGATTGATTGTCATGAATGAAGAGACTACTCGGTTGAAAGCTGGTGACGAGGTAGACGTTCTACTTCTAGAACGTCGCTTCAATTAAATGTCGACCTGGCCGATTGAATTAAAGGTAGGAGAGATTCGTTTGCGGCCGTTGCGATATCGAGATAGAGGCGCCTGGTTAGATCTTCGAAGAAAGAATCGCGATTGGCTAAATCCGTGGGAAGCAACTTCTCCCTTAATCGAAGAACAGAAAGCACCACCTACTTTCTTTGAAATGGTTAGGTACCAAAGATCTGAAGGTCGAGCCGGTCGTCTTTACTCATTTGCTATTTGGCAGAAAAATGAATTGATTGGCCAGATCACTTTAGGCGGAATTTCCTATGGCGCCTTTAGAGGAGCGCACATTGGTTATTGGATAGATAAGTCCCACGGCAATAAAGGAATTACTACGGCAGCAGTAATTGAAGTTACTAGGTTTGCATTTGAGACTTTGCGGTTACATCGAATTGAAATAGCTTTACGACCAGAAAATGGCGCATCAAAACGTGTAGCAGAAAAATCTGGATACTCATTTGAGGGATTGCGCCCCCGATTCCTTCATATCGATGGTGATTGGCGAGACCATATTGTCTTCGTTAAAGAGAACACGAATATTTAGAGATTAGGGAAATACCCGAAAAGTCCGAATCTTGGATTTAGGGTTATCCTCTATGGGCTCCGGTCTCATCTACTTGATCATCGTTGGTATGTGGGTCGCCTATTTTCTCCCTCGTTGGATAACAAGTCACGAAGAGGGATCGGGTAAGTCAATCGAAAAATTTGCTACAACTATGAAAGTTGTTGGCCGAACTGCGGGAAATGAAACTGTTGAAATTGAAGAAATTAGAAGGCGCCACGCTAACCAATTAGCAATTAGAAGAATTATTTTCACTTCGATTATTGCGCTTTCTTCAATCATTTCAGTTTTAACTCTGTTGGGAATTTTCACCCCAATAATTCTCTTGATGCCACTCTCGGCATTAGTTCTGTACACAGTTCATGCCCGACACCAAATAACTGCGAATCGCCAAGAGTTAATTCGAGCACTAAGTGCACAACCAGAACGTTCGCGTGACAAGTATCGAGAATTGATCGCTCGCTCTAAGCGGATTGCATATTCACGAATTGAGGTAAGTGATGAACATTGGACGCCGTTAGCCGATCGTCTCTCTCAAGCCGAGAATGAATCTCATGGCATCACGATTATCCCTAAAGGAATTGCAGGTCGACTTGATACTTGGAGTCCTACGGAAGTTCCTGCGCCAAGTTATGTGAACGCTCCTAAGGCTGCTCCACGCAGAATAATCGATTTAACAATCCCAGGAGCTTGGAGCGAAGATCAGGAAAGGCTGCTTCAAGAAGTGATGAAGTCTTCTCCCGATGAAATATTTGATCAAATCATTGCTGATGAGGTTGAAGAACAGATTCGAATTAATCGGGCAGCAAACCAGTAATTAAATCCAGCTTTCAAACCACATCCGAGCCGACCAAGCTTCATAACTTAGAGTTGTCCCAACAAAAATCGGTAAAAAGTAGATGAAAATAAGGGTTACTAGCGAGATCGCGGACTGAACTGCAATTTCCCCATATCTTTCCCCAATTGGCGTTTTCAAAAATACATGGACTGAATAACAGATTGAAAGAATCAAAAATGGCTGGAGAGTAATTGCGTAAAAATAGAAAGTTGTGCGTTCTGGAAATAGTAACCAAGGCAGATAACTTGCCGCGAAGGTCAGAACTATGAAACCTGCTATCCAATCCTTCTTCAAAAAAAGGTGTTTAAGCGTAAACAGAAGTGCGATTACTCCCAACCACCAAATTAAGGGAGTTCCCATAGCCAGGATTTCTCTCGAACACTCGCCAGCGCCGCATTTAGGACTTTCATAGAAGAAGGAGGTAGGACGTCCAAGAAATAACCAGGTCCATGGACTGGCTTCATATGGATGAGCGGCATCTAGAGAGTTGTGAAAGTCGAGAATCTTTCGGTGGTAGTTGAAAAGCGAAAGCAGCGGGTTTGCTGATGCAAATCGGTCGTAACCTAAATCTGATTGAAACCAACCAATCCAACTTGAAAGATATGTAACGGGTATAACGAAAAGATAATAAAGAATTGATCTACGTTCTTTCACTAATAAGTAAATTAAAAGTGTTGCAATAAGAAAGAGAGCGTTCCATTTTGTCGAAAGTGCTAATCCAAAGAAGAGCGCTGAGAGAAGATGCTTCTGGTAAAGGAATGAGAGGACGCCAGCTAAAAGAAGAGTTGTAAGAAACATATCAAGAAGGGCTACTCGAGACATAACTAGGTGCAGCCCGTCGAGTGTAGAGAGCAATGCCGCAATGAGTGCTAAATAATCAGATGCGAACAGTTTCTTGGCTATTAGGAATATCAAAGCAATCGCAATAGTGCCGGCGAGCGCTGAGGAAAATCGCCAACCAAAAGAATTATCTCCGAAGAGTCTGATGCCTACTGCGATCAGCCATTTT
>JBEANJ010000039.1:0-7465 GCA_041165565.1 Actinomycetota bacterium | reverse complement strand
TACTTTTATTACATCTTCTTGATCAACAAAAGACATCTCTATATCTAATTGGGTAAATTCGGGCTGTCGATCTGCTCTAAAATCTTCATCTCGAAAGCACCGGGCGATTTGGTAGTAGCGCTCCATGCCAGCAACCATGAGAAGTTGCTTAAAAAGTTGTGGCGATTGTGGCAAGGCATACCAAGACCCAGGCTGTAGTCGCACCGGAACCAAGAAGTCTCTTGCGCCCTCCGGTGTCGATCTCGTCAAGTACGGTGTTTCAATTTCTAGAAAATCCTCGCTGCTCATAACTTCACGGATTATTTTTGTCGTTTTAGATCTCAAGCGAAGCGCTCTTGCCGGCTCCTCTCTTCGCAAGTCAAGGTAGCGATACTTGAGTCGAACTTCCTCACTAACGTTGACCCGTTCTCCCGAATCTACTGGAAATGGAAGTGGCGCTGCCTCGCTAAGCACCTCTAAGTGATCTATGGGAATCTCAATTTCACCCGTTGGAGAATTTGGATTTTCATTTCCGGATGGCCGCTTAGTTACTGTACCTGTTACTAAAACGCAGAATTCAGCACGCAATTCTCGTGCAATTGCTTCATCTGAAATAACAATTTGGACTGTGCCAGTCGAATCTCTCAAGTCGATGAAAGCCACTCCGCCATGGTCTCTGCGTCTTGCGATCCAGCCAGCAAGGGTTACCTTGCTTCCGATATCGCTGGCACGCAAAGTTCCCGCAAAACTCGTTCTAAGCACCAATCTCGCCCTTCATAGTTGGCTCCAAATTTTCAACGGCTTGTGAAATCTCGAAGCTTTTCGACTAAGGAAGCAAGGCTAACTGAGAACTCCTCGCCATCGGACATTCTTTTCAGTCGTCCCGCGCCTGAGGAGATTTCATCATCGCCCACCACCAGCACAAAGTGGGTCGCCATTTTATCTGCGGCCTTCATGCTTCCTTTCAGCCCACGATCACCGAATGCGACGTCGGCTACGAAACCACCTCGTCTGCAATTTACCGCTAACTCCAAAGCCAAATTACGCGAAGTTGGGGAGATTGGAATTATGTAAATATCTACATACTGTCGATCAATTAGCTCGACGCCCTCGCTTTCCAAGGCCAGCAGCGTGCGATCAATACCGAGACCAAAGCCGATGCCCGGAAGCGCCTGGCCTCCTAATGTCTCCATCAATCCGTCATATCTACCGCCTCCACATATTGTGGACTGAGCGCCGAGTCGATTATGGACAAATTCAAATGTAGTCCCTGTGTAGTAATCCAAGCCTCTTACCAGGCGATCATTTACAGTGTAAGGAATTTGTAACTGTTCTAAATGTTTTTTAACTTCTTTAAATTTCTCCAAACTTGATTGGGAAAGAAATTGCGATAGTAATGGCGCGCTCTTAATTTTTGATTGAATTTCTTGACGCTTATCGTCAAAAATGCGGAGTGGATTCTTTTCTGCGCGTTGCATAGTTTCAACATCGAGATTACATTTCTTAAGAAAAGATAAAAGGGCTTCTCTATGTTGATTTCTTGTTTCCTTGTCGCCAAGTGAATTAATCTGAATTTGATAATCCGCAAGTCCAAGTTTCTGGAAAGCTAGGTGAGCCACACTAATCACTTCGGCGTCTAGCGCTGGGTCGTCAACTCCAACAGCCTCGATTCCAAATTGAAAAAACTGTCGGTATCGACCCGCCTGCGGACGTTCCGCCCTAAAAAATGGACCAGTGTAAAAAACTTTCACAGGTAATTGACCGCGATCAAGTCCGTTTTCAATAATCGATCGAATCACACCTGCGGTACCTTCTGGGCGAAGCGTGATTGACCTGCCGCCGCGGTCTTCGAAGGTGTACATCTCTTTCGTTACAACATCTGTTGTCTCGCCAACACCGCGAGCGAAAAGCTCAGTGTCTTCAAATATCGGAGTTTCAATTAAACGATAGTTGGCTGCTAATGCTGACTCTTCCAACTTCCAAATCACATGTTCGAACCAACTTGATTTTGGTGGGAAATATTCAGAGACTCCCTTTGGAGCTTGAAATTTCATAACTTAGATAATCTTCCCTCGGCGGCGGCTTTCAAATACGGATTCATATTGAACTCAATCTCCAATCGACTAACCGGCCCATGACCTGGTAGCAGTTTTAAATCTCCAGGTAAGGTCAGTATTTTCTCACGCAAACTTTCTTCCATCTCGGATATTGAGCCCCTCGGCAGGTCGGTCCGTCCAATTGCCCCGGCAAAAAGGGTGTCACCACTTACGAGAACTTCATCGTTTACCGTAGCGATTATTGATCCTGGGGTATGACCTGGAGTATTTATAATTCGAAAATTCATACCTGCTAATTGCAGCTCAATCTGGTTAGGTAGTTCGGAAACACCCTCAGGCTCATCAAATCTATGTCCAGGTATTAACTTATTTAATTTAGGTAAATGAACGTTGGTCTCTTGAGACAACGCTAGTTGCGGACTTGTTAATAAGTCTCTATCGGATTTGTGAATCAATACTTTGGAGATGCCTACATCAGATTGAAGCGGCAATAGAGTGAAGAAGTGATCTACATGGCCATGAGTAATTAATATTGCAGCCGCTTTAAGACTTTTTTCGCGAAGCGTATTTTTAATCGCATCTACGAAATTATGATCTCCAATACCGGGATCGATAACCACGCACTCTTGACCGACTCCCGAAGCAAGAATCCAACAATTAGTCCCGTAATAAGGCGCCACGACATTTTCAATAAGGATCGCCACTGCTTCATTCTTCCCTACCGGCTAAGGGCAGAAAACGCGCCTGCTCAAGAGGGGGCTTTTACAGAATCCCCGGGTTTGGGTACCTTCATCCTTTAAACCGCTGAACCCGAAACGACCTATTGGTCGCGCAACGAAAAGGACCTGCCGATGGATATCAATGAAACAACAATCAAATCTCCGGCAGCTGCCCTAATTGGTGATCCAGCTCGGTACGGTCGAGTTGATGAATCTGGCACGGTATATGTGCAAACCTCCGATGGCGAACGCGTTGTCGGTTCCTACCCAGGTAAAACTGCGGAGGAAGCACTTGCATACTTTGTCCGCAAATTTGAAGTCGTCGCTGCGGAGGTAGCATTGTTGGCGGCTCGAATCGTTAGCGGCGCGATGGTTCCGGAGGATGCAAATCAAGCAGTTGCAAAACTACGTAGCCAAATCGATCATTTAAATGGCGTTGGCAATATCGCCGCCCTCCGATCCTCTCTGGAGCAAATTCCGTCGTTAATAGATGAACACCGTCCTGCTTATGAAGCTAAGCGAGCTGCTGAAATGGAAGCCAAGGCTGCCAAACGCGCTGCCACGCTTGAAGCTAAAGAGAAATTGGTAGCAGAAGCTGAATCTTTAAGAGAGTCAAACCAGTGGAAGGTAACTGGGGATCGCTTAAAAGAACTTCTTGATGAATGGAAGAAAGCTCCACGATTAGATAAGAAGACTGATGGTGAGCTTTGGAAGCGATTCTCTTCTGCAAGAAATTTCTTTGATAAGAAAAGAAGGCAACATTTCGCCTCATTATCTAAGGTGCAAACCGAAGTTAAATCTCAAAAAGAAATCATAGTCGCAGAGGCAGAGCAACTTTCTAATTCCACAGATTGGGTTAACACAGCTAGAAAATATAAATCTTTGATGGATCAATGGAAAGCTACTGGAAGAGGAAAGAAAGCAGATGACGCAAAACTCTGGTCTCGATTCAAGGCGGCTCAAGATACGTTTTTCGCTGCCAAAAATGCTGATTTGGAGAAACGCAGCGCTTCATTCTCAGAGAACTTAATAAAGCGTGAGGGCATCGTTGTTGAAATAGAGTCACTTCTTCCGATTACAAATCTCGATGAAGTTCGTCGAAAATTCCGAGATTTGAAGGCACGATATATGAAGTCTGGTCAGGTTGAGCGCGGAAAGCGAAATTCACTGGATCGCCGAGTTGAATCCGTTGAACTCTCCATAAAAGAGGCCGAGCAAGAACAATGGCGTAAATCCGACCCTGGAGCTAAAGCTCGCGCAAGTGAAGTGGTTAGCCAGCTTCGTTCGGCAGTTGCCGATTATGAAGCTAAAGCCGCGCGAGCTGAATCAAATGGTGACTTGAAGAAAGCCAATGAACTTCGTGAAGCGGCGGCAGCCCGAGCCATCTGGCTCGCCGAAGCTGAAAAGGGATTGTCGGAGTTCACTGCAAACTAATTGTTCGTTATGCGATAAACATCGTATACACCATCAATTTTCTTAATACTCGCCAAAACTGTATCTAGATGTGAGGCATCGGCCATTTCAAAGGTAAATCTAGAGATTGCAGTCTGGTCCTTTGTGGTGTTTACAGCAGCATGCAGAATATTTACCTCTAAATCAGAGAGCGCCCGCGTGATATCTGAGAGTAAACGAGAGCGATCTAGCGCTTCAATTTGAATATTCACTAGAAAAACTGTTTTCGCTGTCGGGTCCCATGAAACTTTTACAATTCGATCACCCTGATGAAACTTTAAGTCAGCTACATTGACGCAATCGCTGCGATGAATTGATACCCCGCTCCCGCGAGTTACGAATCCGGATATTGGATCTCCAGGAACTGGTGTGCAACATCTAGCCAGCTTTATGAGAACATCGTCGACACCTTCCACGTGCACGCCGCTAGCGCTCCTGCGCGGAATTCTTGGAGTCGATCCAGTTGAAATTGATTCGATAAGCGGCGCTTCGTGGGTTTCTTCAGCACCAACGGCCGAAATAATCTTCTCAACAACGGAATTTGAGGAGATAAATCCATCACCCACAGCAGCGTAAAGCGAATCAATGTCAGAATAATTCATATCGTGAGCAAGTTGGAGCAGAGTTTGGCCTGCCAAGATTTTCTGAATTGGCAAGCCCGCCTTACGCATCTGGCGAGCTATTGATTCCTTACCAGCATCAATCGCTTCCTCGCGCCTTTCACGAGAGAACCACGCCTTGATCTTGGAACGGGCTCGAGGCGACTTAACAAAATTAAGCCAGTCGCGACTTGGTGCGGCGTGTTCTCCTTTATTAGTGACAACTTCAATTACATCGCCATTGGCAAGCGGCGCCTCCAAGGAAACTAATTTCCCATTAACTTTTGCACCAATACATTTATTTCCAACCTCAGTATGAACGGCATATGCAAAATCGACTGGCGTCGACCCTTGCGGAAGTGCAATTACAGAGCCCTTCGGGGTAAATACGAATACTTCGGGGGTATGCAGATCAAAACGAAGCGCATCGAGAAATTCTGAAACATCTGTGGTCTCTTGTTGCCATTCGTGAAGTTGCTTCAGCCACAAAACATCTGGGCTATCAGATTCCGAAGTCTTCCTGTTTGATTTGTATTTCCAGTGCGCAGCAATTCCATACTCGGCTCTTCGGTGCATCTCATGGGTGCGAATCTGGATTTCAACCGCTTTTCCATTGGGTCCTATGACTGTTGTATGAAGCGATTGATATAAATTGAATTTGGGCATAGCGATGTAATCTTTAAATCGTCCTGGAACCGGACTCCAGCGCGCGTGAATTGCACCAAGAACGGCATAGCAATCGCGCACATCATTTACCAGCACTCTAATTCCCACAAGATCATAAATATCGTTGAACTCACGACCTCGAATTACCATTTTCTGATAAACGCTATAGAGATGTTTCTGACGTCCAGTTACCGTCGCCGATATACCTTCCATCTCTAAATCCTTCTGGACTATCTCTATGACTTCATTAGTTAATTTCTCACGAGATGGATTACGCTCAATTACCAAACGTTCAATCTCCTCAAATTTTTTCGGCTCAAGGAACTTAAAAGAAAGATCCTCCAATTCCCACTTGACTGCATTCATCCCTAGCCGGTGAGCAAGAGGCGCGTAAATATCTAGAGTTTCCCGGGCTTTTCTCGACGCTGACTCCGGCGAAACAAACTGCCAAGTTCTGGCGTTATGCAACCGGTCTGCTAATTTAATAACTAGAACTCTAATATCTTTCGCCATCGCGACGACCATTTTTCTAACTGTTTCTGCTTCGGCCGTTGGTCCATAGGTCAATCGATCTAACTTCGTTACGCCTTCAACAAGATTTGCTATCTCTTCGCCAAAATCTTTTCGTAACTCAAGATTTGAGTAATTGGTGTCTTCAACGGTGTCGTGTAAAAGAGCAGCTGCTAGAGTGTTCGCATCTAACCCAAAATCAGCAAGAATCTCGGCTACCGCAACTGGATGAGTTATATAAGGATCGCCACTTTTTCGAAGCTGGCCATCGTGAGCTGCACTGGCTTTTTCAAAGGCTCGTTCTAAAACTGATATATCTGATTTTGGATTTTGCTCGCGCAACCTATCTGCAAGGGGTGAGAGCAGCGAGTTCATGCTCCAATTATCGGCTACTTACGCCCTTTGCGCTTATCTCTTTTCCGTTGTACTCGTTGACCTTGCGCAAGAGGTGCGCCGCCTCGGGCCATCACTCGCTGATTTAGCGCCTTGATGGCGGGCTCACGTTCGCGAAGTTGTGCGAGTACCGGTGAAGCAATGAAGATTGAAGAATAGGTTCCAGCGATCAAACCGATGAATAGCGCCAGAGAAAGATCCTTCAGCGTGCCAGCTCCAAGGATTCCCGCGCCTACAAAGAGAATTGCAGCAACTGGAAGAAGTGCAATCAGTGATGTATTCAAAGATCTAACGATGGTCTGATTTACCGCCAAATTGGCTGCTTGTGAATAGGTGTATTTTCCAGTGGCAGTAATAAATCGAGTGTTTTCGCGCACCTTATCGAAAACTACGACCGTGTCATATAAGGAGTAACCCAGAATCGTTAGAAAACCGATTACGGTGGATGGTGAAACTTCAAATCCAACTAACGCGTAAATTCCAACTGTGATAAATACATCGTGAATTAAGGCGACGATAGCTGCAATCGCCATCTTCGGTTCAAATGCAAGTGCCAGATAGATCATCACGATGATTAAAAATGCAATCAATCCTTGAAGGGCTTTGCGTGAAATTTCTTCGCCCCAAGAGGGACCAACATTTTGAGTATCTATTGACTCGACAGTCACTCCAAAAGTTTTTGCGAGGGAATCCTGAATTGAATTCGATTGAGATTGTTCAATTACACCGGTTTGAATACGAATCTTGTCATCACCAATAGTTTGTATTCGAGTTTCACCTAGATACCCGGCGCTCTCAACTGCGCTTTCAGCTTGGGGAATAGTTCCGCTGGGGGTGGTAACCGTGAAAGATGAACCTCCCTTAAATTCAATGGAAAGCTCAACACCTTTGCTGCCAAGTGCAAATCCAGAAAGGATAATGAAGGCGAGCGAGAGCGAATACCACTTTCGTTTCCCGCCAATAATATTTAGCGATGTCTCGCCTCTATAAAGGCGACCGCCGAGGCCAGAAATTCTCATAGTTTCTCCTCAACACTCGAATTAGCAGGATTCGCCATACCAACGCTTCTTGCGGATACACCAGAGAATCG
>JBEANJ010000038.1:0-7558 GCA_041165565.1 Actinomycetota bacterium | reverse complement strand
TTGGAGAGTTTGCGGGCTTTGGATTTCAAAATTCAAATTGGTCATCACCCTAAAAATGTAGAGGGAGTGGACCTAGTAATTCGCTCTAGCGCAATCCCGGATTCAAATGTGGAACTAATCGCGGCAAATCAGCTAGGTATTCCGGTAATAGGTCGAGCAGAGGCGCTTGCGGCGCTTTTGATTGGCAAGAAATCTGTTGCCATTGCTGGCACTCACGGCAAAACAACAACTACTTCTATGTTGACGGTCGCACTACAGCGCTGCGGATTAGATCCCTCATTCGCAATCGGTGCCTCGATTAGAAATTCAGGAACGAATGCTCATCACGGAAATGGCGATATATTTGTTGTAGAAGCTGACGAGTCTGATGGTTCATTCACTAGATACCAACCATCTGGAGCGGTAATTACAAACATTGAATTAGACCATGTAGATAACTTCCAAAATATTGACCAGATTGATGAACTCTTCTCCGAATTTACCAATACTGTTCAAGACTTTTTAGTTGTCTGTAGCGATGATTCGGGCATAAAGCGCTTGTTGCAAAAGATGACTGGATCAAAGTTAAAAGTAATTACATATGGAAGCGAATCAGAACCCAATCTCTTGCTAGATCGGATTTATTTGGCTCCCACAAGCTCTTCAGCGCGCCTGACATTCAATGGACGAGTACTCGGAGAGATGAAGCTGGCAGTTCCAGGTCGACATAATTTATTCAATGCGGCGGCTGCGGTAGCTGTAGGCGTCGAACTTGGGGCTCCTATCAACAAACTCTTTGAAGGAATTGCCTCCTTTAGTGGCGCGCGCCGCAGATTTGAGATCCGCGGTGAGGAAAATGGAGTTACCGTTATTGATGATTACGGACATCACCCAACAGAAATCAGAGCAACTCTCGAGACCGCTCGTTCTTTTGCTGGTTTCGGAAGAGTGATAGTCATTTTCCAACCTCACAGATTTTCTCGCACCAAAGCATTTGCCGATGAATTTGCTCGGGAACTAGGAGCTGCGGATCACACATATCTTTTGGAGATATATCCGGCTGACGAAAGTCCCATTGCTGGGGTTACATCCGCAGTAATAGCCCATCGAATGAATGCCAACAGCGTTACCTACGAACCTTCGATGCCCGTTGTGATTTCTCAAGTAGTTACTAAAGCAAAGCCCGGAGATTTAATCGTGACTCTAGGTGCTGGCGATGTGACCTCTCTAGCGCCACTCATTCTCGAGAACCTACAGAGAAAATAGATTGAAAAGAATAATTGCAGTACTTCTGTTTGCCGCAGCTACTTATGTTTTAGGTTGGACAAATCTAATTGCAGTAAAGAGCTTTGAGATTATTGATGAGAACGAAGCGAGAAAGTCAATTACTGAGAATACGCTCGACTTAGCTACACAAGTTGGAAAGCCGATGGCACGAATTGATAGGCGTGAACTAACGGGAAAATTAAAGAATTTGACCTGGGCCGACCAGGTTGACCTATCTAGAAATTTTGTTACGGGCAAAGTGACCGTAAACGTGCTTCCTGAAGTTGTCTTGGCACAGTTGAATCCCAGTTGGACTGCCGCCCCTGGACAGGTGCCCTTTCTCGCTGAGGATCTATCACTGATATCTGTGGCCCAGAGTGAGGTCAATTTTCTAGAGAAGAGCCAATTATTTAAGGCGGACTCAGACCTTCCACTTATCAATTTGGGCAGCAACGATTCAGATTTGAAGTCGAATATTCGAGATCTGATCGGCAAATTGAAGCAGTGGACAATCCTTGGCATCAATGCGCCGGACGAGGGGAATATCGGTACAACTCTCAGCCAAGGGAGTCGACAGTTAGATGTTTATTGGGGAAATGTAAATGAAATAGATTTGAAGCTTGAGGTATTGATGAGGTTGGTTGAGCTAAAAGAGAATCGAAAAGCGAAGAGTTTCGACCTTTCAAATCCACTCTCTCCAATCGTTAATTCAAATTGATATTTCCGTAATAGATTTTTCGTGTCGGTGTTTGATACCTAACCTCTGCCCGCCTACTTTTGCGCGCACCATAAATTAGAACCCTAACTCTAAAGTTGAGAATTAGGGTCAGAGAGAGGCAGAAATGGCGACACCACAAAATTATTTGGCGGTTATTAAGGTCGTCGGCATTGGCGGTGGCGGCGTAAATGCTGTCAATCGAATGATCGATGCTGGATTAAAAGGCGTTGAATTCATTGCGATAAACACTGATGCACAAGCCCTTCTAATGAGTGATGCCGATGTCAAATTAGATATTGGAAGAAAATTAACACGCGGACTTGGCGCAGGTGCTAATCCTGAAATTGGAAAACAAGCTGCAATTGATCACACAGAAGAAATCGAAGAAGTTCTTCGTGGCTCAGATATGGTTTTCGTAACTGCTGGCGAGGGTGGCGGAACTGGCACCGGAGGCGCACCGATAGTCGCAAGAATTGCTAAAACTGTTGGCGCTTTAACTGTCGGAGTTGTCACAAAGCCATTTAGCTTCGAGGGAAAGCGTAGAACTGCGCAAGCAGAAGTTGGAATTGAAGAACTTCGAGATGAAGTTGATACCTTGATCGTAATTCCAAATGATCGTTTACTTTCAATATCGGATAGATCAATATCGGCACCGGAGGCCTTCCGCACCGCCGATCAAGTTTTACTTTCTGGCGTACAAGGAATTACAGATTTAATCACAACGCCTGGCCTAATCAATTTAGATTTCGCAGATGTAAAGAGCGTTATGGATGGCGCGGGTTCAGCACTTATGGGAATTGGCTCAGCGCGTGGCGAAGCGAGAGCTACTCGAGCTGCTGAATTGGCGATTTCTTCGCCGCTCTTGGAAGCATCCATTGAGGGCGCTCACGGAGTACTGCTCTCAATTGCAGGTGGCTCTGATTTAGGACTATTTGAAATCAGTGAAGCTGCAGAATTGGTCGCAAAGTACGCTCATCCAGATGCCAACATCATCTTTGGAACTGTAATCGATGACTCATTAGGCGATGAAGTCAGGGTCACAGTCATCGCTGCCGGATTTGAAGGTGGAGTGCCTAAGCGTGTTTCAGTTCCTGTTCTAACTTCAGCTTCTTTAAATGGAAATGCCGATCCAATTCCATCGAACGATCCCATTTCAGTTGCTATGGAGACCCCTGAGCCAACTAGACGACGTATCACATTTGAAGAATTAGTAGCTGAAGATGACATCGACGTACCAGATTTCATGAAGTAGGAATGTCGAGGACGCTCTTTACCAATCGCTTCGGAGGGATAAGTACCGGCCCATTTGAATCGATGAATCTAGCGCTCCATGTGGGAGATTACGAAGGATCAGTCAAAGCCAATCGGGCGAAACTAGCGGGGGAGATTGGTCTACCTACGGAAAAAATCTTTTACATGAATCAAGTCCACGGCAATCAAATTGCAATCATTGACGAGAAATCGGACTCAAACATCCCTGTTGTTGCTGATGGCTTGTACACAGAGCTTCGTAATGTAGCGCTAGTAACACTAGTTGCTGATTGTTCACCACTTTTAATTTCAAGCGATAAAGCAATTGCAGCGGTACATGTTGGTAGACGTGGCTTAGTCGCAGGTGCAGTTGAGGCCATTATTGAAACTTTTGGAGAACATGGAATTTCTAATGAAGAGTTGAAAGCCGAAATTGGACCAGCAATCTGTAGGAGTTGTTACCAAGTTGATATAGATAGCTATCGAAGCGTTGTCTCATCGGAACCGGAAGCAGGCAGTGATGAAAATTTACGTTGTGTCGACATCTCAGCCGGAATTAGCGCAAAGTTGCGTAGGTTTGGCGTAATTCATCGAACCTCAAATATCTGTGTTAGCCATACTCCAGGATACTTTTCCTTTAGAAGAGATGGAGTTACTGGAAGACAAGCAGGTGTAATTTGGATGACTTGAAACGGGAAACTGAGTTAGCCCGTAATTTGCAGGAAGTGAAATCTCAAATACCCGCTGATGTGACTTTAATCGTAGTGACAAAAACGTTTCCAATCTCGGATGTTGAAATCCTATATCGCCTTGGAGAGCGAAATTTTGGCGAAAATCGCGATGAGGAAGGGCGAGAAAAATCTAAATCAATTCCAAATGATGCGATTTGGCACTACCAAGGACGCGTACAAGGAAAGAAAATTAAATCCCTCGTAAATTGGAGTGATTACATTCACTCTTTAGAGGACCTGAGCCATGCGCGGAAGATTAATGAGATTGCGCAAGAGGTTGGCAAGATTCAGAAAGTTTTCCTTCAGATAAATTTAGATGAGCAAGAGAGAGGAGATGGTCGCAGTGGAATTGAACCAAACGCAATGTCGGCATTTGTCTCAGAAATTTTCTCGCTTGGCTCTATTGAAATTGTCGGCTTAATGGGCATTGCCCCGCTCAACGGAGATCCTCGTCCTAGTTTTGAGAAGTTGGCAAAGCTATCTGTGGCGCTTCGCCAGATCGTGGCGAACGCCACCTATATTTCAGCCGGAATGAGTGGTGATTACAGGCAAGCCCTTGAGTTTGGAGCGACACATTTGCGAATCGGTAGTTCAATACTCGGAACGCGCTCGGGGAAAGTCTAAAATTGGGGTATGTCGAGCGCCATTAGAAGAATGACCAATTACCTTGGTCTAACGGAAGATGATGGAAGCGCACAGGCTGCACCTTCCGAGCGCCCTGCGGTTAAAGTTACTAGACCATCATCTCCTAAATTAAGCGTCGCCCAAAACGTTTCACCTCAAGCATCGCAACAGGGAACGATGGATCGCATCGTCACTATCACGCCTCGTTTTTACAGTGAAGCTCGCGCAATTGGTGAGTACTACCGCGAGGGCAATCCGGTAATTATGAACCTGAGCGATATGGAAGAGTCGGAGAGAAAACGTTTAATCGATTTTGCTTCGGGACTAGTTTTCGGACATGCCGGAACGATCGAACGAGTAACTTCAAAAGTTTTTCTCCTTACGCCGCCAAATGTGACTGTAAGTGGCGAAGAGAAAAGTGCAGCCGCTCAAGCAAGCCTTTTTAATCAAAGCTAATCTTGATCAATATAACTGGCTGGATAGTTCTTGCTCTAAATATATTTTTGCTTGCATTGTTTGCCAGGTTGATTCTGGACTACGTAAGGATGTTTCGCCCTGATTGGCGTCCACGAGGAATCTTGATGCCGATAGCGGAAATCATTTACACGCTTACTGATCGTCCGCTCTCTTTTGTTCGCCGATTTGTTCCGCCTCTGAGATTGGGCCCAGTCGCCCTAGATCTCTCCTTCATTATTTTGTTCTTTGCAATTTCCATTCTTACCGGAATTCTTAGTTAATTCGAAGCTCTAGTTTCAAACCTAGTTCATCTTCTCCAAGGGAGAGTTCGGGGTGCAATTTCATCTCTACCGCTAAGACCTCATCCTTAATATAACTTACTGCTGCGCTAATAGCGGAAATAAATTCTGATTTGCTATTCCATTTGATTCGAATTCGATCGCTTATGTCAAAGCCAGAACTCTTTCGTTCATCTTGAATAGCCCGAATCGCCTCGCGTACTACTCCTTTATCTATCAAGCGTTGGTCAAGCGTGAGGTCTAGAGCCACGCTCTCCCCGGCATGGGAAGCGACCGACCAACCAGACCTTGGAGTCTCGGTTATAACTAGATCTGATTCAACGATGATGTATGTATCACCCTTAGCCTTTATTTCTAGTTCACCCTTGGATCTAATCGCGGTCACTAAAACTTCTGGATTGGCTTGTGCAATCGACTTAGCTATCTCTTGCACGGCTGCCCCATATTTATTTCCTAAAGATTTGAAATTGGCTTTTATCGTAACGTCAACTAGTCCACTTCCCACTTCAGCCAAATCATCTAATTGCTCTACATTCAACTCGTCTGCAATCTGATCTTTCAACTCTGTGGGCAGATTTTTCCAACCTGAAGCTGAAATTAGGGCCCGTGAAAGGGGTTGTCTTACTTTAATTTGAGATTGGGCTCTTGCTGCACGTCCTAATTCGACGAGCCGTCTTGCGAGCGAAACATTCGATGAAAGTGTCTGGTCCACGAGAGAATTATTTGAGGATGGGAAATCGGCGAGATGAACCGAGAGAGGAAGTTTAGGATTTACTACGCGATTTAAAGATTGCCATACGTGCTCGGTGATGAAAGGCACCATTGGTGCCATAAGTAAAGTTACGGTTTCAAGACAAGTGTGAAGGGTTGCAAGTGCCGCAGGGTCGCCCTCCCAGAATCGGCGACGCGAACGTCGAACATACCAATTTGATAAATCATCAATGAATTGAGACAAGGCAGCTCCGGCGCCCTGGGAATCGAAATTCTCGTATGCATTATCTACTGCAGCAATAACACTATTTAATTCGCTAAGAATCCATCGATCCATCATCGGTCGATCTTTAGTTGCGACTACAGTTTCCGGTGCAAAATCAGAAGCGCTCGCATAGAGAGCTAGAAACGAAACGGTGTTCCAATACGTTAACAGAGTTTTTCTTACTACTTCAGAGATGATTTCGTGGCCAACTCTACGGGCGCTCCAAGGTGAGCCTGAGGCGAGCATGTACCAACGAACTGCATCAGCGCCATGTCGATTCATTAACGGCATTGGCTCTAAAACATTTCCAAGGTGCTTGCTCATCTTGCGGCCATCTTTATCGAGAATATGACCTAGACAGAGAACTGTCTTGTATGAAGATTGATCAAAAACCATAGTGCCAATGGCCATTAAGGTGTAAAACCAACCTCGAGTTTGGTCAATCGCTTCACAAATAAAATCCGCGGGGTAAGACTCTTTAAACTTTTCTTCCGAACCTATCTTGTGAGGATAACCCCATTGCGCGAAGGGCATGGCTCCTGAGTCGTACCAACAATCAATTACTTCGGGGGTACGTCTCATCAAATTCTTACAATCCGGACAACTAAAAACAATTTCATCTACATAAGGACGATGTAGTTCCAGCTCTTTTAGGTCCCGTCCAGCTAATTTAGATAGTTCATCTCTAGACGAGATCGATTTTTCATGGCCAGCTTCGCAGCGCCAGATGGGGAGTGGGGTACCCCAATATCGATTGCGAGATAACGCCCAATCAACATTGTTGTTTAGCCAATCGCCATAGCGGCCAGTTTTTATTGTTTCTGGATGCCAGTCGGTTGCTGAATTTTCTCGCAAAAGCTCATCTTTAATCTTGGTGGTTCTGATGTACCAAGAAGGTTGTGCGTAATAAATCAATGGAGTGTGACATCTCCAACAATGCGGGTAGGAGTGTTCGTATGGTTGCTGCTTGAAGAGATTTCCGCCCTCTTTGAGTGATTTAACAAGAGGTTTGTCCGCCTCTTTAAAAAACATATCTCCAATTAGTGGCAATCCAGTTTCAAAATGTCCACTTGCTGAAACTGGATTTACAACTGGCAAACCATATTTTCGACAAGTTGCCAAATCGTCTGCTCCAAAAGCCGGTGATTGATGTACTAGCCCAGTGCCATCTTCGACGGTTACGTAATCGGCCAAAACAATGAAATGCGCCTCAGGTATATCCAGCATCTCAAATGGTCTCTTGTACCGAATATTCTCC
>JBEANJ010000037.1:0-7616 GCA_041165565.1 Actinomycetota bacterium | reverse complement strand
GATGCTAAGAATCAAGATTTTGTTGGCGCTTTAGTCTCTATTGAGAATGATGAACATGTTGCCAGTTACCTTTTTGAAGCCTCGCTACCTGGATATGTTGGTTGGCGTTGGGCAGTAACTGTTACCAAGATTGAATCAGATCAACCAACTATCTGTGATGTAGTTCTATTGCCTGGACCTGATTCGTTACTTGCTCCTGAATGGATTCCATACAGTGAACGTATTACAGCTGGCGATGTAGTTGCCGGAACAATTGTTCCTACCGCAGCCGATGATCCGCGATTAGTTCCCGGAAGCGCGATTCTTCCAAGTGATGAAGAGTTAGATTTACGTGAATTATTTGAATTAGGTGGCACGAGAGTGCGAGTGCTTTCAATTGAAGGAAGAGATCAGGCCGCGAAACGCTGGTATGAAGGTGACCGCGGCCCAGATTCAGATATCGCACGTCTTGCGCCAAAGAACTGTGGTAGCTGTGGTTTCTATCTTCCGATTAGCGGCTCACTTCGCCAAGCCTTCGGCGTCTGTGCCAATGCAATTTCACCGGAAGATGCGCGGGTGGTATCGGTTAATCATGGATGCGGCGCGCATTCTGAGGCGATAAACTAGCCCCCTGTCCGCAGAGCGCGGCGCACACGACACCATGATCTTTACTCTTTAAGGAGGGCTTATGCCAACCGGTCGCGTTAAATGGTTTAGCCTCGAAAAAGGTTTTGGTTTCATCTCATCTGATGAAGGTGAAGATGTCTATATTGCATCCTCAGCACTTCCTGAAGGTGTAACCATGTTGAAGCCAGGAACAAAATTGGAGTTTGGTGTTGCTGAAGGACGTAAAGGGCCGCAAGCGCTCTCTGTTCGAATTGTTGAAGCTCCGCCATCACTAGCATCCTCTAAAGCAGGCGCTGACGATCTCGCTGTGATTATCGAAGAATCAATAAAGATGTTAGATCGCGTTGGAAATGGCCTCCGCTATGGCCGCTATCCGAGCGAAGCTGAAGCTGCGCGAGTAGCTAAAGTTCTACGCGGTATAGCTCAAGAAATCGAAGGTTAATCGCGCGCTGCGCGCCGTTTGGTGTAGCGAATACCGATTAGTCCTAAAAGAATTCCAAGAACACAAACCAGAATTACTTTTGCCATCGCGTTAACAATTATTGAAATAACGAGCGCGATACTCCACATAATTATGCCTGCGATGATTACCGGGATTGCGCCTTTCATGGTTTAGAGGCCACTCACGATCACCATAAGCACTAGACCAATCAAGATTACTAAGGTGACGGTTCTGCGGAATTTAGGGCTCATTTCATTCCTTTCGCAACCACAAATTCGATACATGCAGTCAGCGCTTCAATATCGGAAGGGTCGATTGCTGGGAACATACCAACGCGGAGTTGGTTCTTACCCAGTTTTCGATAGGGCTCGGTATCTAGAATTCCGTTGGCTCTTAAAACCTTTGCGATTTCCAGGGCATCGATTGAATCATCAAAATTTATTGTGGCAACCACTTTAGAACGCATCGCCGGATCTGTTACAAAGGGCGTTGTATATGAAGTTTTTTCAGCCCAGTCATAAATGATTTTTGCTGATTGTGCACTTCTGCCAGCTGCAAAGCTAAGCCCACCGCCGGCATTCATCCACTCAATTTGATCAGCAAGTAACAACAAAGTTGCTAGAGCTGGAGTGTTGTAGGTCTGATCAAGTCTCGAATTTTCAAGCGCTATCGATAAATCAAAGAATGCTGGAATCCAACGTCCACTCTTATTGATTTTTTCAATGCGCGCAATTGCGCGGGGACTCATTAGAGCAATCCATAATCCACCATCAGATGCAAAAGATTTCTGGGGAGCGAAATAGTAAGTATCAAATTCACCCGCCGAAACATCAAGACCGCCAGCAGCGCTAGTTGCATCTACTAAAACAAGTGCTTCACCGATTCCTTCAGGGCGTTTGATTGGCATAGCAACACCGGTTGAAGTTTCATTATGGGTCAATGCATATGCATCAATTCCAGCTTCAGCTTTAGGAAGTGGATGTGTTCCAGGCTCGGAAGAGATAACTGAAGGATCCTTCAAGAATGGAGCAGCTTTTGCAGCGCTGGCAAACTTTGCTGAGAACTCACCAAAGGTAAGGTGTTGTGATCTCTCTTCAATCAATGCGAAAGTTGCAATATCCCAGAAAGCGGTAGAGCCACCATTGCCCAAGAGAACTTCATAGCCTTCCGGTAATGAAAACAATTGAGCAAGTCCATTTCGAATATCGCCCACAACGCTCTTGACTGCTTTCTGGCGGTGGGAGGTGCCGAGGATTGATCGTCCTTTACTAGAAAGATTATCTAATGCGGAATCTCTAATTTTCGAAGGTCCGCAACCAAATCTGCCATCGCGGGGCTTAATGGAATCAGGAATATTAATCATAAGACGGTAAGCCTATGGGAAGAGTCGTTCAATCTTCCAATTGGCGCCAGTTCTCGTATATCGAATTCGATCATGCAAACGAGAGTATCTACCTTGCCAGAATTCAATTGTTAGTGGAGTCACTAAATAGCCACCCCAATTCTTCGGTCTTGGTACAGCGCTTCCTTCTGGATAACGAGAAGCAAATTGATTAAATCTATCTTGTAACTCTTCGCGAGATTTTAAGATTTCAGATTGATCACTTGCCCACGCGCCAATCTGGCTTGACCAAGGACGAGTAGCAAAATAATTATCAGATTCAGTTTCAGAAATCGGCTTAGCGTTTCCAACTATCTTGACCTGTCGCTCCATCGCATACCAAGGAAAGAGCAACGCAACGCTTGGTGAAGCTGATATCTCTTTGGCTTTACGTGATTGGTAATTGGTAAAAAATGTGAACCCAGTATCTGTGACATCCTTTAACAGAACAGTGCGCGAGCTGGGAGCGCCGTTATCTGTAGTTGATAAAACCATTGCGTTCGCTTCCACAATTACTTGATTTTTAGCGGCTTCGGTTAACCAGAGAGAAAATTGTTTAATCGGATCTGGATTAAGCGCGCTTTCTACAAGTCCCACTTCGCCATATGACTTTCTCATCTGAGAGATGGCCTCTCTATCTAAGGCATCCATGGATGTATCTAACGTCACTTTTCCTAAACGGTCATCCTGAATTGGGAGTGAACCTCGAAAGTAGGCAGAATACGCGCCATGAGCGATGACTTTAAGCCGGGTCTTGAAGGTGTTATCGCATTTGAATCGGTAATCGCAGAACCAGATAAAGAAGGTAGTTCACTTCGATATCGCGGCGTTGATATCGATGATCTAGTTGGCAAAGTTTCCTTTGGGAATGTCTGGGGTTTATTAGTTGATGATTCGTTTTCACCTGGGCTGCCAAATGCCGAACCAATTGAACTTCCAGTTCACTCGGGAGATATTCGCGTTGATGCACAATCAGCAACCGCAATGTTGGCAGAACGTTACAAAATGAAACCACTGCTTGATATCTCAGATGAGCAAGCTCGCCTAGATCTAGCGCGTACTTCGACAATGGTTCTCTCGTTTGTTGCTCAATCTGCGCGCGGCAAGGCAAATCCGGTTCCACAATCAAAAATTGATGCTGGAAAAACAGTCGTTGAACAGATGATGATTCGTTGGCGCGGCGAACCAGATCCAGATCATGTTCGCGCAATTGATGCTTATTTTGTATCAGCCGCAGAACATGGAATGAATGCATCAACATTTACCGCACGTGTAATTGCTTCAACTGGTGCGGATGTATCGGCAGCAATCTCTGGAGCTATGGGCGCAATGAGCGGACCACTACATGGTGGTGCGCCATCTCGTGTGCTATTTATGATTGAAGAGGTTGAGAAGCGTGGCGACGCAAGGAGTTATGTCAAAGATCTTTTGGATAAAGGTGAACGTTTGATGGGATTTGGACATCGGGTTTATCGAGCGCAAGATCCTCGCTCGAGAACGCTGCGAAGAACTTGTGAAGAATTAAAGGCGCCACGTTATGAAATCGCTAAAGCGTTAGAGGAAGCAGCACTTTCGGAACTTAGAGAGCGACGCCCCGATCGAGTTCTTGAAACAAATGTCGAATTCTGGGCCGCGGTGCTTTTGGATTTTGCGCAAGTTCCATCGAATATGTTCACTCCGATGTTTACTTCGGCCCGAACTGCTGGCTGGTCGGCGCATATTTTGGAACAGAAACGAACCGGAAGATTAATTAGACCCTCTTCTAGATATATCGGAGAAGGTCCACGAAAACCTGATTCAGTTGCGGGATGGAATCAAATCTCAAAGCTTGCTTAACCAAAAACGAAGCGGCTCATTAACTTGATTTGCCCAGGCGCGTTCATTATGCCCAGCGCCTTTAAATACTTTACTTTCAAAATTATCTTGCCAACCAGCTTCAATTAATTTTTGATTGGCTTGCTCTTGAAAAGGCGGATACTCAGCGTCATAACCACGTTCACCTCGGCTCATCCAGATTCGATGTTCTCCAGAACTTGGAAGGCGCGACAGAAGCCAATCAACAAGCGGTTTTCCGGCAAGACTCCAGTGAGTTGAAAGTGAGAGCGCGGTATTGAATCTTGAGCCGTAATTGATAAGCGAATAGAGGGTTGCGAGCCCTCCCATAGAAGAGCCAATCATTGCGCTTCGTTCTGGCGAGATTTGTAATCGTGATTCTTGCAAAATGGTTGGAAGTATTTCATCAAAGATTTTTGCGGTATAGGAATTTCCTCTTAATTGAGAAACTTCAATCGCAGGTGGTTGGGATGGCGCTATTCCGTCTCGAAATGCATCTTCTGGGCATAAGTCGCGTGCTCGACCGTGGGGATCAGCTTTACTTTTTCCGTGGAACACCGCAACGATAAGTGGCGGTCTCTGATTCAACTCAACTGCAACGCGAGTAGCGCTCTGAGCTAGGCGCCAAGTCTTGAAATTAGAAGCGGTCCGCCAATCGAATATGTTCTGGCCATCATGGGCTATTAGTAAGGAATCGGTGCCACCTAGCGGCGCCCAGTAGTCAACGATCCGCCCACTAATTCGCACTCGCTTCACTTCGCCACCAATTCCGCGAAGTTGGAAGCGCTTTATCTCTTCCATGATGGTTGAATCTTGCCATGGCGAATCGAGCGATTTTCTGGTTCCGGCGAGATCTTCGCCTCGCTGACAATCCAGCTCTTTTAGCCAGCCTGGATGAAGGAAACGAGGTAATCCCACTCTTCATAATGGATGATGAGATTGCCGAACGAGCAGGCGCACATCGACGAGCATATTTGGCAGCATCGTTACGAGCGCTAAATGATTCACTTGGCGGAGCCCTTCACTTAATTTCAGGCGATCCAGTAAATGTCTTAAGTGAGTTGATGAAGAAAACTGGCGCAACAAGTATTCATTCTGCTTTTCCCTACGCGCCTTATGGAAATCTCCAAGATGAAAAACTAAAGAAAGCTGGAATTGAGCTAACTCAAATTGGCAGCGGTTATGCCGTAGCCCCAGGACGTGTCTTAAAAGACGATGGAACTCCTTATCGCGTTTACACGCCGTTTTATCGAGCATGGAGCGCACATGGTTGGCGCAAACCAGTTGCTGCGCCCAAAAATCCCAATTGGGTAGCGCCAAATAAGATCGCTCAAATTCCAGATTGGAAAGCTCCCGAAGGGGTGATCATCCAAGAAGCGGGTGAAGCCGCCGCCTTAAAAAGATTTAAAGATTTTCTAAAGCGCGCTGCGGACGATTATGGAGATGCGCGAAATATTCCTGGAATAGAGGGAACGAGTCGAATGAGTCCGCACCTTCGCTGGGGAGAGATACATCCGCGAACGATGCTCGAGCCGCTCGGCCAGAAGAAAGGGCACGAGGTATATCGAAAAGAGATTGCATGGCGCGAGTTTTATGCAGATGTGCTTCACCATAATCCCCACACCTCTCGTGATTATTACGATGTGAAATATAAAAAGATGCGTTATGCCAAACCAGGTAAGGCTTTTCAAGCTTGGTGCGAAGGAAAAACCGGTTTCCCATTTGTTGATGCGGCGATGCGCCAATTAGTACTTGAAGGCTGGATGCACAACCGCACTCGTATGGTCGTTGCCTCATTTCTGGTTAAGGATCTACATATTGAATGGCAACATGGCGCTAATTTCTTTATGAAATATCTAATTGATAATGATGTGGCTTCAAATTCGCACGGATGGCAATGGACTGCGGGTTGCGGAACGGATGCTTCACCGTATTACCGCGTCTTTAATCCGATTGAACAAGGTCGCCGCTTTGACCCTGAAGGTGATTACATCAAGCGATATATACCTGAACTTCGCCACTTATCAGGTGAGGATATACATGAACCATGGCTCGTATTGGATGGCCTTTCTAAGGGTTATCCAGAACCAATTGTCGATCACGCCAAGGAGAGGCTGGAATCCTTGGCGCGACTCGAAGAAATCAAAGCAGCAAAGCCACTTAAGCCAAATTAACTAAGAAGTTCTGAAATTGCCAAGGGTCGTTCTTGTCGACTTTCTGGTTATTCCAACCTTCAAAGAGATCAACTCGATTCTTTAGCGGATCCCAATCTGCAGCTTCAGAATGAATTCCGCCCCAATACTTCTCGGCATAACCAAGTACTTCACGCCAGGGAAGTTCATCTGGAACCAGTAGACCAGCATTTGGATTCTGCATCGCCCAAGCAACAGCGGCATAAACAGCGGAGGAAACCTGGACTGTGGTCGCAGATTGTCCGGGAATAAGTTTTCTGGAATCCTCGATATTGAGTAATGAGCCAGTCCACCAAGATTTATATGGATGGCCCATCAGCAGCACTCCGAGGCGATCATCTCCGGCGGTAATCTCATCATTCATTATTCGTTGATTCTTATGGAGCTCCCAGTTGAGCATCTGAAGCTCGCGCATAGAGACGATTGCTTCATTAGATGGGCAATATGCGTAATGAACTGTTGGTCGATAGATAGCTTTGTTATCGCGCCAAACTGATAAGTGATCTGAGATTGTGAATGCTTCGCCGTGGCGAATTACCATGCCTTGAATTTCGAAATGCGGCACCCAAGATCGCACCCAGGTGGTAGCCCCAGGTTGAGCGATAGCAATCTGGTTTTTCGGTCCAGTTGGATGCTCATATGCATTTACTGGCAGCGTTTTTTCATGAGTTCCCCAACCGAGTTCAGCCGGAGCTATACCTTCTTCATAGAAGCCTTCGACCGACCAAGTATTAACAAATTCACCCCATTGTTTTGGTCGATTAGTTACTTGGGTATCTCGTTCTGAAATATGAATAACTTTTACATTCAAGAGATGGGCGAGGTCGTTATAGCGCTCTTCAGTAAGTGCACTTTCAACATCAGAGCTAACTTTCTTATCTTGTAAACCTTTCGTAGCGATATCGACGAGCGCTTTCTTAACAAGATGTGACACTAGTCCCGGATTAGCACCATGTTCAACAATTGCGGTCGCACCCTTCTTGGTCCAAGTTGAGCGCATTTCGCGCATTCGCATATGGCGGTAATACAAAGTTCTCTCTAATGGATGGCGATTAGCGCCGTCAATATATGGATTCCATTCTTCAATTGAAGTATTTAGATAAAGCACGCCGTGGTCATAGCACCACTGCAAAATTGTGTTGGCATCAATATTCCATGCGAG
>JBEANJ010000036.1:0-7716 GCA_041165565.1 Actinomycetota bacterium | reverse complement strand
ACTTGATCAAGCTGAAGAAATTTATAAACAACCTAAAGTTCGCCGTCGCGGCGTTGCAAAACCACCACTAAAAGATCTTGGCGTTGATCCAACAACAAAGAAACAGATAATTATTAAAGATGGCAGATTCGGTATGTATGTAACTGATGGCGAAACCAATGCCACCCTTCGCCGTGGTGATACCGTTGAAGCGATGACTATTGAGCGCGCTCAAGAGTTACTCGCAGGTCGAAGAGCCTGGGAACTTGAGAATGGTGGAGCGCCGAAGAAAAAAACTTCTAAGCGGAAAAAAGCACCAACTCTTACTGAGAAAACTATCTCCGACGCCGGCTCAAAGAAAAAGAGCAAGAAGAGCGCTACCGGAAAAGCAAAGCAGAGCGAGTAATAGGCTTTCCCTATGTCAGGGACAATCCCAAATCCCCAAACTGGATCAATTAGAGCCAGCGAAAGCGTCTTGCGAATACCGGCATTTCGCAGACTTTGGAATGCAATGGCTTTCTCCTCATTTGGGGATTGGCTCGGACTACTTGCCACAACTGCACTTGCCCAACAACTTGCTGGCGGGGATTACGCAACCGCGAACTTCGCAATCGCAGGTGTCTTTATTGCAAGACTTCTACCTTCCGTAATTTTAGGTCCGATTGCGGGAGTCATTGCCGATCGTTTTGACCGTAAACGGGTTATGGTTATTGGCGATATACTTCGAGCCGGATTATTTGTTTCAATTCCAATTGTTGGAAACTATCTCTGGCTTTATATCGCAACTGTACTTGTCGAATGTGTGACTATGTTTTGGAGTCCAGCAAAAGAGGCAACGGTTCCAAATCTGGTTCCTAAAAATAGATTAGAGAATGCAAATCAGATGTCGCTATTTGCAGCGTACGGAAGCGCTCCCGTTGCCGCCATTATTTTCTCAATCCTCTCAATTTCTGCAACAGCAGTTGGTGCAACGATTGGTCTTGAGAATTACACTGCAGTTGATCTAGCGCTATATGTAAATGCTCTTAGTTTTCTTTTTAGTGCTTTCGCAATTTCTAGAATTGATGTTCCAAAAGATCATTTGATTAAAAACAAAATTTCACCTTCGCTGCTTTCTTCTCTAACTGATGGTGCAAAATTTATCTTCTCTTCAAAAATAGTCCGCGGATTAATAGTTGGAATGATCGGTGCATTTATTGCGGCAGGTGCTGTGATTGGTTTAGCTCGCACCTTTGTGGGAGACCTCAATGCCGGTGACGCTGCATATGGAATTCTTTTTGGTTCGGTATTTACTGGATTAGCCGGAGGTATTGCGCTCGGACCCAAGATATTTTCACAGTTTTCGAGAAGGAGACTTTTTGGTGCTGCGCTTACAACAGCAGGATTTTTCCTAATCGTTCTCTCACTTCTACAAAACTTAGTTATAGCGATCCTCACGGTATTGATAATTGGCTTGTTTTCCGGTGTTTGTTGGGTAAGCGGGTTCACCATGCTCGGTATGGAAGTCAGTGATGAAATCCGCGGCAGAACATTTGCATTTGTTCAAGCCCTTATTAGGATTTCACTAGTCGCTGTTTTAGCAATATCACCGCTAATTGCTGCGGCAATTGGTGAACACACCTTTGCTTTTGGAGAAGCCATACTTACTTATAACGGAGCTGCATTCACTATGTTGGGCGGCGGATTCTTGGCGGCTGTAGTTGGACAAATTTCTTATCATCAGATGAAAGATAGGCCAGGAGTCTCCTTCTGGTCTGACATTCTAAATGCGCTTAGAGGCGAGCTCGGTTCAATTACGTCAAATAGAACTAGTGGAATTTTTATTGCATTCGAAGGTGGCGAAGGTTCCGGTAAGTCAACACAAGCCAAACTTCTAAAGGGCTGGTTCGAAGAAGAGGGCAAAGTTGTCACACTCACTCGGGAACCAGGAGGCTCCAAGCTAGGAGAAGGTTTGCGAAAAATTCTTCTTGCTAATGAAACGGGTCAGATTTCACCCCGAGCAGAAGCGCTTTTATATGCCGCTGATCGAGCTCATCATGTCTATTCCAAAATAAAACCAGCGCTCGAGCGAGACGAGATTGTCATAACGGATCGCTATTTTGATTCCTCAATCGCATATCAAGGAGCTGGAAGAACTTTGTCATCAAATGAGGTTGCGCGAATTAGTCGATGGGCTACCGAGTCGCTTTTCCCGACATTAACCATAATTCTCGATCAACCAGCAGATATCGGTTTGAAAAGAAAAAAGAATGCAGATCGACTAGAGAGTGAATCAATAGATTTTCATAATCGAGTGCGCCAGGAATACCTTCAACTAGCCTCTCTTGATCCCGACCGTTACCTAGTTATTGATGCCCGAAAACCAGTCCCAGAAATTCATGCTCAAATAGTTGCTCGAGTCCAAGAATTGGTGAAATGACCTCGCGCGTTTTCTCAGGACTTGTTGATCAAGAGAGAGTCATTACTTCATTAGAAAGCGCTATTTCAGCGGCGAGAAATGGGTCGACTGGGCAAGAAATGACGCACGCCTGGTTATTTACCGGCCCACCAGGATCAGGAAGATCTAATGCAGCGAATGCATTTGCAGCTGCTTTAATCTGTAAAAATGATGGTTGCGGCGAGTGCACCGAGTGTATGACCGTCCTAAATGGCACGCATCCCGATGTTGAGATTCTTGATGTAAGTGGAGTCTCTATAAAGATAGATGAAATCAGAGAAGCGGTAAGCCGTTCCGCCTGGGGCGCATCGACATCACCTTGGAGAATTGTTGTAATCGAAGATTGTGACCGAATGACAGAAGCGGCCGCAAATGCTTTATTGAAAGCGCTAGAAGAACCGGCAAGTCAGACTATCTGGCTGCTGTGTGCACCGACCCTTCAGGATGTGCTTCCTACAATCAGATCGCGTTGCCGACATTTAAATTTGAAAACACCTAGCGCCACAGAAATTGCAAAATTTCTTCAAAAATCTTTTAATATAGAAAAATCAGATGCCGAACTTGCAGCTCGGATATCGCATGGGCATATCGGAAGGGCTAAAGGATTTCTAAAAGACGATACTTTCAAGAAATCACGTAGGCAGTATTTTGAATTATTATTCACGATAAAGAATGAATCAAGCGCAATAAAAGCGGCCGGAAGATTTTTAGAGATAGCTACCGAGAAATCTAACTCATTACTCTCCGAGAGATCTGAGAGAGAAATCGACGAATTAAAGAGCGCCTTACAGGGTACGGGTCGCAGCCTGGTATCTGGTGGCGCTAAAGCAGTAAAGGATTTGGAAAAGGATCAGAAATCGAGATTAAATCGGGCAATCAGAGATGAACTTGACGGGGCTCTTTTGGATTATTCAACTTTTTTTCGGGACGCTCTGTTGGATTTGGAACAGCGAATCAACTCTGATTTAAGTGAAGAGATTGACAAGATTGCCGAGAAGTTTAAGCGCGAGGAAATTGCGCAACTGTTATCGGTAATCAGTCAGGTCCGCGAGCTATTAACTACAAATGCTGCACAATTACTTCTTATTGAGCGGGTTTTCCTCACATTCGCGTCGTTAAACCGTGGTAATTAGCACCCTTACTCATAGGGCAGAATTCACCCATGCCATTCAGACTTGACCATCTCTCGTATGCGACTTCGTATGAGCAGCTAGTTGGAGTCGTCCAGAGAATCGGTTCTCGTTTAGGTTCTGCATTTGTTGATGGCGGAATTCATCCTCGATTTGGCACGAGAAATTTCACTCTCCCTCTAAAAAATGGACATTATTTAGAAGTTGTCTGCCCTCTAGAACACCCAGCCGCAGAAGAATCTGCATTTGGCAAAGCAGTCTCTCAACGAGCAAGCCAAGGTGGCGGTTGGATGACTTGGGTGGTCGCTACCGACGACATAACACCAGTTGAAACTCGATTAGGCCGTAATGCAATTGAGGGTTCAAGAAAGCGTCCAGATGGAACAGAATTGAAATGGAAACAACTCGGAGTTCTCGGGACGATTGAAGATTCACAGCTTCCATTTTTCATCCAGTGGCAGACAAAAGATCATCCTTCAGCCGATGGCAAGCCGGTAGCTGAAATCTTACGAGTTGAGATTTCAGGAGATGAATCAACCATTCGAAACTGGCTTGGTTCAGAGCCAAGTAGAGCTTTTAAAGATGTGGAAGTTGTATATAGAAACCCATCAGAATTTGATGGCGAAACCGGAATTGTCTCAGTTGTATTATCGACACCGAATGGCGAGATAACGCTCGACTAATCTCGCCGCCCTAGCTCAGTCGGTAGAGCGTCGCTCTCGTAAAGCGAAGGTCGCGGGTTCGATTCCCGCGGGCGGCTCCACAAATTGAATTTTTGAATTAAAATCAAAATCTTTATCTCTTGAAATCAAGAGCATTCCCGATAAGTCAAATCTTGTTATTGAGCGTCGAGAGTCTCATCGAACAATTACGATAGCGGGGTGAGTGAGAACGATATGGAACTTTATGACCTTCGTGTCATAGTCGACCGAATCGAAGGAAGATCCGTTTGTGGTTTGAAGCCAGGAGATTACTTTGAATTGACAAACTCAAATCAGATTAAGATTCCAGAAGGAAAACACTTTTGTTTCTTTGCTTTGCAAGCGGTCTCCGCGCTACTTCCTGCTAAACAGAGAGAGCTCCCGCCGGGGGATTGGTTAGAAAAAGATAATTTCGTGGCCTGTCCAGATCCAGATGAACGATTGATTATGCGGATCGAACGAACTCGTAAAGTAGGGTTGAATTCCAGCGAGCTGACCTAAGAAGTAAATGTTCAATATCGAAAGATTATCTTCTAACTAGCACCAGCTTCTCATCTATTGTTATAGGCAGATATCGTTTCTTATCAAACGAGATTACATTTCCAGAGTCACTCAAAGGCAAATTGGCGCTAAGTAGTTTTACCTTTGAAAGGTCTGTTGAGCAGAGTCGTTTTCCGCATGAGTATGAAACTTGTTGCCCATCAAATCTTATTGGCGCACCCATGATGCCGAATTCAGGAGCCATTAAAGTGCTTATTGAACCTCCGTCAGTCACATTGGCAACGCTTAAGATTGTTGGATTATTCAATGGATTGGATCTAACTGATAACCAAGCTGCGTTTACCGATGACTTTGAGGTAGATAAAGCGGTTGCAAAACCCGCTACGGGATTTCCTGATTTTGGACCATCTAATGTTTCATAAACCCAATCTTCGGGATCTGCCGATTCTCTAATCGCTAATCGAATTTCACCGGAAGTTACTACTTCATTTGAATTGATAGTTAGAACCGAGTCATACAAAAGATATACAGTATTTCCTAGAGTCGTTACAGATAAATTAAAGGCAACATCGCCAGTAGTTCTTCCGCTGGTATCGAGGTCGCCATCAACGATTTCATACTCCCAACCATCGCCCTTATCTACGGCGCCTAATAGAATTCCTTGAGATTCATCGCGATAGAAAACCTGAAGTCCATCTTCAGTGATTGCGCAGCCATTTGAAACACTAACGTCAGAAGCGGTTCGCCTACGCTCGGTCTCTTTGTAATCTTGAATCGATTCGCCGTTCCCATCAACTGTCTGGTTATCCCACTTTTTACCGTCAAAGGTAGAAAGAATTAAGTCTTTACGAGTGAATTCGCCATAAAAAACATGCATCTTTTCTCTCGTACTACTTCCACTTTTACAAATCGAAAGTTGACCTATCTGTAGACCTCTTCTCACAGTGGAGATTCGCCAATTGTCACCACTTCGAATCGCCATCTTTAATTTATTTAGCCCAGTATCGTTATAAAGAATTACAGGCTTGCCCCGGAAAGTTGTAGAAGCAAGATGCGTTACTTTCGAAATACGATCAACTTCAATCAATTTTGGGGTACTTTGTGGCTTAATAGAATTCGTTGTAACCGGCTCTGAAGTGCCTACAGCGTTCTCTGCTACAACGGAGAATGAATAGTTGATTCCGTTTTTTAATCCGGTAATGCGGAAGGGCGTAGTCTTAAAAGTGCGAGTCACACCAGTGGGATTAATTGTGATTTTGTAGTTCTGCACTCGATCAATCCGTCGACATTCCGGAGTGTCAAAGGTGATGATGGCATATTTGTCGCCAATTATGGCCCCAACATTAAGCGGTTTTTGAGGAATTCCGGTTGCAACAATTTCAGGGGGTTTTCTCAACATATCTTGAATCATGGCAAGAGTGATCGGACCAGGACCGGTAAAAACTTCACCTTGCTCCATACTTGGAGTCATCATCACATCGGAACTCTGTCGCGTAAAAGTTGACTCATCCAAATGAGAGATCGAAGATCCCTCTTCGAAGGGAGCCGGGCTATAAAGTTTTGGCTTAACACCATTATTTGCTGAGACCGCTAACTCTCCCGACCAAACCAATGGATTGATCATGGCACGACCAAGTTCCGTGGAGCGAGAACAGAAATTATTAAATGTCTTCCCATCAGGAAGTTGTACATAAGCATCAAACGGTGTTGGCTGAGTCAGGTATGCCGCTCCTAAGAATTTGTCATATTGCGCATTAGACATAAATCCGAGACCGTGCGCAATTTCGTGAAGAACTACAGATACAAGGTCGTAGGAATTCGGTGTAGGGCGTCCATCAATTTCGTAGTACCAGTTTGGAGTCGAATTTATACTCAAAACTATTTCACTTTGATTTGGGTTTAAATCTTTCTCTGCGAGGGTATTAGCAAGAGCTGAGGGGTACCAAAGGTCTTCATCTGGAGCCCCTGGAAAAGCATTAAAATAATAACCAGCGCGAGCTGCGCCCAGTACCTGGTTATTTTTATTCGCCTCCCATACCGCATCAACATTTATTGTGATTTTAGATTCGAAATTTCTACTCCAGATATCAATGGCTTGTTGAACTGCGCGCTGTGCATTTTCCGGAAAATTTTTGTAATTCACCTTCCATTCTGATTTTGCATTTCCCTCTAAATTTGAATTTCTTGTAGTGCCAGTAATCGATTGTGTAGAAGATTCGCCCGCCAAGATAACGCCCCAATTGGTGGCCGGAGCAGAATTGAAAGTGATTGCCGGCGCAGATACAGGAGCAATCAGCTGGGCGAGCAGGACCAGAGGCGCTAAACGCAAGAAAACGCTTCGCATGGAACTCATGCTAGTGCTCTGAGAGGATTAGGCATTATGGGCCCCGAAAACTCAGCAGATTCTCTGAAAGAAAGTTATTTACGTGCGCTTCGTGAAGATCCGGCTGCCGGAGTATTGCAAGGAGTTCGACCCGAACCATCACTTGATGAAGCGCGCAGCGAGCTAGCTGGTGCGATAAGCCGTATTGCGAATAACTTATTTAAAGATAAATACGGCCCTCTTGTTGGGGTGATAAGTGAACCGGCAATCACGGAAGCTTTGAAGGGTTTTGAAGCAAATCTAGATCGCGCAAAAGGTGATCTTACTTTAGTAGTAGAAGAGCTAGTTGACCGAGTTCTACCGGGAAGCCGGGTGAAGGACAAAAAGCGGAAGTGAGCGCAACTTGCGATTTTCTCGCGACTCAATAACTAAGTCACATTTTTCTTTGAGAATTTGGTAAGCCGGTTCATTCATCAATGCAATCAATTCTGTTTTCTGCGATATGTACACAGGAACAGATGAGGTATGTGCCTCGGAATTGGAAGCGCAGTACCAATCTAGATCTTCACCGCCCGCTCCCCAAGATTTACGTGTGTACTCTCCAATAACCACAACATCAATAGTGGTGTCGCCTACATCGCGACT
>JBEANJ010000035.1:0-10984 GCA_041165565.1 Actinomycetota bacterium | reverse complement strand
ATAATTTTTCGGGGCCCCAGTTGACCCCTTTTACTGAATTTGATCCGTCAATGATTGAGTGTTTTTTAGGATCAATTAATAGAGCGAATATCTCAGATGCGCTCCCATTTATTTCAATAGATACAGCCTTGAGTTTTGGATTACCTGTTTGGAGAATTTCAGAACGAATTTCAGCCATGGTTACTTGAGTTCGGCTTCTCGTATTCGAGAACAAAACCCATAATCGACACAATTAAAGCTCCAACGGCAATAAGAGTCATCCACCACCCAATTACTAACCCGAGTCCAACCGCGGTGGCGGAGGCAGCTACAGGCAACGGCCACCAGGAATGTGGGCTGAAGAAACCTAACTCCCCTGCACCATCTGCAATTTCCGCAGTCAAGTTATCTTCAGGAAGTACTCCCCCAGTCCTTCGATTTGAGAACCAGAAGTAATAGCCAATGATCAAAGCCAATCCAGCGCTCAAGGCGAGCGCAGTTATACCAACTGGTTCATTGGCCATCTGCCAATAAACCACAGTTACGAGGGCGTAGAAGAAGAAAAGAAAGAGAAAGAGTTGATATCCAAATTTCATTTCTTATGTCCATCTTCAATAGCCGCATGCTCCGGATGATGTAAATCAAAGGCGGGGCGCTCGGAGCGGATTCGAGGCATTGAATAGAAGTTATGGCGTGGTGGCGGGCAAGAAGTCGCCCACTCTAAAGAAGCTCCATATCCCCATGGATCATCTACTCCAACCTTAGGAGCGCTTCTTGTAATCCAGATATTGATGAAAAATGGGATCATCGATAAAGCGAGCAGAGCTGCGCCAACCGTTGAAACCATATTCATAAAGGTAAAACCATCGGTCGCCAGGTAATCTGCATAACGACGTGGGAAGCCTTTGATGCCTAACCAGTGTTGAATTAAAAAGGTGGTGTGGAAGCCGATAAAGAGCGTCCAAAAATGCACTTTGCCGAGAGTCTCATTTAACATCCGCCCCGTCATCTTTGGCCACCAGAAATAGAAACCAGCAAACATGGCAAATACCACGGTTCCAAAGAGAACGTAATGGAAGTGGGCAACGACAAAGTACGAGGCCGAGACTGCAAAATCTAATGGCGGGCTTGCCAAAATCACGCCGGTTAGACCGCCAAGAAGAAATGTAATCAAGAAGCCCATTACAAAGAGCATTGGAGTTTCAAAGGTGAGCGATCCTCGCCACATAGTTCCAATCCAATTGAAGAACTTAACTCCAGTTGGAACTGCAATCAGGAAGGTCATAAAAGAGAAGAACGCTAGAGATACTTGACCTGTTGCATACATATGGTGAGCCCAGACGGCAACCGAGAGGGCGGCAATTGCAATTGTTGCTGCAACTAAACCTTTGTATCCAAAAATCGGCTTTCTGCTAAAGACGGGAAGGATTTCAGTGGCTATGCCAAAGAAAGGTAGCGCCAAGATATAAACCTCGGGGTGTCCAAAGAACCAGAAGAGATGCTGAAAGAGCATGGCGCCGCCATTAGCAGGATCAAAAATATGTGAGCCAAATAGTCGATCAGACTCCAGGCCGAGAAGTACTGCCGCAAGAGGTGGGAATGCAATTAAAACTAGAATTGAGGTTAATAGAACATTCCACGTAAAGATCGGCATTCGAAACATAGTCATACCTGGCGCGCGCATAGTGAAAATTGTCGTCACGAAGTTGACGCCACCAAGAATTGTGCCAAGACCACCGACTGCCAATCCCATAATCCAAAGATCTGCGCCTATGCCGGGTGAATAAATGTGGTTAGAGAGCGGAGCGTAAGCGGTCCAACCGAAGGATGCTGCCCCTCCCGGAGTTAAAAAGCCTGCGGTAGCAACTGTTGCGCCAAATAAATAGAGCCAATAAGAGAGCATGTTTAATCGTGGGAATGCGACATCAGCGGCGCCAATTTGTAGCGGCATAATCACATTCGCAAAACCGACAAAGAGCGGAGTAGCAAACATCAAGAGCATTATGGTTCCGTGCATGGTGAAGACTTGGTTGTACTGTTCTGAGCTAAGGAATTGCAGCCCTGGCTGAGTCAATTCAGCTCGGATGGCGAGCGCAAGCAATCCGCCAATTAAAAACCAGACAAATGAAGTGATTAGGTAGAGATAACCGATTACTTTGTGATCAGTCGTAGTAAGAATTTTTACCGCGAGCTGCCCCTTGGTGAGTTTTCGCGGAGCAATATATTCGCGCTCCTCTGGTCTCGTTGCATAAGTTGTCATGCGCTTGCTCCTGCCTTTAAGGAATCAATATATGCCTGGTACTCGGCCGGCGTAACAACTTTTACGGTGAATAGCATTTGGGAGTGTTGCCTTCCGCAGAGAATGTTGCAACGCCCTGGGTAAGTACCGAGCTCGTTTGCCGTGAACTCGACTTGATTCTCAACTCCTGGAATGTTTTGAATCTGCATCATAAACGCTGGAATCCAAAACCCGTGAACTACATCTGAGGCAGTAATTTTGAATCGAACTTTCTCACCTTGAGGCATGTAAAGGGTTGGCGGTTGCGCTGGGGTACCGGTGACAGTCGTACCCGGGCCGGCTTCTTTGTAGGTAAATTGCCATGACCATTGAATCGCATTGACAGTCACATCATGAACATCAGTTGCGGTAATTGGAGAGACTTCTTTAATTTCATTTTGAGCTCTTGCGGTATATCCAAATAGAACTGCAATAATCAAGAATGGAATAACGGTGTAAGCAATCTCGATTGGAATGTTGTACTGGAATTGTTTCGGAAACTTATCATTCTTCTTTCTGTGAAAGATTGCTGGCCAGATAATCAAGATCATCGTAAACACGCCAACGACTGCTGCAGCTATCCAAGCGCCCTGCCAGAGAGTAAATGAGTGCTGATTCACGCTGGAAACGTTTCCGCTAAAACCAACTCCTCGGAACTCCTCTGAGGAGCAGCCCCCGAGAAGAAGAGTTGATGAAAGTGTGAATGCGGCTACGAGTAACCGTCTTGTTAAGCGCACTCGCTAAGGATAGTAGTCACTCGCGGTGGCGCCGATAAGGAGGTAGCGTTCTAAGGGTGTCCCCCATCACAAACCTAGATTTTCGAAGTGAACTTCGCCAATCCGCGCGGTCTCAGCAAGCTCTAATTGATCCACGAAAAATCCATCATGATTCTGCTCGATTACGTAACGCTCTAGGTGAGGCGCGGGAAAGTATTGCTTCCAATCTTGGAATTACACCCGCTGAAATCGAATTTGTAGGCGAGTTAGGCCTTGGGTTTTGGCTTGGAATCGAAGGAATGCTCCGCGCCTCGGAGGTTCCATTTATCTACTCCGCAATCGACCGCCAACTTATTCATGCAATAGCGCGAAAAGAAGAAGCGCGAAAAGTTGTTGAACTACCCGTTTCCCAAGAAGGTTTAGTTGATTATGAGGATGTGATGATTCCAAATGATTCAATCATCACTTGGCAAGCAGCAAATAGAGAAACGGGAGTTAGGCAAGTGTCTCCTAAACGCAGCTCGCTGAAGCTCTTTGCAGATTTGACCTCTACTATCAATCCCAAAGCCTTGCCACCACAATGGGTTGCCGCAATCTGGGATCCGCGAACTTTCTCTGGACCAGAGGGATTAGCAATTTTAGCAATACGAGATGAAATAGATTTCTGGAGAAGCCCACTGCCAAATTTTGATAACCGAAGAAATTTTGGCTCGCACTCTAAGAGTGCGGTTATTGCAACTGCGGTGGCACTTCAAGAGTGGATTGACAACTTATCAGCGTTGGAAAATAAATTGACCCAACTTAATTCAAAACTACGCCAACTTCTGATCTCGCGAATTCCTGGAGTGCGTATCGCAAGCGCGCAAATCGGCGACCCGCAGCGGATTGCCTTGATTGTTGATGGCATAGTCGCTGAGCAGCTGCTTCGAGAGATGGAGAAATCTCAGATTCTCATAGATGCCGGTTCCGCTTGTTCTGCGGCGGCCTTATCCCCCAGCCATGTACTTTCGGCGATGGGATTTGGCGAAGATGGTCAGCTACGAATTACTCTAAAAGCCGATCACGATGATGTCACCATTGAAAAACTTGTTGAAGCGCTCGCGACCGAAATTACTAGATTACGTTCGAACTAATTATTGAAATATGTAACTAGTTAAAAGAGTCACCGCAAGCACAGGAACCCTGGGCATTTGGATTATCGATAGTGAATCCTTGCTTTTGAATCGTATCCACAAAATCAATAGTGGCGCCCATTAAATAAGGAGTACTCATTTTGTCGGTAACAACTTTTACAGTTCCAAATTCAGAGACCGAATCGCCATCGAGCGCTCGATCATCAAAATAGAGTTGGTACCGAAGTCCGGAGCAGCCGCCAGGTTGTACCGCAACGCGTAAACTCAGATCATCTCGCCCTTCTTGAGAAAGTAGTGATGCAACTTTCTCGGCTGCGACCTGGGTTAGGACGATTCCGGTCTTGGTGTCTGTGCTCATCGAGACTCCTATCGGTTGAACTTCTCGCTCTGATTTTACTCTGAGGAAGAGGATAATGCTGCCATGAACAAAGTTCTCTCTGAATTGCATCTGCTGGGAAGAGATATAGACCTCGCCAGCGAGCGAGGCGTCTCATGTACCGGAGAACTTCCTGAACCCAGCGATCCCGCGCTCGTTGATCGGGCCTTGGCAGCAAAAGCAAAATTAGGGCAACGGGCGCTAATCCTTGGCCATCATTACCAACGAGATGAAGTTATTCAATTTGCAGATATCACAGGTGACTCTTTTAAATTGGCCCGCGCCGCCGCAGATCGTGGCGATAGCGAATATATAGTTTTTTGTGGCGTCCACTTTATGGCAGAGAGCGCGGATATTCTCACTAGTTCGAAACAGCAAGTAATCCTTCCGGATCTGGCAGCTGGTTGTTCGATGGCAGATATGGCCACATCTAATCAAGTAAAAGATGCCTGGAAGGTATTTGAGAGATTGGGAATAACTAAGCGCACAATTCCAATCACATATATGAACTCAAGCGCTGCTATTAAGGCCTTTACCGGAGAAAATGGCGGCAGTGTCTGCACTTCATCAAATGCAGAGCGAGCTATGAGATGGGCTTTTGAGAAAGGCGAGAAAATATTCTTTCTCCCCGATCAACATCTAGGGCGCAATACCGCGGTCCTGCGTTTGGGGCTCAAGTTGACCGATTGCGTCGTATGGAATCCATGGAAAGCAAATGGTGGTTTAACGGATGATGAAATTCGTGGCGCAAAAGTTATTCTCTGGCGGGGGCACTGCTCAGTACATGGACGCTTCACACTCGAAAATGTGAATGAGATGCGAAGTCGCGTACCAGGTATAAAGATTCTGGTCCATCCTGAATGCCAGTACGAAGTAGTTAGCGCAGCTGATGTAGTGGGAAGTACTGAGAGCATAATCAAGACAATCGAATCGGCGCCCCATGGCTCTTCATGGGCGATCGGAACTGAGCTCAATCTCGTCAAGCGACTGGCAAACGAAAATCCAGAGAAACACATAACATTCCTGGATAAGACCGTCTGCTACTGCTCTACGATGAATCGGATTGATCTGCCACATCTAGTCTGGGCTCTGGAGTCGCTAGTTCGCGGCAAAGTTATCAATCAAATCAAGGTTCCTGAGAAAATCGCCAAAGAGTCACGAGTTGCGCTAGAGCGCATGCTCGCCCTACCTTAACTCTCATGAGTGAGAAAAAAGGAAGACCTACCCCTAAGCGTAAAGAGGCTGAGAAGGAACGGGTTTTAAAACGTTTAGCGCCGGCCGCGACTAAAGAAGCCAAAAAATTGCAGAAGAAGCAATCTCGAATTGCGAGAAGCGCTCAACGAGAGGCCTATATGCGCGGCGAGGAGAGCGCGCTACCGCCTCGCGATCGTGGTCCAATTCGAAAATTTGTTAGAGATTATGTAGATGCTCGAAGATCTATCGGAGAATTCTTTTTGCCCGTAATCGTATTAGTTCTATTTATGACGATTGTCCCTGTAATTCAAGTTCAGCTCGCTGCAATAATTTTGATGTACTCAATTCTTGGCCTCTCATTTATCGATGGTTTTTATCTCAGTCGAAAAATAAAAGGCGAGGTAGCAAAACGATTCCCTGGAGAAAACTTGAAGGGCGTCGGGATGTATGGCTGGTTGCGTTCCACCCAGATTCGACGACTGCGAGCTCCACTCCCTCGAGTTACTCGCGGTACTAAGCTCTAGGTTTCGGAGATTCAGTCTTAGCTGGATCTTTTTCAGGAAGTGAGCCAAGCGCTTTATCGATCTCTCGCAGAGTTTCGTGGCTCAACTGAACCCCGCTAGCAGCAACGTTCTCCTTTATCTGTTCCGGTTTTGATGCGCCAATAATTGCGCTAGATACATTGGGATTTTGGAGAACCCAGGCCACAGCTAACTGAGCCAACGTAAGTCCCTCATTTTTTGCAATCGGTTTCAAGCGTTGCACCGCGGTTAGAACCTCATCGCGCATCCAACGCGAAATCATGGATGCCCCACCTTTCTTATCAGTCGCTCTAGAACCTGCAGGCGGCTTCTTGCCGGGAAGGTATTTTCCGCTCAATGCACCTTGGGCTACCGGGGACCAGACGATTTGGCCAATGCCATTTGCTTTCGAAAGTGGGATGACTTCTTTTTCAATAACGCGCCAAAGCATTGAATATTGAGGCTGGCTTGAGACAAATTTATCGAAACCACGCCGTTCTTGAATTCGCAGCGCTTCTTTAATTTCTTCAGAACGCCACTCTGAGAATCCGATATAGAAAACTTTTCCTTGACGAATTAAATCGTCGAAAGCGCTCAAGCTCTCTTCAAGCGGAGTTTCATAATCGAAGCGGTGGAATTGATATAAGTCGATATGGTCAGTTTGCAGTCTCTTGAGCGATGCGTTGACCGATTCCATAATGTGTTTTCTCGAGAGTCCGCGATCATTCTTGCCCGAACCAGTTGGCCAATAGACCTTAGTTAATAATTCATAGGACTCTCGCCGCACACCTTTAAGAGCTCTCCCCAGCACAGTCTCCGCGCGAGTTCCAGCATAGACATCAGCTGTATCCAAAGTTGTTATTCCTAAATCTAAAGCGGTTCGAACGCATTTAATTGCAGATTTCTCTTCTACTTGTGAACCGTGAGTTAGCCAATTTCCAAAGGTTATTTCACTTACATACATTCCAGAACTGCCAAGTTTGCGATGTCTCATGGTGGAAGATTAGCGTCTAGAAAGTGTTTACTTGACTCGAGACTCTACAAAAGGCGGTTTTACAACTTCGGCCTCAAGGAGCTTGCCGCGAACATCAATTGAAACTCTGACCCCAAGTTCGATATCACTTGCAAGAAGAGCTAACGCAATTCCACATTTAAGTGTTGGCGAGAAGGTGCCGCTGGTAACTACTCCAATTGGCTTACCGCTCGCTGTAACCGACATTCCAAGCCTCGGAATGCCTCTCTCCAAGAGGCGAAGTCCGCGCAGAGTTCTCTTGGGGCCAATTTCGCGCTCATTTAACAGAATTTCTCTGCCCCAGAATGTATTTTTCTTCCAGCCTACTGCCCAACCTGCGTTTGCTTGAACGGGAGTGATTTCAAGTGAGAGCTCGTGGCCATGCAATGGATACCCCATTTCAGTGCGCAACGTATCGCGAGCTCCTAATCCACAAACTCTTCCACCAAATTTTTGAATTTCATTAGAGAGCGTTTCCCAGATCTTTGCAGTATCCAACCACAACGGAAGAATCTCAAATCCATGTTCGCCGGTATATCCAGTACGGCAAATAATTACTTCTGAACCCGCAATGTTTGATACTTGGAAAGACATATATGAAAGATTGCTAGCTACTCCCAAATTATTTAGAACCGCACTTGATTTTGGGCCTTGGAGAGCCAGGACTCCATACTTTTCGTGACAATCTTTAATTGTAAATTTCTTCGAATCATTCCCACTTTGTAAGCGACGAACTACTTCTGCCGTGTTTGCAGCATTTGGAACTAGTAGAAACTCGGTTCGTGATTTTCGATAAACAATCAAATCATCTACCACTCCGCCTGAATTTGGATCGCAGAGCATCGTGTACTGTGCCTGACCGTCTCCAATTTTTGTAAGATCATTAGTAAAAGCTGCATTAAGTGATTCCAGAGCATCCTCGCCACTTACTTCAGCTTTTCCGAGATGGGAGACATCAAAAAGTCCAACACTTTCTCTAACTGCAACATGTTCATTGACTACCCCGCCGCCTGAAGTTGCCGGATATTCGATTGGCATATCCCATCCGCCGAAATCTGCGAGCTTGGCTCCTAAAGCGCGATGTTTCTCGTGTAATGGCGAATACCGTGGCACTCCAATAACCTAGCCCAATGTCTAAGATCAGCGCGAGTGAATCTCCAACCACCGATGTCATAGTGATCGGTCTGGCAAAAGTTGAAGGTAAGGATTTTCGCCCAGTCAGTTCCGGCTTTAAATTCGACGAAGGTGCGCTCTCCAAAGCTCTCGGCGAGATTGGCGCAACGGGGTCCAAAGATGAAGTACTGAAAATACCTGGGATTAATCAGAAGCTATTGGTGGTAACTGGTTTAGGAGCGTATTCAGAGAACTTCAGCCATGAAACGCTCAGGGCCGCCGCAGGTGCGGCGGCGAGATCACTTGCCGGAGTGAAAAAAGCCTCGTTCTCTCTTCCTCACAAAGATTCAACAGGTTTTGCCGCGATTGCCGAAGGCGCATTGCTGGGGGCTTACTCCTTCGACAAGTTTCGCGGAAAGACGAAAAACGACCAGAAACCTCCGCTTTCCGCAATCGAAATTCAATCTCGATTCGGTAGAGATAAAACAATTTTACGCCGGGCCGAAATCATCGCTAAGAACACTCATCTCGTTCGAGACCTGATTAATACGCCACCTAGCCACTTAACTCCAATAACCTTTTGTGAAAATATTCGAACGCTTGCCAAAAAACTTCCGTTAAGAATTGAAATTACCTCAGATAGTCAACTAAAAAAGTTAGGCTTCGGGGGAATCATTGGTGTCGGTCAAGGGTCGGCTAACCCACCTAGACTTTTGCATATCTCCTACCAACCAAAAGGCGCCAAGAAAACACTTGCTTATGTAGGAAAAGGCATCACATTTGATACCGGCGGTCTAGCACTCAAGCCGGCGCAAGGTATGGAAGCGATGAAATCTGATATGAGTGGCGCCGCCGCGGTTTGCGCCGCGATTCTGGCAATTGCAGAATTGAAGTTGCCGATTCGAATCGATGCTTGGGCGCCGCTCGCCGAAAATATGGTTAGCGATAACGCCACTAGACCTAGTGATGTCATTAAAATTTACGGAGGAAAGACAGTTGAAGTTCTAAATCCTGATGCAGAGGGAAGATTAATTCTTGCTGACGCATTAGTTCGAGCAGCAGAAGTAGCCAAAGCTGATAAGAAGAGAAAACTAGAAGGTTTGGTTGATGTAGCTACTCTCACCGGCGCTCAGGTTGTTGCCCTCGGAACTCGAACCAGCGCCGTAATGACTAATGATGAAACACTTTCAAAGCGATTTCTCTCGTGTGCAGAATCAACAGGTGAATTGTTCTGGCCGATGCCGCTTCCCGAAGATTTGCGTGCCTCGCTGGATTCTCCAGTTGCGGATATCGCAAATATCGGAGAGCGCATGGGTGGCATGTTGGTAGCCGGTTTATTCTTAAAAGATTTCGTGGCGCCTGAGACGCCATGGCTCCATCTAGATATCGCCGGACCGGCCTACAACGAGAAATATCCCCATGGATACACCCCGGTAGGCGGTACAGGTGTCGCACTTCGCACTCTCGTTGCGCTTGCTGAGGCAACTGCTCGACGCTAGTGCTGGCAGGATAGAGGTGTTGGAAGTTGTTGAAGAAGTCTGGGTAAGTTAAGAGAAGAGCAGGAGAGCGAACGTTGGCGAACTTTGATCTAGTAATTCTGGGTGGTGGAAGCGGGGGTTACGCCTGCGCTCTACGAGCCTCCCAACTTGGATTATCGGTAGCCTTAATTGAAAAAGAGAAACTTGGTGGCACTTGTCTCCATCGCGGATGTATTCCCACTAAAGCACTTCTTCACTCCGGTGAAATCGCGGATAACGCGAGAGAAGCCGAAGCATTTGGCGTCAAAGCAGAGTTTCATTCGATTGATATGGCTGGAGTTAATTCTTACAAAGATGGAGTAATCGCTCGTCTCCATAAGGGCCTACAAGGATTAGTTAAATCTCGCGGCATCACTTATGTGGAAGGGCATGGAAAATTAATTTCAAAAGATACTGTCGAAGTCAATGGCGAAAAGTATGTAGGGAAAAACGTTGTATTAGCTACTGGTTCTTATGCAAAGACACTTCCTGGTCTCGAGATTGATGGCGATCGAATAATCACAAGCGATCATGCGCTTCATATGGACAAAGTTCCAAAGTCTGTAATCGTTTTAGGTGGCGGAGTAATTGGATGTGAATTTGCATCAGTTTGGCGTTCTTTTGGCGCAGAAGTAACAATAATTGAAGCGCTACCACATCTAGTCGCATTAGAAGATGAGACTTCCAGTAAACAACTCGAAAGGGCATTTAGAAAGCGTGGAATTAATTTCGAGTTAGGAACAAAGTTTAAGAACGCGACTAAATCCAAAAAAGATGTGACAGTTACTTTGGAGGATGGCAGAACTTTCTCGGCCGAACTCTTGTTAGTTGCTGTTGGTCGCGGTCCGGTTTCCGAGAACCTTGGATATGAATCAGCCGGAATAAAGATGGAACGTGGTTATGTGATTGTCGATGATAAGTGTCGAACAAATGTCCCGGGGATTTGGGCAGTTGGAGATTTAATTCCAACTCTGCAATTAGCTCACGTTGGGTTTGCGGAAGGAATACTTGTCGCAGAAGAAATCGGCGGACTAAATCCCAGACCAATTAATTATGATGGAGTACCAAGAGTTACCTATTCCGAGCCAGAAGTAGCATCTGTCGGATTAACTACCGCAGGTGCTAAATCTCGTGGAATCGATGTT
>JBEANJ010000034.1:0-8044 GCA_041165565.1 Actinomycetota bacterium | reverse complement strand
AGGGTCCTCGACCGTAACAGTAAATATTCCCATTAGTTAGGCACTACCTCCTCATTGAAAAAGAACCACCAGTGTTTCCACTGGTGGTTCTTCTATTTTTCGATGAAGTTTTGAGAGAGTTTGCCTATGAAAGTCCATGTCGGAAGTGATCACGCCGGACTCGAATTTAAAAACAAAATAGTTGCTCACCTCAAAGCCAAGGGTCACGAAGTTGTTGATCATGGTCCCCACGTATTTGATCCCTTAGATGACTATCCAGTCTTCTGTTTCCCTGCCGCCGAAGCTGTTGGTAAAGAGCCAGGTTCCTTCGGAGTTGTGCTGGGAGGATCCGGTAACGGGGAACAGATGGTCGCAAATAAAGTCAAAGGCGTTAGAGCTGCACTTGTTTGGAGCGTTGAGATTGCAAAATTAGCAAGAACTCATAATGACGCAAATGTGATCTCGCTAGGGGGTCGAATGCATGACGAAGCTTTATGCCTAGAAATGGTTGATGTTTTTCTTAACACCCCATTTAGTAATGATGATAGGCATATCCGCAGAATTGGAATGATTTCAAAGTACGAAAAAGATGGAACTCTTTAGAGCCTCTTGTAATAAAAATCAGTGACCACATGCTCTTTTGAAAGTCCTTTACCCTCAAATTTTGTGATTGGACGCCATTCTGGTCTCTCTATGATTCCGCCTTCGAATTCTGCATTCGCCGCAAAATTCCTTTTGATTTCATGGGCATAGGGAAGCCAATCTGTCGCAATAAATATGTCCCCTCCCTTCTTAAGTTTCTTACTCATCAAAGTTATGAAGGGTGGTTGTAGAAGTCGCCTCTTATTTTGTTTTCGTTTATGCCAAGGATCTGGAAAGAAAATATGGAATCCATCAATTCGATTGTCCTCTACGTGGTTGGCTAAAACGTCTAAAATATCTGCATTAATAATCCTTAAGTTTCTTATGGCCAGCTCTTCAGCGCGAATTATGAGTGCGCCGATGCCGGGGCGATGAACTTCGATGGCGATGTAGCCAATATCCGGATTAGCAGCGGCAATTTTTGCCGTAGCTTCACCCATTCCACTGCCTATTTCAAATATAACTTTCTTTGGCTTAAATGAATAAAAAATTTCCGCAGGTTCAATCCTGCCCTTTAGAGGGATTTCATATCTGTTCCAATGATTTGTCAGCGCCTCGGACTGCGCTTTCGTCATTCGATCTCCGCGAAGTCGAAAGCTCCGTAAACGAAATTTTGATATGTCCTGACTTTCCATAGTGGCAAATGTTCTCACTATGGTTGGATGAGCGCATGCCAGGTAATAATCTCTCACGTGCTGAAGCCTTTGAGCGCTCAAGTATTCTTAAGGTTGATAATTACAACGTAACCATAGATGTTACTAAGGGTGAAGATACTTTCTACGCCAAGTCAGTCGTTAAGTTTAAGTGCAGTAGCCCCGGGGCTTCTACTTTCATCGATGCCGTCGGCAAAAAATTGATTTCTGCTTCATTGAATGGCGTTTCTATTACAGACCAAAAGTTTTCTGGACAATCTCTACAGCTCGATGATTTAAAGTCTGAGAATGAACTAGTTGTTGAGATAGAAGCCGTTTACTCTAAAACGGGTGAAGGTTTGCAACGTTCAATTGATCCTGTTGATAACGAGGTTTATCTCTACTCACAAGGTGAAACAGCATTTATTAGAAATATGTACCCTTGTTTTGATCAACCGGACTTAAAGGCAACTTTCGATTTCACAGTTGTAGCGCCTTCCCATTGGCAAGTTATTTCAAATAATCCAGTTAAGAAATCTGTTGAATCGGGAAGCGCAAAGATATGGGAGTTCACTACCACGCCGATTATGTCTACCTACATTACGGCCGTAGTAGCCGGGCCGTACGCATATGTTCAAGATGAATACAAGGGTGCTACAACAATTCCATTGGGTATCTATTGCAGAAAATCACTATTCCAACACCTGGATGCCGACGAGATCTTCTTGATCACAAAACAGGGTTTTGAATACTTCGAGAAAGTTTTTGGTCTCGCCTATGCCTTCGGTAAATATGATCAAATTGCCGTTGTTGATTTCAATTGGGGCGCTATGGAGAATGCAGGATGCGTTACCTTCCGAGAAGAACTGCTTGTTTTCCGCTCCAAAGTGACAGAACGAATGTACAACGCGCGAGCAAACACAATTCTTCATGAAATGGCACATATGTGGTTTGGAAACTTAGTGACGATGAAATGGTGGGACGATCTCTGGCTAAATGAATCTTTTGCCGAGTGGTCCTCATATCTTGCCCTTGTTGAAGCAACTAAGTTCACAAATTCTTGGGCTGGATTCAATGCAGAGAGAAAGAATTGGGCTTATCGCCAAGACCAACTCACCTCTACTCATCCAATTGCTACCGATATGGTCGATATTGAAACTGTAAAAGCCAATTTTGACGGTATCACTTATGCCAAAGGAGCCTCAGTCTTACAGCAATTAGTTGCACACGTCGGTCGAGAAAATTTCATCTCAGGTTTGCAAACTTACTTTGCCAAATATGCTTATAAAAACACAACGTTAAAGGATTTATTAAGTGAGTTAGAAAAAACGAGTGGTCGCCGACTCGATCCCTGGGTCGCAACCTGGCTACAAACATCTGGTGTAAATACGCTGCGACCCATCATCAAGATTTTGGGGAACAAGTATGAATCAGTCTCAATCAAACAAGAACCACCGAAGATTCCAGTTGGTTCAAGCGATTTAAGGCCCCATCGAATGGCTGTCGCGCTCTACGATTTAAATGACTCCCAATTTAAATTGCGTAAATCGATTGAACTAGACGTTTCCGGAGAGCTGACAGAAATCCCTGCTTTTGCCGGTGAACCAATAGCGGATCTATTACTAATAAACGATCGAGACTTAACTTTTGCCAAAATACGATTTGATGAGAAATCCGTTGAATCGCTGAAGCGCAATCTTGGAAAATTGAGCGATGGATTAACTCGTGCACTCTGCTGGTCTGCATCTTGGGACATGCTTCGTGATGCTGAGCTATCACCATCAGATTATGTAGAGATCGCAATTGCGGGATTGCCTGGCGAAGATGATGTGACGACTATTTCGGCAATCGGCAGCCAACTCCACTCAACGATTGAGGTTTACGCCTCACCAAAGAATCGAGATTCCTTGAGAGAAAAGGTTGCTACCGCTATCGAAAAACTTCTAAATGCAGCGGGCGCCGGAAGCGATCTACAACTGCAATACGCAAGAATCTTTGCCTCTCTTGCTCATACTGCTAACCAAGTCTCAAGAGTTAGAGAACTTCTTGAAGGAAAACTTGCTGGTCTAGTGGTCGACGCTGATCTCAGATGGCATTTACTTCTATGCCTTGTTGAGCGGGGTCTATCCTCAAGAGCAGAAGTTGACGAAGAGCTCAAACGCGACAATACGCTTACAGGCCAACTTGCCCACGAGCGATGTTTAGCGGCATTTCCAGAGTTGTCTGCAAAAGAGGCGGCGTTTGCTAAAGCTACCGAGAATTTTGAGATAACAAATTGGACGCGGCTCTCCGCCCTCCAGGGATTTGCTCGCCCGCTTCATAGAGACTTACATGCGAAGTTTATCGACCGCTACTTTGCATTAATTCTAGATATCTACAACACAAAATCTTATGAAGAATCCTCGAGCATCATAGATATTTTGTATCCAAGTTATGTTGCAACTCAAGATACGTTGGTAAAAACTATTAACTGGCTAGATGGACCAGGCAAAGACGCTCATCCCACGTTGAGAAGACATCTAATTGAATCCAAAGATGCCTTAGAGCGAGCCCTGAAAGTTCAAGCTATAGACCGCTAAATTATTCGGGAATTTGAGTCAGCAATTCAGGCTTGGCTTTGCGCATTTTTGATTTTTTCATATTTTCACCTGCGACAACCAAGAGCCAAACAACCAAGAAAATAGAGACTGGTAGAACAAAGAACCAGATAACGGCATCCAAAAACGGAAGCGGTTCTCCAGGTAAGGAGCCATCTTCACTGAGAGCAAGGTTCATAGCGAAAAGTCTATGCAGTTGCAGCAGCTACGCCAAATGGTTCGAGGTATGGAACCCATCGAGAATCTGCTCTTCCGGTTCCAAGAATTCTCCAAGCAGCACCAACTGGTTCTCGAGGAATTGATCTCAATCTCCAACCTAATTCTTTAAGAGTTTTATCTGCCTTTAGATGATTGCATTTATGACAAGCGCTAACGACGTTATCCCAAGTGTGATCGCCACCACGGCTCTTTGGGACAACATGATCAATTGATGTGGCAGTTGCAGCACAATAAACACATCTTCCGCCATCGCGAGCAAAAATTGCTCTGCGAGATAACGGAACTGTGTGTCTGTAAGGAATCTTTACAAATTTGTGAAGTCGAATCACGGCGGGAAGTGAGAGAGAGCCAGTCGCATATCGAAGTTCAATCCCGGAATCCTCAACCATAGTTGCGCGATTGTTCAAAACTAAAATGAGCGCGCGTCTATCAGAAACGACACCTAGTGGCTCGTAGGTGGCGTTTAGAACTAATGTCCTTCTCGTCGTTACCGACACTTTTTCTAAACCCCTTAATCCAACGCGTGGCTCGCGCCGTGGAGGAAATCCTGCCCGAACTCCCTCGGAATTGTGGGGAATTAAGGTCAATTTCTTATAAAGTCCGTCTCACATGGAGCTAGATTTCAGCGCACAGGAACTTTTGGACTGGTTCCTCGGCGCTCCGGTACGAATACTCGTCATACTCGTCATCGCCCTGATAGTTCAACGAATTGCTTCACGAGCCATCGTTCGAACTCTTGGCAAGGTTGCCGAAGCCGACTTCATTCCGGGCGAGCGAACCAAGGGAAACAGGCAACGGGAACGCGCAAGAACTGCTGCCACGGTTTTATCAAGTTCATCTAAGGCGTTGATTGGGCTTATTGCTGGAGCAATGATCCTCGGTGAAATGGGTGTGGACTTAGGTCCGCTCGTTGCATCTGCAGGCGTCGTTGGATTTGCTGTCGGATTGGGCGCCCAGACCATCGTTAGAGATGTTTTTTCGGGAATCATTATGTTGATTGAAGATCAATATGGAGTCGGAGATCGCGTTGATGTTCTTGATGTTAAAGGACGAGTTGAAACAGTTGGGTTACGAATAACTACGGTAAGAGATCGAGCAGGAACACTTTGGTACTTAAGAAATGGCGAAATACTTAAGGTAGGAAATCTCTCTCAAAAACGCCGTGGCTGATTAACCATCGAATTTGCGGCCATAACTAAATATTCCCAAAGTTCTTTTTTAAGGTCGGCCTCTAAATCAAGTTCATCAACTGCTGATTTCATATTTCTAAGCCAGGCATCGCGCTCTGGTTCACCAATCTGAAATTCAGCGTGTCTCATGCGAAGCCTCGGGTGTCCTCTTTGTTCACTATAAGTGGTGGGGCCTCCCCAATATTGCTCTAGAAACATCAATAATCTCTCAGCTGCTCCCTTTAAATCATCTTCTGGGTACATCGGCCGAAGAATTGGATCAACGCTTACCAATGCGTAGAAATGTGAGACCAATTTCTCGAAAGTAAGGCGCCCTCCCATTTCTTGATATTTACTCATTGCAACCTCATCCAAACCGCGCCATCTTCGGGAAGCGTTCCCCGCTCAATTGGAACGCTAGAAACGAGTACTTCTCCTTCGGGTAATTTGAATGACTCGCCAAAATTTACAATGCAGGCAAAGTTTCCTGGCCTTTTAAATGCCAATACCTGATTGCTTAATTCCAACCACTCCATCTCCCCATCACCGAGACCTATTTCGCTTTTGCGAATTGCAAGGGCTTTTCGATAAAGATTCAGCGTTGAATTTGTCTCACCATCTTGATTCTTCGCCGAGAATTTGCCCCACCATTCTGGTTGAGGCAACCAAGCGCTCTCTCTTCCCAACTTATTGTTTATTGAAAATCCGAAGGCGCTATATTCATTTGCGTCCCAAGGCAATGGAACTCGACAACCATCTCTTCCTTTATCCGTTCTATTCGATAATTGCCATCTAGGATCTTCCAACCTATCTTCTGGAATTTCGCGCACCTCAGGAAGAGCTAACTCTTCACCTTGATAAATGTAAGCACCTCCTGGAAGTGCCAGCATCAAAAGCGCCCCCGCTCGCGCTCTACGGGTGCCAGTTTCAAGATTTAATTTTGAAACATCTCCGTGTCGATCAAATGTAGTTTCTCCTACCCCGGGACGTAATCCAAGTGCGAAGCGATCTACCGAACGAACCACATCATGATTGTTAAATACCCATGATGCAGGGGCGCCAACGCTCTGGATAGCTTGAAGTGATAGCTCAATATTCTTCTTGAGATCTTGGCGATCCCAGATTGAAGTAAGAAAATCAAAATTGAAAGAGTTTGCTAACTCATCTTGTCTCAAGTAGAGAGCAATTCGCGAAGCTGGCGATACCCAAGCTTCGGCGACTGCCATTCGATTACCTGGATATGAGTCAAAGATTTTCCGCCATTTTCGATATATCTCGTGAACGCCATCTTGATCCCAGAACGGAAGGCGGCGTGCCGCCAACATCTCAGAAGATAGATTTTCCTCAATGTCTGGGAGTCCCGGCGCCTTAACCATTCCATGCGCAACATCAATACGAAAACCATCTACCCCTCGATCAAGCCAAAATCTCAATACCTTTTCGAAATAATCGTGAACCTCTTGGTTTTCCCAATTGAAGTCCGGTTGTTCAACTGCAAAGAGATGTAGGTACCACTGTCCGAGTCGACCATCTTTTTCAGTAACTCTTTGCCAGGCACTTCCGCCAAATACTCCCTGCCAATTATTTGGAGGAATATCGCCAGATTCACCTTTTCCATCTCGAAAGATATACCGGTTTCGAGCGCTCGATCCAGGTTCAGAATTTAGAGCTTCTTGAAACCATTTATGTTGATCTGAAGAGTGATTGGGAACAATATCGATAATCACTTTGATGCCCAATTCGTGCGCTTCATTAATCATCAACTCAGCTTCAGAAAGAGTTCCGTAATCAGGTTCGATATCCATATAGTCAGCAACGTCGTAACCATGATCTTTTTGGGGAGATGGATACCAGGGAGTAATCCAAATCGCATCAATTCCTAAAGTTTTCAAATATGAAAGTCGTGATCTAATTCCTTGGATATCACCTTTACCATCACCATTTCCATCTGCAAAAGATCTAATGTAAATCTGATAAGTAACCGCATCACGCCACCATGGTCTAGAACTTCGCGTAGCGGACAACTATGCCTCCGGGATTAGGTACTGCTCAAGAAACTTTCTCTCAGAATCAGTTAATGCCCGAGATTTTGAGACAGTTGCATCAACTCCAACTTGTACAGTCTTTATTCGAGCGCATAAATCTTCACCATTTTTGATCTCATAAACCATTACAAAAGATGAATTGCCTATTTTTTCTACCCAGAGTTCTACATCTACAAATATGCCGCCAAGATTTATTGCTTTAAAGAAATCAACTTCCGCTTTTGCAACTACCATCTCCATTAAGCCCGGAATCTCTCCTTTTGAATGATGCTGCATAAATGACCATTCGAATCGGGCTTCTTGAGCTAAAGTTAAATATTTCGCATTATTGACATGCCCCATCGCATCGAGATCATCCCAACGGACAAAAGCTTTATGTTGATACTTCATCGAGTGAGCTTTCTGTAAGTAACTCGATGAGGGCGTGCAGCTTCCGGTCCAAGTCTCTCGACTTTATTTTTCTCATACGACTCGAAGTTTCCTTCAAACCAAAACCATTGTGAATCGCCTTCGTAAGCCAAGATATGCGTGGCAACACGATCAAGGAACCACCGATCGTGTGAAATCACAACAGCGCAACCAGGAAAATCAAGTAACGCGTTTTCCAATGATCCGAGGGTTTCAACGTCCAAATCATTTGTAGGCTCGTCAAGTAGTAAAAGATTTCCGCCCATCTTTAAAGTAAGCGCAAGATTTAAGCGATTTCGTTCGCCACCCGAGAGAACTCCAGCAGGTTTTTGTTGATCCGGCCCTTTAAATCC
>JBEANJ010000033.1:0-8661 GCA_041165565.1 Actinomycetota bacterium | reverse complement strand
CTTTCTATTAAGAACAGTAGCGTGGACTCAGATTCTTGGTGATGAAGGTCCAATAGTTCAAACCTTGAAGTTATTACCTTTTGTCGGAGACTCGATGAGATTGACTTCGACTCCGTTTGCAGTAGTCTCAGGTTTAACGTACAACTTTTTACCATTTATGACGCTTCCACTTTACGCCAGTCTCGAGCGTATCGACCCTAGAACCTTGGAAGCCGCCGGCGATCTGTACGCGAATGGCTTAACTACTTTCCGCAAGGTAACGGTTCCTCTCTCAATGCCGGGCGTAGTTGCAGGAACTCTACTTACATTTATTCCAGCGGCTGGTGATTATGTAAATGCCGCCATTCTCGGAAGTCCAAGCACAAAGATGATTGGAAATGTCATTGAATCTAGATTTTTTGCAGTCGTGGATTACCCAACGGCTGCCGCCCTTTCATTCACATTAATGGCTACTATCTTGATATTAGTAACCCTTTATATTCGACGTTCTGGAACTGATGAGTTGGTATGACAATATTAGATTTACCTCGTCCCTCGTTCTCACATCGAACTAGCCGTTGGATTTCACGAAATTTAATTCGAATCTATGCAGTTTTAGCCTTTATCTACCTTTTTATTCCCGTCGCCTACACGTTCGTTTTCTCATTCAATGACTCTGGAAAAAGCAATTTAGTCTGGCAAGGCTTCACTCTTGATAATTGGAGAAATCCTTGCGGAGCTCCTCAGGTCTGCACTGCGGTAGTTAACTCACTACAAATTGGCTTAATCTCTACGGTGCTTGCCACAATTCTTGGCACGATGATTGCTTTTGCAATCGGAAGGCATAAATTCAAAGGTCGATCATCAACAAATCTTTTGATTTTCTTACCGATGGCGACGCCAGAAGTAGTTCTTGGCGCTTCATTACTCGCTATGTTTTTAAATCTTAGAATTAATCCAGGTTTCTGGACTATCGTGATTGCCCATGTGATGTTCTGTATTTCCTTTGTTGTTGTAACTGTAAAGGCGCGCATCGCAAGCCTTGATCCACGATTGGAACAAGCTGCAATGGATCTATATGCCAATGAGCGGGAAACCTTTAGATATGTAACCTTGCCACTGGTTATGCCGGGTATAGCCGGCGCTGCCTTGCTGGCCTTCTCACTTTCTTTTGATGACTTCATCATCACAAATTTCAACTCAGGAATCGAAAGCACCTTTCCGAAATTTGTTTACGTCTCGGCCGCCCGAGGTATTCCAGCGCAAGCGAACGTCATTGGAAGCGCCATGTTCTTTATCGCCCTCATAATCGTCATTGTGGGCCAGGCAGTTAGCCGCCGCCGTGGCCGAAAATAATCCCCTACCGCTGTAGACCCGGCGCTACTACGATTCAGAACCCCACCTCACCACTGAAAGGATCGTTATGGCACTCGACAAGAATCCCAAGTCATTCACGAAGATAACGCTTGATGAAGGTGAAATGCCTACACAGTGGTACAACATAATTCCTGATCTTCCATCACCACCCCCACCACCTCTTCATCCCGGCACTTTGCAACCAGTTGGCCCAGATGATCTTGCTCCGCTTTTTCCGATGGACTTGATTCTTCAAGAAGTTTCAAGCGAAAGTTATATTGATATTCCAGGTGAAGTTTTGGACATCTACCGACAATGGAGACCATCTCCGCTTTATAGAGCGCGCGGACTTGAAAAAGCTTTAGGTACTCCTGCTCGAATTTATTACAAGTATGAAGGCGTATCTCCAGCTGGTTCGCACAAAGCAAATACATCAGTTCCGCAAGCCTTCTACAATAAAAAAGCAGGCAAGAAGAAAATAACAACCGAAACGGGAGCAGGGCAATGGGGCACAGCGCTTTCCTACGCTTGTTCACTATTTGGACTTGAATGTGAAATTTGGCAGGTAGGTGGATCTTTTGATTCCAAACCATATCGCCGTCTAATGATGGAAGTATTTGGTGCAAAAGTTCATCGCTCACCATCTAACGTAACCGAAGCAGGGCGCAGACTTGGTGCAGATCCAAAGAACTTCTCCGGATCACTTGGAATTGCAATATCCGAAGCAGTTGAAGTTGCCGCTCAAGATCCAGATGCAGCTTACGCACTCGGATCTGTTCTAAATCACGTATTACTCCACCAGACCATCATTGGAGAAGAAGCGCTTCGTCAATTTGCAAAAATTGAAGAGACTCCGACGATGCTTGTTGGTTGCACAGGGGGAGGTTCGAATTTTGCTGGACTCTCATTCCCATTTATTCGTGAGAAGTTAAAGGGCAAGATGAATCCAGAGATTAGAGCTGTTGAGCCGGCTTCATGTCCTTCACTAACTCGTGGCAAATACGCCTACGATTTCGGCGATACCGCTGGCATGACTCCACTCATGAAGATGCATACCCTTGGCCACGATTTCATTCCAGATCCAATTCACGCTGGCGGACTTCGTTACCACGGCATGTCACCATTAATCAGTCATATCTACGAACTTGGCTTGATGACAGCTTCTTCGGTACAACAGACCGAATGTTTCGAGGCAGCAATCAAGTTCGCAAGAACCGAAGGAATAGTTCCAGCACCAGAACCCACTCACGCAATCGCGATTGCGATTAGAGAAGCGCTGGAAGCTAAGAAGACCGGTGAAGAGAAAGTAATCCTTACTGCGCTTTGCGGTCATGGCCACTTTGATCTAGCTGCGTACGATCAATTCCTACGCGGCGATATGAAAGATTCGGTCTTGAAGGATTCTGACTTTGAATCTGCTTTAGCTGCGCTGCCACGCGTCTAAGCCATTTCATGACAAATATCGGGAATATGTATGGCCCGAACTTCACCTTTTTGGGTGTGCCTGCGTGTGATTTGGAGAGACCGGAGACATTTAAGGGCGCCGACATAATCATTGTTGGCGCTCCAATTGATAGCGGTACTTCACATCGTTCCGGCGCGAAGTTTGGCCCACAGGCGATACGGATGGGTGACTATCTGCCTCACGATGGCGAGCGACCTCATCTAGCTTTACGCATAGATGGATTAAAGAGTTTAAAAGTATTTGATGCCGGCGATCTATTAATGCCTCCGGGAGATCTGGTCTCTTCGCTTGAAGTTTTGAAGACGGCAACTGAGAAAATTTCTCGAGCAGGAGCGATTCCAGTTGTCCTAGGTGGAGATCACTCGATTGCATCCGCAGATGTAGCTGGAATTGCAGCCCATCGCGGTAACGGGAAAATTTCTATGATTCATTTTGATGCACATGCTGATACGGGTGAAGTTCAATTTGGCGCACTCGTTGGCCATGGAACTCCAATGCGACGATTGATTGAATCAGGCGCTGTTCGTGGGGATAGATTTCTGCAACTTGGCTTGCGTGGATATTGGCCAGATGAAAAAACTTTGAACTGGATGCGAGACCAGGGAATGCGTTCGTACGAAATGACCGAAATTCATCATCGTGGCCTTAATGCGGTTCTAGATGAGTCTTTTGCTCGTCTCACTGATGGCTGTGATGGCGTATTTTTATCAGTTGATATTGATGTTGTTGATCCCGGAATGGCGCCTGGTACGGGAACGCCAGAACCTGGGGGAATGACCTCTCGAGAATTATTAGAGTCGGTTCGCCGAATTTGTTTGGAGTTACCAATCGTTGGAATAGATATTGTTGAGGTTTCGCCTCCATTTGATAGCGCAGATATCACCGCAATACTCGCGAATCGGGTGGTTCTAGAGGCACTTAGCGCAATCGCTAAACGGCAGAGTGGTGGGAATTATTCACCAATCCAAAACTTATTAGATCGTTAAGCTTTCGAAATAGCTTCATCGAGTATAGATAAAGCTTCCTTCAACAAATCTTCCGGCATTACTAATGGTGGAAGTAACCTAATAACATTTCCATAAGTTCCTGCCGATAAAAGCAGAACGCCCTTTTGTAGGCAATATTTGATAATTGAAGATTGAGCTTCGGTATTAGGTTCTGTTGTGCCAGGCTTTACAAATTCGAGAGCCTGCATCGCGCCGCGACCACGTACATCTCCAATAATCGGATATTTCTTCTTCATTTCCTGGAGCGCAGCCGAAATAATTCGGCCCTGTTCACGTGCGCGGTCTACTAACTTCTCTTCTTCAATCGTCTCAATAGCGCCCAACGCAGCCGCACATGCAATCGGAGATCCACCATATGTGCCACCTAATCCGCCGGCATGAACCGAATCCATAATCTCAGCTCTTCCCGTAACGCCGGCGAGAGGAAGTCCACCAGCAATACCTTTAGCAGTGGTAATTAAATCCGGGACGATACCCTCGTCATTGCAAGCAAACATATCTCCAGTACGAGCAAATCCAGTTTGAACCTCATCAGCGATAAAAACTATTCCATTTTCATTTGAGAACTTAACCAAGCCAGGTAGGAAACCTTTTGGCGGAACAATAAATCCGCCTTCACCAAGGATTGGTTCAATGACGATACATGCCACATTTTTTGCGCCAATTTCTTTTTCGATTTTATGTAGAACGGTGTCGAGAGCATCTTTAGCGCATGCCTCAGGACCACCCGGCCAACGATATGGGTATGCCATCGGCATCCGATAAATCTCAGGAGCAAAAGGACCAAAACCATCCTTATAGGGAATATTTTTTGCAGTCATGCCCATCGTGAGATTTGTTCTGCCGTGATAACCATGCTCGAAAACAACTACAGCTTGTCGGTTGGTGAATTTGCGAGCAATTTTGACTGCATTTTCAAGCGCTTCTGCGCCTGACGTGAAGAGCGCCGACTTCTTCTTATGATTACCAGGCGTTAATCTATTGAGAGCTTCGCTGACTTCAATATAACCTGCATAGGGAGCGACCATAAAGCAGGTATGAGTGAAGGCCTCAACTTGTTCGGTTACCCTTTTGACAACTCGAGTGGCAGAATTTCCAACACTTACAACAGCGATACCAGCGCCCATATCAATTATCGAATTGCCATCTACATCAATTATTACGCCACCACCAGCTCGCTCAACCACTACGGGAACGGCCATACCTAGACCTGAAGAAACCGCCTCACTTCTGCGTTTTACCAAAGCCTCTGATTTTGGACCAGGGATTTGTGTAACAACTTTACGAACTTGAGCGAGTTTTGGGCCAGATTCCATGTCTCAATACTATCTTGAACTTAAATCAAACCAATTGCTAAGTAACTTTCTGAGAGGATTACGGCATGCGGGATATTGTGATTTTAGGCTCTACCGGTTCCATCGGGGTACAAGCTTTAGAGGTAGTGGCCGCGCACCCACAAGACTTTCGAGTGGTAGGACTTGCAGCCGGATCGCGAAATATTTCCAAATTAGCAGAGCAAGCAAAGAAATTCGATGTTCCGATAATTGCCACAACGGGAACTGGCGAGGAGTTACGTAATTGGCTCTCCGGTATCGAGGTTATTGATGGACCAAATTCTGCAAATGCCATTGCGGCGATTTCCTGTGATGTAGTTTTAAATGGAATCACCGGTTCGATTGGCTTAGGGCCTACTTTGGCAGCATTGGAGGCGGGAAATCTAGTTGCTTTAGCAAATAAAGAATCGCTAGTCGCTGGTGGAGATTTAGTTTTAGCTCATGGAAGAGAACGGATAATTCCCGTCGACTCGGAACACTCAGCCCTTTTTCAAGCCCTTCGCTCGGGAAAGATTGAGGAAGTTAACCGCATGGTTCTTACTGCTAGCGGTGGACCATTTCGCAATCGAATAGATCTTGAGAATGTAACAGTTGAGGAAGCGCTAAATCACCCAACTTGGAGCATGGGGCCGGTGGTGACAATTAATTCTGCGACCATGGTCAATAAAGGACTAGAGATTATTGAGGCGCACTACCTCTTTGGAATTCCTTACCACCAACTTGAGGCTGTGATTCATCCGCAAGCGATTGTTCACTCAATGGTTGAATTTCATGACGGCTCGCTAATCGCACAAGCTTCACCGCCCAATATGAAGGGTCCAATTGCTTATGCAATAAATTATCCAAATCGATTAAAAGAAGTTGTGCCGACGATAGATTGGCAATCGAATCATAGTTGGACCTTTGAACCAATTGATGAAAATCGATTTCCAAGTATTGAATTAGCACGTAGGTGCGGAGCGCTCGGCGGTTCGGTTACAGCGATGTTCAATGCGGCTAATGAGGTGGCGGTCGATGCATTTCTTAAAAAACTCATACCTTTCACAGCCATCATCGAGACGGTAGAAAAAGTGATCAGTAGACTTGCATCATCTGCACCAGATCGAGCTCGCGACATCAGTGATGTCACCGCAATCGAGAATGATGCGCGAAGGGTAGCGCTTGAAGTGCTACCGAGAGGTTAGGGGATTTTCTTGGGTTTAATCGGCGTACTGGCCTTTATCGTTGCTTTACTTTTTTCGATTATGGTCCATGAATATGGCCATTACATAACCGCCAAACGTTACGGAATGAGGGTCACAGAATTCTTTCTCGGATTTGGGAAAAGAATCTGGTCTACCCAGCGCGGTGAAACCGAGTTTGGCATAAAGGCCATCCCCGCCGGAGGTTATTGCAAGATTTCTGGTATGTCGGTGCGAGATGAATTGCCTGCTGATATCGCACACCGCGCTTTTTATAAGGCTCGAACGCGAGAAAAATTAATCGTTTTGGGCTCAGGATCTGTGCTCCATTTCATCCTGGGTTTTGTTTTTCTTTTTATTTTGTTCACTGGAGTCGGAGTCGTAAAGTCCCTCCCGATCATTCAAGAGGTATTACCTTGCGTCCCCGCTAAGTCTGAGTGCGCTCCTAATGACCCAATCTCGCCAGCAAAAAAAGCTGGGTTAAAACCAGGTGATGAAATTATTGGAATTAATGGCATACGCAAACTTGAATGGAGTGAGATATCTCCGGTTCTAAGAGCTTCCGCAGGTAAACCAGTTTCCTTAGTGATAATTCGAGAAGGTGCTGAGCTAAATGTTGACTTGGTTGCCGCTACAAGAACTGTTGATGGAGAAGACCGAGGCTTTATAGGAATAATAAACAAATACGGATTGGTCAGAGAGAATCCAATAAGTGCAGTCGGCTCTTCTGCAGAGGCCACAGGTCAGTTATTCGTTGGATCGATAAAAGCTCTCGTTGGCCTACCGCAACAGATTCCTTCATTAATCAGACAGACTTTTCTGGGTGAAGAGCGCAATTCCGATGGTTTAGTTGGAATCGTAGGCGTAGCACGAGCTACCGGCGAGACTGCGTCGAGTTCAAACCTGACTACGGGCGAAAAAATCGCAACCTTTCTACTGATTATCGCCTCGTTAAATATTTTTGTAGGAATTTTCAATTTGATACCAATTCTTCCACTTGATGGTGGACATATTGCAGTCGCGTTATATGAAGGTGCTCGCCGCCAGATCTACAAAATCAGAGGACAAGCTGAGCCAGGCAAAGTAGATATCGAAAAATTAACGCCGATCACAATAATCGTATTAGTTGCCTTGGTCTTCCTCACGGCACTGCTCTTGATAGCGGACATATTCAATCCGATTAATTTCAACCTCTAAGACTTAGAATCCGTAGACGTAAGTAATGAGAAAGAGTGCAACAATCAAGTAGGTCACAATCATCCATGGCTTCATTTGAGCAACTATAACGATTGGGGCAGAATAAGGACATGGTCGAACTCGGAATGCCGCAGGCTCCATTGCCGACCTTGTCACCTCGCCGAAAGACCAAGCAGCTTAAATTAGGAAACGTTTTAGTTGGCGGCGATGCCCCAGTTAGCGTCCAATCGATGTGCACCACTGTCACTGCCGATGTAAATTCAACTTTACAACAGATCGCTGAATTAACTGCCTCAGGTTGCCAGATTGTTAGAGTCGCAGTGCCAAGCCAAGATGATGCCGATGCTCTCAGCCAAATTGCCAAGAAATCTCAGATTCCAGTAATCGCTGATATTCATTTCCAACCTAAATATATTTTTGCTGCAATCGATGCAGGTTGTGCAGGAGTTCGTGTAAATCCAGGGAATATCAAACAATTTGACGATAAAGTAAAAGAAGTAGCAAAGGCTGCTGGCGCAGCTGGAATTCCAATTCGAATTGGTGTGAATGCTGGTTCGCTTGACCCTAGACTCCTAGCAAAATATGGAAAGGCAACACCGGAAGCGCTAGTTGAGTCGGCGATGTGGGAAATTGGTTTATTCGAGGAGCACGGTTTTACAGATATAAAGATCTCGGTTAAGCATCATGATCCAGTCACAATGGTGAAGGCTTATCGTCTTCTCGCCGCAAAGTGTGATTACCCGTTGCACCTTGGAGTGACCGAAGCCGGTCCGCTTTTCCAAGGCACAATTAAATCTGCAACGGCATTTGGAATTCTCCTTTCCGAAGGCATAGGAGACACGATTCGCGTTTCACTTTCAGCTCCTCCGGTTGAAGAAGTAAAAGTTGGAATCGCAATTTTGGAATCTTTAAATCTTCGTCAACGTAAACTAGAGATAGTCTCCTGTCCCTCTTGTGGAAGGGCGCAGGTTGATGTTTATAGCCTCGCAGAAAAAGTACAAGCTGGCCTCCAAGGTATGACAGTCCCGCTTAGAGTTGCAGTTATGGGTTGTGTAGTTAATGGCCCTGGTGAAGCTAGAGAAGCAGACCTTGGTGTGGCATCTGGAAATGGCAAAGGTCAGATCTTCGTAAAGGGCGAAGTC
>JBEANJ010000032.1:0-9017 GCA_041165565.1 Actinomycetota bacterium | reverse complement strand
TGGGCCAATAAATCATTCTCACCACTTGTAAACGCGCTTACGGCCTGTCGGGCAAGAAACGATGCCTCCATCTCAGATCTCGCTGAGTTGGAAATAGAAATGAAAAATAGTAAGGCGGGGAGAAATAGCGGAAGCGCAAGTAGGACAAATTCTGCCGTTGCTGATCCTGATTCGTCGCCGGATTTAACTAACGAATTCTTACTGGACACTTACAGCAGTAACTCTAACTCTCGCAGAGTCCTCACTAAAGATATCGAGTAGCCCACCAATAATAGGAATTTTCTTACTTCGATAAAAAGTTTTTAGCGTGCCATAACTTCTTTTCGATTCATCAACTACAAAATCGGATGAACTCAAAGTATCGACTTGCTCGGGAGATATCATGGTTCTAATTGCAACGTCGTGAACCTTTGATCGTTCAAGAACCTGCCAAGAACCGGCAATCACGATTTGTAGTATCAGAAGAAAGAAAATAGTTGTAGGTATCAAGGCCAACCCAGCCTCGACGCTTCCGGCCTCATCGAGCTTGCTAGATTTATTGAGATTATTCATCGAATATTGTTCATTGAATCTAAAGAATTTTTGAGGATTTGGCTTAAACGCGGGGCTGCAATTGTCCATAGCGCAGTTACTAAACCAGTTGTCATAAGAACTACGAGCACCCATCCTGGTACATCACCACGCTCCTCCGCGCTTCGATATGGGGTTGAAGACTCCATATCAATTTTTAGAATTCTGTTTCTATGGCGCAAATAAGTTCTATTCAAATCAATCAGAATTCTTCGCAATTTGCTGGGGATTATGGAAAAAATTAACTTCCCAAGATTAGAAATTTGATTATCGAGCCAGATTGTCAATACAGCTATTGCATCGATGAAAGAACTAGCTCCGGAGGAAATCCGCAATACTGGTTTATTTCTCATCGATTTCAAGGAGCTCAAAGGGCTCCGCTCTTTATGACTATTTCTCATTAAACTTATCTCCACTTCCTTGTCACTAAGCATCACTGTCTTTAGATTCCACTTAATCTCTATTGATGCCTGCTCTATTAATGCCTGTAGGAAAATTCAATATGAGTTAATGCCCTTTAGATTGAGGTTACGCAAAATTGTGGAAAACTTTTGCTTCGTAGCTCGGCTACCTTGATATGTGTTCCATTTGCTATAGGCGATATGTTATCCAAGCTGTGAGAGCGATGGATATAGTGCGAAAAGAACTGAGATCGGTAGTAATAGGAAGACCACAGGAACCATCAAGAGAATCTCCGATCTACCCGCCTTTCGCAAGACTTCATTCTTCGAATCTTGTCGGCAATCTCGAACGAGCGCAGTCAATATCGGAACTAAAGGAGAGCCTCGCTCCATTGCAATAATCAGAGTATTCCCAAACCTCCTAACTCCCGGAGTGTCAGACTTCCTCACGAATTCATCTATTGCTGAAGAAAATGCTGAGCCGTTTAGTATTTTTTCGACAACAAGACGAATTCGTGTCGAAATGAGCGACTCAGTTCTCTCTGAAAAGAGTTGTATAGCTTTTATCGGTGATACACCAGATGAAATTATCAGGACCAGATACTGAATCATTATCGGCAATTGATTCTCAAGGGCGTTTCTCTCGATCTGAATCTCTTTATTTCGTCGGTTGAAATGAGAAATAGTGAATATCGTAAGTAAGACAATAAGAATGATTATGGGAACTTTTGCTATTCTCCAAAAAGCGAGCACGAAAGTGAGGGTAATTAGTGATGAGATCACGAGCCAGAGAAATCTCTTCTCTATTTCTCTCACACTTATTTTCGGTCTGAATTCTCTGCCCATAATTGTTTCACTTGCAATAAACCAGATGCCGGATATCAAAATCGGAGCGACCGCTAGAAGAATCAGATAATTCGGCGCTGATTCAAGGTCAAGAGATTTCATGTTTGTCTTATTACCGTGCCTTGGCAAGCGCTCTAATTCGAGGAGGAGCGGGTAGTGCCGATATTCGATCCATCAGCAGGTATGCAATAGCTGTTAAAACAACACCGATTGATAGCACGATTCTGCCGCCACTAGTTTGGTAGGCCTCGACAGTATTTCTCTGGGTCGAGAGCAGCGCTAGTAAAAGCCACGGTGCGAGCGCACCCAAAATCGCGGAATTCCTTACCCATCCAAATTTAGTTTCAATCTCTTCAATTGATTCATCCTGGTCTCTAAGGAAGTTGGCAAGTAATCGCAAGGTATTGGTGACATCACGTCCTCCAAACTCTTTTGCTAATTGCAACGAAATCAAAGTCTGATCTGCCCCAGAGCTATTGAGTCGCTCTGCCTCCTTTTGTAGAGCGAGATCAAGAGGAATTCCTAATCGAACATGCTCAGAAATTCTTAGAAAATGATTGCGAAGTGGCGCTGGAGCGGTTTTTTCGAGAGAAGTTATTGCTTCGGTAATCGAGTTTCCAGCAAGAAGTGCCGAAACAATATTGTCGATAGCTTCCGGCCAAGCTCTCTCTTTTAATCGCTGCAAACTTCTATTTCTCTTTTTAGCCAAAATAAATGGTAGAGCTGAAGCTAGAATTGCGATAGAAAAACTTATCTCTGTTGAGGTAGTGATCAAATTGATGATTAGGTATGTTGCCAGGAAGACGATAGTTATACTGAAAATCTCACGGAGGCTTGCCTTTCTCTTCTCAGCTTGAAGATCACTTTTGATAATTCTGCGAAATATAGAGATTGGGGAATCAATCAATTTCCAGCCCAGAAATGCGAGTATCGATGCAAAAATCGCAACGACGATAGGAGTAAAAATAGATGCGCTGGGTGATATCAATAAACACCTACTCCTCGTTGATACGTGACCCCATCCCATTCAAAAAGTAAATCTGTTTCGATAACATTCTCTTCGATTCGCTGACCGACTCTTAGAACCTGGCGAATTCTTCTCGCTCCATCTCGATCAATTCCTAAATGAACTACGAGATCAAGGGCTTGTGCCACAGTCGGGGTTAGAAATTCTTGCGTTATGTTTTCGCCCGCAAGAAGTGGAAGCGTTTGTAGCTTCCGCAGCGCTTCTCGGGCTGAATTTGCGTGAATAGTCGCCATACCTGGAATTCCGGAATTAAGCGCGATTAAAAGGTCTAGCGACTCCGCCTCCCGAATTTCCCCAATCACTAATCTCGAAGGACGCATACGTAGCGCTTCCTTTATGAGTCGGCGAATGGAAATTTCGCCATACCCTTCAAAGTTTGCGCCTCTCGTCTGCATGGCTATGCAATCAGGTAACCGCGGCTTCAATTCAAAAACTTCTTCAATCGTGATAACTCTCTCCTCAACTGGAATCGCGCTGACGAGAGCATTTAGCAACGTAGTTTTGCCAGCTTGTGTCGAGCCGCTAACTAAGATATTTCGCTTCTCGCAGACTTGGACTTTTAGAAAATCAGCTAACTCATCACTCATAACTCCAAGTTCTGCCAAGTTCAATAGTGACTTACCACGATATAAATGCTTTCTTATATTTATAGCCCAATGTTCTGCTGTTACTTCAGGAATAGCTATATGGAGTCGACTTCCGTCCGGGAGTCTTGCATCAACAAAGGGTTGAGATAGATCTATTCGTCTTCCACTCCAAAGAAGTATTCGATCCATTAGAGATTGGATCTGCTGTGAGTCAAGAATCAGGTTTGTGAGCTGGCTTCGACCTCTCTTAGCGATAAATATTCGCTGTGGAGAATTAATCCAAATCTCCTCGACTTCTGGATCACTCAAGAATTGCTGAAGCGGCCCGTAATGGTTTGAATCGATGGATTCACTCATAGACCTTATTTACGTCAAAGCCATGTAGTGCAGTTTGAGCGCGATTAAGTGGATGTTGAATAACTACAGAGTGCGCGGCATCAAAAGGGTGCTCGGAGCGCGGAGCGTTTTCTTCCGATAGAATTGCCATCGCAAGTAAATGGTGGGCGTAGCTCAGCTGGTAGAGCACCCGGTTGTGGTCCGGGATGTCGCGGGTTCGACCCCCGTCGCTCACCCCAATGAAAACACTGGATTCCGGTGGAATGAATCGCTCGCACGCAGATAGGCTTACTTTCTGTGGCAGGCATGACTCCCGACAATAAATTTGGTGGCTCCTTCGGCCCCAATGAGTGGCTTGTCGATGAGATGTATGAACAGTATCTCCGAGACCCAAACTCAATTGATGAAAAGTGGCGAGCATTTTTTGCCGGATATAAACCGGGAACTAATGGCGCTGGAACTAATGGTTCTAGCACCTTGACTGCCGGAGTACCACCGATCCCAAAGCGAGAACAACGAAGCGCTGTAAACCCACCTCAAGTTGTAAATAACCAAGTCGCAGCCACAACAAACCAGGTTAATCAGAGCGCCCCCATAAATAACCAAAACAAAGAGCAAAACATAGAGAGCTCGAGCTCAGTTCAGCGAAACCAACCAGTAGTTCGCCAGGCAAAATTGAGTTCTCCAACTCCAGCGCAACCAATCTCTCGCCCGGTAAAAGAAATCAGCACGCCCGGCGCAGCCCGAGTTGAACCGCTTCGCGGAGTTGCCAGTCGAGTAGTTGCAAGTATGGAGGCTTCTCTTTCGGTTCCGACCGCAACTAGCGTTCGAGCAATTCCAGCAAAATTAATGATTGATAATCGAACTGTAATCAATAATCATCTAAAGCGCGCTCGCGGTGGAAAAGTTTCTTTCACTCACATTATTGGCTACGCGATGATTCGCGCATTACGCGAGATGCCAGAAATGAATGTATTTTTTACCGAGCAGGATGGCAAACCCGCTGTTGGATTCCCAGAACATATAAATCTTGGAATCGCAATTGATTTAGCAAAAGAAGATGGCACCCGCCAACTTCTTGTGCCTTCTATCAAAGGTTGTGAGTCGCTAGATTTTGGCCAGTTCTGGGCCACATATGAATCATTAGTTAAGAAAGCCCGAAATGGGGCGCTAACCGTAGAAGACTTCGCTGGAACTACCTGCTCTTTAACAAATCCGGGAACGATTGGAACGGTTCACTCTGTCCCCCGCTTAGTACAAGGTCAAGGTTTGATTTTGGGTGTAGGCGCTATGGATTATCCAGCCGAATTCCAGGGCGCAAGTGAGGAGACAATCGCACGTCTTGCTATCTCTAAAGTTGTAACTCTCACCTCGACTTACGATCATAGAGTTATCCAAGGCGCTCAATCTGGAGATTTCTTACGTCGCGTACATGAAATTCTTTTAGGTGAAGATGGCTTTTACGATGAAATCTTCGCTGCCCTTCGAATTCCATACGTGCCTATTCGTTGGCATGCTGATGTGCATTTTGATAGCCAGGTAAGTCTTAGTAAAGAAGCGCGAATTCAACAGTTAATCAACGCTTATCGAACCTTTGGCCATTTAATGGCAGACATCGATCCCCTCGAATATCAACAACGCACTCATGTTGACTTAGATGTTGTAACTCATGGTCTAACGCTTTGGGATCTTGATCGCGACTTTGCCACCGGAGGCTTTGGCGGCAGGAATACTGCAAAGCTTCGTAATATTTTAGGAACGCTACGTGATTCCTACTGCCGCTCTATCGGCGTGGAATATATGTATATCGAGACGCCAGAAGAACGTCATTGGATACAAAATCAAGTTGAAGTTGGCTCACCATTCTTTCCAAGAGAAGAACAGCTTCGAATACTGCGCAAATTGAATTCTGCAGAGGCGTTTGAGACCTTCTTGCATACTAAGTTTGTTGGCCAGAAGCGATTCTCGCTTGAGGGCGGGGAATCTGTAATTCCGCTACTAGACACCATCGCCCGGTATGCCGCTAAGGCTAAGCTTGATGAAGTTTGTATCGGCATGCCACATCGCGGCCGTTTAAATGTTCTTGCTAACGTCGCTGGAAAATCTTATGGTCAGATTTTCCAAGAGTTTGAAGGCCACTATCAAGCCAATTCGGTTCAAGGCTCTGGTGATGTCAAATACCACCTTGGAACATATGGAGATTTTGTAACTGAAACCGGAGATAAAACCAAGATCTATCTCGCTGCGAATCCATCGCATTTGGAAGCGGTAAATCCAGTCCTCGAAGGAATTGTCCGCGCTAAACAAGATAAGAAGAATGTGCTTAACGCCTTCTCTATCCTGCCAGTTTTGATTCACGGAGATGCGTCATTTGCCGGACAAGGCGTAGTCGCTGAAACTCTGAATATGTCGCAATTACGCGGATATAAGACTGGCGGAACAATTCACGTTGTTATCAATAACCAAGTTGGTTTCACAACTTCGCCCGAGTCAGCGCGCTCCTCGAGATACGCAACCGATGTAGCAAAGATGATTCAAGCTCCGGTTTTCCATGTAAATGGTGATGACCCAGAGGCATGTGTCCGTGTGGCACGTGTTGCATTCGAGTATCGACAAACTTTCCACAAAGATGTCATCATCGACATGGTCTGTTACCGTCGCCGTGGCCATAACGAAGGTGACGAACCGAGTTTTACTCAACCGCGGATGTACCAGATGATCGATTCAAAGCGTACAACGCGTGTACTTTATGCAGAAGCCCTAGTTGGTCGCGGTGATATCACTCAAGAGGAAGCCGATGGCATCGCAAAAGAGTTCCAAACTCAACTAGAAGGAATCTTCGCAACAGTTCACGACAAGATGCCGGAGAAGCCGGAATTCGACCAACTTATAGAAGCAGACCCACGCAGCACAAATACCGCAATTTCTGAAGCGGTAGCGCGCAAAATCGCCGCAACACAAATTGCGATACCCGAGAATTTCAAAGTACACCCAAAGCTTTTGCCACAATTACAACGCCGCGTTTCGATGTTAGATGATGGCACTATTGATTGGTCAGGCGGCGAAATGTTGGCATTTGGTTCGCTTCTTCTCGAGGGCCATCCTGTTCGAATCGCTGGTCAAGATGTTGGCAGAGGCACATTCTCAAATCGCCATGCTGTAATCAGAGATCACAATGATGGAAGTGAGTGGTTGCCGCTTCGTGCTCTAATAGAAGATAACAATCAATTCTTTGTAGTTGATTCACTGCTATCAGAGTATGCCGCTATGGGATTCGAACATGGCTACTCGCTACAACGTGATGATGCGCTAGTTCTTTGGGAAGGTCAGTTTGGAGATTTTGCAAATGGCGCCCAGACAATCATCGATGAGTTCATCTCCTCCTCGCTCCAGAAATGGGGCGAGCGCACCTCTCTAGTTTTGCTGCTTCCACATGGTTTTGAAGGCCAAGGTCCTGATCACTCATCTGGGCGAATCGAAAGATTTCTAACGCTGTGCGCTGAAAACAATATGACAGTTGCCCAGCCATCCTCAGCCGCATCCTTCTTCCACTTACTTCGTTGGCAGATTAAGAATCCAGCTCGCAAACCTTTAATTGTCTTTGAACCGAAGTCAATGCTGCGCCTAAAGGCAGCGGCTTCGCAACTAAGTGACTTTACAAGTGGAAACTTCCAACCATTTATAAAAGAGAATTCACCTGAACTTCAAAACGTCGAGCGCTTAATTTTATGTAGTGGCAAAGTTTATTGGGAGTTAATTGGCGAGCGTGCAAAACGCGGTGATAAGAAAACTGCAATTGCAAGATTAGAACAGCTTTATCCGCTCCCAACCGAAGAGATAATTGCCGAAATCAAGCGTTTCCCAAATGCCAAAGTTCTCTGGGTTCAAGATGAACCAGCAAACCAAGGACCATGGCCGTTCTTCTCTTCCGCTATGAATGAAGCGCTTCCCGGAAACACGATTCAACGCATTTCCCGACGCGCCTCGGCTAGCCCAGCAACTGGGAGTGTCCACGTTCATGAAGAAGAACAGAAAGCGCTAATCGCTGAAGTTTTTGCGAAATAACCCGGTAAAAACTTCAACCGGTTCAGTAACGCTTATTTCTCTTCGATTTAATTGCACGGCCCCGTATTTCATGCGCCTGGATAAAGCCCCACGTTCTCGAATCATGCATTCGCGCCGCTAACTCTTGGTTATCTCCCTCTACCCAATAACTGCTGCCATGTGACCGTTGCACTCTCTTTATATAAATGATTCCTGGCTGTTCATCTCGTTCAATAAGAACCACGGTTCCCAGCCGAATCTCATGAGGAATTGAATCGAATAACCGGACCCAGACGACTTCACCATCCCGGTAAGTCGGCGCCATTGAATCTCCAGTTACGCGCGCCCTCTGAATCGGCCAATTTTTCATTGGCGCGAGTTTCCCATGCCAGGTACGCTGGCTCCAACATCTAAGTAGCCAATCAAAAGCCCTACTAGAAGTGAGGAAACGATGCTAAAAGTTTATGCCCACTGTGATCTTCCTTGTGGTGTTTACGATCCAGCGCAAGCCAAGATTGAAGCTCTCTCCGTAAAAGCCTGCATGGAGAAATACGCAGCTTCCAATGATGCAGATTTTAAATCGCGTGCTGTCTCTATTAAAGAGACTAGATCTAATCTAGTTAAAGAGCATCTCTGGGTGCTCTGGACTGACTATTTCAAACCAAACCATTTCGAGGCCTATCCACAACTTCACGGTCTATTTAATGAGGCAACAAAATTGGCCGGAGCTGCTGGGACTAAAGGAACTACCGATGTAGCCGTTGCAGAGAAGTTAATCTCTAAGATTGATGAGATTGCAGAAATATTCTGGGCTACTAAGAAATAAACTCAAAACAGATAATTTAATCGCGCGGCGCTTGTTGTGACATAACAGCAAGCGCCGCGCTTTTTGCTAGAAAAGTTACGCGATCTACCAACTTTCGATTCATCGTCCCAGTCGCAACCATTCGCTGGCCATCATGTATCTCACAGATAAAAATAATATTTCCATCGCTAAACGAGGTGCAGGTAGCAGCGCCCTGGAGTTCCGTACCGATTCCAACTGGGTGTAGAACTTCAAATTGCAGATCTGTTAGCACTGTGGTCTCACCATTCTCAATCAAATCAGCTAATGACGAGTTACATGCACTTTCCATTAATGTAACAAAGAAGCTGGCAGAGAGAATCGCCATATCGCCGCTGCCATGAGCCAAAGCGGTATCGCCG
>JBEANJ010000031.1:0-10661 GCA_041165565.1 Actinomycetota bacterium | reverse complement strand
AAACACCCGGTCCCATTCCGAACCCGGAAGTTAAGCCTCTCAGCGTCGATGGTACTGCACGGGTCACTGTGTGGGAGAGTAGAACGCCGCCGGACTTAATTTAGAGAGAGGGGTTACGAAAGTGGCCCCTTTTTCATTTCCTGATAAAAATCCAAAATCAAATCGAAAGAAATCAAGCGAAGGAAAAGATTCAGGTAGCGCCAATCGAGGTAGAAAAAACTTTAAAGATCCAAAGAGCTCTCCAAGAAAAGAACGCGCTCCAAAAATTACTGGACCGCATGAGCGGTCTCGAAATTTCGATAGACCTTGGGTAAATGATGAGGTTACTGGCGAAGAATTAGATAAGAAAATAATTTTTCAACTTGAATCTTTAACCCCTGGAAATGCAAAGAGCGTGGCTCGCCATATGGTTTCATTGATAAATAATCTCGAAACAAATCCAAAAGAAGCACATCAGCATGGAAAGGAGATTGTTTATCGAGCTGGACGACTTGGAATTGTGAGGGAGAAAGCAGGGATTGCCGCACTTAGAGCCGGCGAATTTAAAGAAGCGCTTAAAGACTTGCGCGCGGCAGAGCGCATCTCAGGTTCTATCGAATTAAAACCCTACATAGCCCAGTGTGAAGCCGCGCTAGGAAATTCCAGAAAAGCCCTAGAGATTGCGGGCTCTGTTAAGGAGGGTTCACTTTCAAAAGAAGGTCGAGTCGAGATGAGAATCGCAGCAGCCAAGGCGAGATTAGCGCTTGGCCAACCGGAGGCCGCAGTTGTTACTTTAACGTGCTCTGAATTAAACGAGGATTCTCCAGCCTGGAGCCGTCGATTGAGAATTGCATACCTTGAAGCTTTGCGAGCATCGGGCGATGTTAAAAGCGCAGAGAAATTTCTTACCAAGAATCCACAACTTGTTGCGGATCAAGATGAGGATGTCAGATAACTCCGGAAGTATCACTTCTCCCAAAGAAGGAGAATCATGGCGAAAGCAAAAAATGAAGTTAAATTAATTGGCAGAGTAAGTGGCGGTCCGAAAATCAAGCTTTTACCTAGCGGCGATGAGGTTGTTGAAATACGACTAGTGGTCGAACGAGACAATGTGGATGGAGTAGATACCCTTGATATCGCTACCTGGAGTTCGCGGCTGCGAAGACGGACCCTTTCTCTTAAAGATCAAGAGTGGATTTCGGTTTCGGGAGTAATCCGGCGCAGGTTTTGGAGATCTGGCGAAAAGTTGGCAAGCCGTTGGCAGGTCGAAGCGCGCGAACTTAAAAGGGTTTAGGTACCTTTCAGGCATGGCGAACGACTTATTCTCTGCTTTGCGTACCTACCTGATGAAGATTGGAAATGGGGAGAAGAGCCCACAAGAGTTAGCAGCGGCCCTAAATGTCTGGGCGCGAGAAAGTGGCGAAGCGATAAAGAGCCGGGTTGAAGAAGAAGTTAAACGTAACGTTTCAAAAATGGGTTTTGCTAAAGAAAGCGATTTGAAACGAATAGAGAGTGAATTAAATGAATTGCGAAATACACTAAATGTAAAGAAATCAAATGTAAAAAAGAAAACGGCTCAGAAGAAGGCCCCTACTAAGAAGCGCTCCACTGCAAAGGGGAAGGCTCGATAATGACGCTTGAAGATATTTCTTCAATAAAGAAGAGAGTTAATGAAATTGCTTTGGCTCCATTACCCGAACACGGGGGGCTCTTTGAAAAGATAAATGTCGAACTTACCGAACAACTCTCAACCGTTGAGGGTATATCAAGCTGAGTAAATGCGACAGCGACTCGATAGCGAATTAGTTCGCCGGGGACTGGCTCGATCTCGAGAGAATGCCCAGGAGCTAATCGAAAACGGAAAGGTTAAAGTCGGTGGGTTGCCGGCCAAAAAATCTTCAACACAAGTCGATGGCGAAGTCTCAATAGTGGTTCAATCTGATGAGATTGATTTCGTTTCAAGAGGTGGACATAAACTTTCAGGCGCGCTTAAAGCGATTCCCGGTATTCAAGTAAAGGGGCGAAGAGCCTTAGATGCAGGAGCCTCAACCGGCGGTTTCACCGAAGTTCTTCTTATAAACGGCGCCAAAGAGGTAATTGCTATGGATGTCGGTTACGGGCAATTGGCTTGGAGTTTGCAACAGGATGATCGTGTTATCGTCAAAGATCGATTAAATGTGCGAGATGCAAAGTTGAGCGATATCGGAGAGCCAGTAAATTTGATAGTCGCCGATTTATCATTTATATCGCTTAGAACGGTTCTACCTGCCCTCATCTCTCTTGCTACTGCAGATTGCGATTATCTTCTGATGGTGAAACCTCAATTTGAAGTAGGTAGAGAGAAACTGGGCGCTGGCGGTGTTGTTAGGGAGTCAAATTTGCGTTTTGAGGCGGTTCGAATGGTCGCAGATTCAGCCTACGCTCTGGGTCTTGGGGTCTCCTCCGTCGTTGCAAGTGCCCTACCCGGGCCATCAGGAAATGTGGAATATTTCCTCTGGTTGAGAAGAGGTTCTCCTGCTCTAAGGGATTCCGATTTAATTGAAGCGATAGCGAAGGGACCAGAATAATGAGAAGTATCGTGCTTGTTCTGCACCCCACACGAAAAGAAGCGCATCAACTAGCTAATGAGATAGTTCCTAATCTTCGAAAAATAGGAATACAAGTCGCTACAAGCTCCGAGGGCATAAATGAAGCGGACTTAAGAAGTGATTCAGAAATCTTATCTCTGGCAAAGAACGCTGAACTAATTCTTGTTCTTGGAGGAGATGGAACCATTCTGCGCGGTGCAGAAATTGCTCATGGGAGCGAAACGCCAGTTCTTGGAATTAATCTCGGACATGTTGGATTCCTTGCCCAGATTGAGCGCCCCTCCAACTCTGATTTGATAAAAGCCATAGCGGATAAGAATTACCTGATTGAAAAACGGATGACGCTTTCGTATCAAGTCGAGAGAAAGGGAAGTGTCGTTGCCCAAGGTTGGGCTTTAAACGAAGTCGCTATCGAGAGAAATACTGAGGCGATGATCGAACTTTTTGTCCAGATCGACCAGAGACCACTATCTCGCTGGGGCTGCGATGGAGTTATTTGCGCAACTCCTACTGGTTCGACCGCATATGCCTTTTCGGCCGGCGGCCCGGTTGTATGGCCGGATGTTGACGCGCTAGTCCTATTGCCTTTAGCTGCGCACGCACTTTTCTCTGACCCAATGGTTGTTTCGCCGCAATCGGTAATCGCAATTGATGTTGAAAGCGATGTTGGGGTGATTTCAGCAGATGGTCTACGTAAAGTTCAGTTACTTGAGGCAGATCGAATCAAACTTACCTCTGAACGAAGCTTCATCTCATTAGCCCATATTGATAACGTAACTTTCACCGATAGATTGGTCGCGAAATTTAAGCTTCCCGTAGATGGTTGGCGTGGGAAATAGCAACAACTTCGGACGATCTCGTCTAATTGAACTCTCAATTCGTAACCTGGGAGTAATAGAAGAAGCTGCGATCGAGTTTGCTCCCGGATTAAACGTGGTAACCGGTGAAACGGGGGCTGGAAAAACCATGGTCTTAACGGCGCTCTCGCTTATTGCGGGAGAAAAGTCCGATAGCGACTTGATTAGATTGGACAGTGAACGATTAAGCGTTTCGGGAATCTTTGAATTACCAAGTAAACCGGCTTCTCAACTTGGAACTCTACTAGAAGAACAAGCTCTAGATATTGAGGATTCAATTATTCTCTCTCGAATTATTAATAGAGATGGTAAAAGCAGGGCCAGTATTTCAGGAGTTCCGACGACGGTTTCTAAATTGGCTGACTTTTCTGATGAGCTTATGGAGATTCATGGGCAGCATGGCGCAGTAACATTGACAAAGAGCTCCCGCCAGAGAGATTTACTTGATAATTTCGGAGGCGCGCGAGCGGAGATCGCTCTTGCTGAGTACAAGAAAGCCTTAGAAAGCTTTCAGGAAATTAAGCGTCGGCTCCATGACCTGGATAAGTCAGAGAGTTCAAGAGTTGCGAAGATTCAAGAATTAGAGACTTTACTAAAAGATGAAGCAAAACTTAAACCAAAATCTGGCGAGCTGGAGGATGTGGAAAACAAGATTTCTGTACTCGAGAATTTAGAGGATTTGCGAATACATTTAAGTGAAATTAGGGAGGCGTTAACGTCTGATGAACATGGCGCGCTGCGGGGAATTGATCGCGCTCGGAGAGCTTTTGCGGCTCTTTCAGTGAAGGATGAAAGATTCTCGGAGAAGGTAAAGCGTGCAGAAAGTGCGTATTTTGAATTGAGCGATTTAGCCAATGAAGGGGGAATTCTTCTAGATGAACTTAACGAAGGCGGAATATCTCTAGATGAGTTGCTAGAGAGAAAGGCTGCAATTAAAGGTTTTGCTAAAAAGCATGGGGGAGAGGGCGATATTGAGGAACAGCTTCAAAGAGCGCTGGAGCGAGCGAAGGCAGCAAAGAACGAAATTGCAGATCTGAGTGGAGGCGAGGATCGAGTAGCGGCCCTTAAGTCTGATTTGGAAAAAGTTCGACGCTCGCTCATCGAAAAGGCCGGTTCACTTAGCGAGATAAGAAATGATGCTGCCGCTCGCTTAACAAATGCGGTAAATGATGAACTCAATGAACTAGCCATGCCAAATGCTCGCTTTCTCTGCCAAATAGATTCTGCAAAAGATTTCGATAAGGATGATTTTCCATTCCATGGAACTGATGAAGTAACAATGAAATTTTCCGCTCATCAAAGCGGAGAGCTATTACCAATCTCGAAAGTTGCAAGTGGGGGAGAACTTTCCAGGCTGATGCTCGCCATTGAAGTGGTAGCAGCTGGGAATTCCCCTCTCGGCACCTATTTATTCGACGAGGTTGATGCTGGCATTGGTGGCAAAGCCGCTTTAGAGGTCGGGAAGCGATTGAAGCGACTAGCTTCAACGTCACAAGTTATTGTTGTTACGCATCTGCCTCAGGTTGCAATTTGGGCAGATCACCATCTTGTTGTAAATAAGGATTCAACTGGCTCAATCAGTGAGAGTTCGATTTCAATTGCTACTGGAGAAGAACGCGAAACCGAGATTGCTCGCATGCTTTCTGGGGTATCTGAATCTGAACACGCCCAAGAGCACGCGCGAGAATTGTTAAATTTAGGGAAAGAGTAATTTGAGTGATAAGTTAGCGCTCCATGACCGCCCCTCATGTGACGAAGCATCTTTTTGTCACCGGCGGAGTAGCTTCCAGTCTCGGCAAAGGATTGACTGCATCTAGTCTAGGCAGACTTCTAAGGGCGCGTGGCCTGCGAGTTACGATGCAGAAGTTAGATCCTTATATCAATGTTGATCCCGGGACTATGAATCCCTTTCAGCACGGTGAAGTCTTTGTCACAGATGATGGAGCTGAGACCGATTTAGACATTGGCCATTACGAACGATTTTTAGATACCAATCTTCACGGTTCTGCAAATGTAACAACGGGCCAAGTTTACTCAAGAGTAATTGCAAGAGAACGTAGAGGTGAATATCTCGGGGACACTGTTCAAGTTATCCCTCATATAACAAACGAGATCAAGGATCGAATACGGGCCATGGCCGCATCTAATATTGATTTAGTTATTACCGAAATAGGGGGAACAGTAGGCGATATCGAATCGCTCCCATTTCTCGAAGCGGCCAGACAGATCCGACAAGAGGTTGGTCGTGAAAACGTTTTTTATCTCCATGTCTCATTAGTTCCCTACATCGGCCCCTCGGGTGAATTAAAGACCAAACCAACTCAACATTCCGTGCAAGCCCTTCGATCCATTGGTATCTCGCCAGATGCAGTTGTTCTGAGATCAGATCGCGAAATCCCTACTTCTGTAAAAAAGAAAATTTCATTGATGTGTGATGTTGATCTAGAGGCGGTCGTGGCTGCCGTGGATGCGCCATCGATTTACGATATTCCAAAAGTACTTCATAAAGAGGGATTGGATGCATACATAGTTCGCCGAATGGGTCTGCCGTTCCACGACGTGGAGTGGGGGGAATGGGATCGCCTTCTTGAGCGTGTTCATAGCCCGAAGCACAAAGTGCGAGTGGCTCTCGTTGGAAAATATGTTGATCTTCCTGATGCTTACCTATCAGTTACCGAAGCCCTGCGAGCTGGGGGGTTCGCAAATGATGCAAAGGTCGAAATAAAGTGGGTCGTAAGTGATGAGTGCGAGGATCCAAGAAACGCAGAGCATCAATTAGGAGATGTCGACGCGATTTGCGTGCCGGGCGGTTTCGGCATTCGGGGAATTGAAGGCAAAGTTGGAGCATTAAGATATGCTCGAGAAAATTTAATTCCAACATTGGGGCTCTGTCTTGGACTTCAATGTATGGTGATTGAAGTTGCTAGATCAATAGCCGGCATAACCGATGCGAACTCTGCCGAATTTGATCCCACCACCGCTAATCCGGTTATCGCGACTATGGCCGGTCAGGAAAAGATAGTTTCTGGTGAAGCTGATATGGGTGGCACGATGAGGCTGGGTATGTATAAGGCAATTTTGGAGCCGGGTTCAATAGTTTCACAAACTTACGGGGCGAATGAAATATCAGAACGTCACAGGCACCGATATGAAGTGAACAATAATTATCGTGAAATTATTACTAAAACAGGTCTTGTTTTAAGCGGTCTCTCACCTGATAAAAAATTAGTGGAATTTGTTGAACTGCCAATAAATACACATCCATACTATGTAGGAACCCAAGCGCATCCAGAATTTAGATCTCGTCCCACCAATCCACACCCACTTTTTGCCGGCTTGATTCGTGCCGCAATTAATCGTGGTTGACGAGAAATTCTTCAAGGACTTCCTTAGCCATATCTCGGTCGAACGCGGCTTAAGCCCTAATACCGTTTCTGCATACGGGCAGGATCTGACAAATTTTTCAAATTTCTTAAGGGTTAAAGGTATAGAAATTGAGAAGGTTGAGATATCCAACCTGGAAGAATTCATATCTGATGCGCGAAAGAAAGGTTTATCGGCGTCGTCATCAGCAAGACTGGTTGTAACTTTGCGCAGTTTTTTCAAATTCTTTGCTAAGGAAACGGGTTTGGACAACCCGAGCCGTGATCTCAAGCCTGCGAAATTACCGCGCAGACTGCCGAAAGCTCTCTCTGTTTCAGAGGTAGCAAAATTGATCGATACCACTCCAAAGGCGGGAATCGGTTTACGAGATCGAGCGCTCCTTGAATTTCTTTACGCTACCGGTGCGCGAGTGAGTGAAGCTATCGGATTGAACTTATCTGATTTGAAGTTTGATGAGGGCGAGATTCAGACCATTCGGCTCTTTGGCAAAGGTCGAAAGGAGAGAATTGTTCCAATTGGTAAGTTGGCGAAACACGAGCTAGAACAATATCTCGTAACTGTTCGACCCGCTCTGAGCGAGAAGAGTTCCATCCGACATGACGCTCTCTTCCTTAATTCCCGCGGGGGAAGACTAAGTCGCCAGAGCGCTTGGAAAATTGTTTGTGAGAGCGCAACCCTTGCTGGAATTGAGGAGATATCGCCACATTCGCTACGTCACTCTTTCGCAACCCATCTTCTGGACGGCGGAGCTGACATACGAATAGTTCAAGAATTATTGGGTCATTCATCAGTTAGTACCACCCAGATTTACACCATGATAACAATCGAAAAGATAAGAGAGAGCTATATTTCAGCTCATCCCAGAGCTAAATAATTTTTATCGACCTCTTAAGCGTCGAACAATTATTGACTGATCACCTTTAGACTCTAAATCCGCAATTACAATAGCGAGCGCTTCTCGAACTATGCGACCTCGGTCGACCGCCAAACCAATATCTCCTCGAAGATGTAACCGAGCTTGTTCTAAATCGAATAATTCATCCGGTGACAAATACACCGTGATTTTTTCATCATGCCGCTCACGGCCGGAAGGAGCGCGATCGATACCAGATGATCGCCGCCGGGGCGTCTGGCGCACTGAATTGCCTTTGGTGAGAGGTTTTGCAGTAGTTGCAGTAGTTGCAGTTGTTGGGCGATTGGTATGGACAACCTCAGCTGTTTCTTCAACGGAATCTGGCACCGCACTTAAAGTGGTTTTGCGGAACAGTTCATCTGCACCAGGAAGACTAATTCTGCGACTCATCGGATACCTCCATTAGCAATTAATTCGCGGGCCAATCTTCTATAGGAAGCTGCGCCAGCAGAGGAGCTGGCATAAGAAGTAATTGGTTCGCCAGCGACAGTGGTTTCGGGGAATCTAACGGTACGAGCGATTGTTGTGTCACACACTTTATTTGGAAAGGCTTCGTTAATTCGCTCCAAAACTTCGCGGCTATGAACGGTTTTGCGATCAAACATCGTGGGCAAGATCCCTAACAACTGTAGGTCGGGATTTGTGTTGAGTTGTACCTTCTTAATGATGTCATCCAAAAGGGCGACGCCCCGGAGCGCGAAATACTCACATTCCAAGGGGACCAAAACATAGTGAGAAGCCGTTAACGCATTTACAGTTAAAAGTCCTAAAGAGGGTTGGCAATCGATGAGGATTACATCATAGAAATCGACCACAGAGGCGAGTACTCGCTTTAAGACCTTTTCGCGGGCAATTACATTGACTAGACCACCCTCAGCACCAGCCAAGTTTTCGTGAGCTGGAATCATGTCCATACCAGGAACGCTTGTCTTCAAAAGGAAGTCATCGATCTTTGTCGATTCATCCATCATTAAATCGTAGATTGAACCTTCAATTTCACGAGTTGAAACGTTCAGCCCAACGGAGAGCGAGTGCTGTGGATCAAAGTCAACCAATAGAACTCTTCTACCTAATTCTGCAAGAGCCGCTCCAAGATTAATTGTGGTTGTGGTTTTCCCAACACCACCTTTTTGGTTGACGACGGAAATTATCCTTGCATTTCCGTGATTTTCTAATTGCTTCGGCTCAGGGAAAATCGGAGAAGGAAGATTCAGGACAGAGGAAGTAGTCACTACCTCTTCATTCCGATTCGGCTTACTTTTGGTAAGTAAATGTCGATTTAGCATTCAATCGAGAAATCTCTGAAGCACTATTTGCCATGCCGCGACTTTACGCACGAGAGTTGTGAAACTGAGCAGCGACACGCGTAGAGTTTGCCAATCATGTCGGATAGTGGAGAAGTCTCAAGTAGTGGTTCAGTGTTGCCACAATCTGCACTAGAAGGACGCGTTTCCGGATTCTCCGTTAAATTGGAAAATTTTGACGGTCCTTTTGATCTGCTTTTGCAACTTATCTCTCGCCATAAATTAGAGATCACCGAGGTGGCGCTCGCTACCGTCACGGACGAATTCATTTCCCACATCCGAGCGCTGGAGGCTACTGAAGAGGGCTGGCGGCTAGATCAGGCCACTGAATTCCTAGTAGTTGCAGCCACGCTTCTTGATCTGAAGGCGGCGCGATTGCTTCCAAGTGGAGAGGTAGACGATGAAGCAGACTTAGCGCTTCTCGAAGCCAGGGATCTCCTCTTCGCCCGATTACTTCAATACCGAGCCTTCAAGGAGATTTCACGAATAATTTCAGAGCGTATCGAGCTCCAGGAGAAGACTTTTGCCAGATCCGTCTCTCTTGAGCCCCACCTTGCAGCGCTATTGCCGGAGGTACTAATCGGGGTTACTCCTGAAAGGTTTGCTGCAGTGGCCAATCGAGTACTCACGCCCAAAGTGGCTCCTAAACTCTCAACTGAACATTTACACCAAGCAATGGTCAGCGTCGCTCAAGAGGCGCTTGTGGTTGTATCAGCCCTCAGACGTCAAAAGAGCCTCACTTTTAGAGCTCTAGTCGCAGATGCTGAGAGCACTCTAATTGTGGTTGCCCGTTTTCTAGCTCTACTCGAACTTTATAAAGATGGTCAGGTCCGTTTTGAACAAGTTCTCGCACTAGGGGAGTTGCAGGTTACGTGGACGGGTTCTGAAACGGGTGCTGTTTTAGTGAGCGATGAGTTTGATCGAGCGCCCCTTAGGGAAGAGGATAGCCTTGCGGAGGATGGCTCTACTGGGGCAACGGATGCGGAAAAAGGTGGCAATGAATAATCGCGAGTTGGAGCGCTCAATCGAAGCCATATTGATGGTCGTTGAGGAACCCCTATCCGAGGTTGTGCTTGCCCAGATAATCGAGAGACCAACCGATGAGGTTTTAGCGGCACTAGCAAAGTTATCCGAAGAGTACGAAGGACAAGAGCGGGGTTTTACGTTAAAACAGGTCTCAGGAGGATGGCGCTTCTATAGCCATCCAGACCTTTCACCATTGGTGGAGAAGTTCGTTGTAGACGGGCAACAGGCCAAGCTCACTCAGGCGGCGCTTGAGACTTTAGCGGTAATTGCTTATCGCCAGCCCATCTCTCGTGCGAGGGTCTCAGCAATTCGCGGCGTAAATGTGGAAGCGGTCATGAAAACTTTGGTCAATAGAGGTCTCGTTGAGGAGTGCGGCATTGAACATGAGACTGGAGCGCTTCTCTATCGGACAACGAACTACTTCCTCGAGCGAATCGGCGTCAATTCAGTATCTGATCTCCCAGCTCTGGCCCCATTCTTGCCTGATATAGATGGGCTCGACGAAATCATCGCTTCGTTAACTGAGTAATTCTCCTAGACTCAAGAGCGTGGATATCCGCCTCCAGAAATTCTTGGCCGATGCTGGCGTTGCCAGTCGCAGAGCCTGCGA
>JBEANJ010000030.1:0-9380 GCA_041165565.1 Actinomycetota bacterium | reverse complement strand
TTTGATTTTTAGACCATAAGCGTAATTACCAAGACCACCGCCGGTCTTTACGATTCGATGACATGGAACTACGAGTGCAATCTGATTTCTCGCACAGGCACTTCCCGCAGCTCTCACCGCATCTGGGGAACCTGATCGTTTTGCTAATTCCGCATAAGAAATCGATTTACCCGGCAAAACTTTGCGCATGGCACGCCAAGCAGCCTGCGAAAACCGCTCCCCTGGTTGCCTTACTGAAATTCCGTCTAAAGCGTTCAAATCTCCATCAAAATAGTCATCTAAGAGATCTGAAACAACAGGAATCTTTTTCTGTGAAATAAAAGTTTTTGCTCGATCTTTTGTATCAAGATTTGAAATTAATTTGGCGAAGCTAGAGAAGCCAGCAGCAAGGAGCTTCTGGTCATGAGAAATCAAGTACAAACTTCCTATCGGAGTCTTGTAAATTGATTGGGTAAGCACTCCCCTACTCTACGCCTAACTCGTTTACCGCTTCCCGTCTCTTAATTTTTCGGCGACGAGGAAGGCTAGCTCCAGAGATTGGGTGTGGTTCAATCTTGGATCACAGGCTGACTCGTAACGGGTGGCTAAATCTTCATGAGAAATTTCCATCCCACCGCCAACGCACTCAGTTACATCATCACCCGTCAGCTCAACGTGTATGCCCCCGGGATAGGTATCAAGTTTGTGATGTACCTCGAAGAATCCCATAACTTCATTCATGACATCATCAAAACTTCTTGTCTTAAAGCCGGTCGGCGCTTCATAGGTATTCCCATGCATCGGATCGCAAACCCAGAGTACTTTTCTGCCACTTTTTTTCACTGCTTCTACAATCGGCGGCAAAGCAGTGCGAATGTTTTTTGCTCCCATTCGAGTTATGAAAGTTAATCGTCCGGGCTCCTCTTGCGGATTCAAAGTTTCAATCAAAGCCAAAACATCTTCGGGTGAAGTTTTCGGGCCAATTTTGACGCCTATCGGATTCCGAATATTCTTAGCAAAATCGATATGGGCTCCGTCGAGTTGTCGGGTGCGTTCTCCGATCCACAGAAAATGGGCTGAGACGTCATAAGGTTGATCAGATCTTGAATCAATTCTCGTTAGTGCTTTTTCGTACTCAAGAATTAAAGCTTCATGCGACGAGTAAAAGTCGACAGTCTTAAACTCTTCAGGATTAACACCTGCCGATTTCATGAATTCGAGTGCACGGCCAATCTCTTTTGCAAGCGCTTCATATCTAGATCCAATCTCTGAATCGCGAATGAAGCCTTTGTTCCACTCGTGGACAAGTCGTAAATCTGCGAAACCGCCTTGAGTAAAAGCCCTAACTAAATTAAGTGTTGCGGAGGATGTGTGATAAACCTTCAATAGGCGAGATGGATCGGGAGTTCGAGCCTCTTTCGTAAATTGCAGATCGTTTACAGCATCACCTCGATAAGCTGGCAGTTCAATGTCTCCACGCTTTTCCATGTCATTACTACGAGGTTTTGCAAATTGACCTGCCATTCGACCAACTTTGATTACTGGCATGCTGGCTCCGTACTGAAGTACGGCAGCCATTTGAAGAATTGTCTTTATTCGATTTCTTATGGAATCGGCAGTTGCAGCAGCAAAAGTTTCAGCGCAATCGCCACCTTGTAACCAGAAAGCCTCGCCTGAAGCTGCTTGCGCAATTTTGATCTTAAGATTGTCGCATTCTCCAGCAAAAACCAGTGGAGGCAATGTTCGAAGTTCAGTTACAACTTGAGCCAATTTGTCACGATCTGGCCAAGCCGGTTGCTGCGCTATTGCTAGAGAGCTGTCAAAGAGCTTCTCAATCGTATTACTCATGGCTTAAGGGTAGATAGGTTGAAGGGATTCTTGCTATGGAATTAACCAAAGAAGACTTCAGCTTCTGCGAGAAGGCTTGGATCTACCGTTTTTAGCTTCTCAGTTGCCGAAGCTAGCGGCACCCGCTCAATCTTGGTGCCATGTAGTGCAACCATCTTTCCCCAATCTCCTGCATGAGCCGCAGTTATCGCGTGAATTCCAAATCGTGTTGCCAGTACGCGATCAAAAGCGGTTGGAGTTCCACCTCTTTGAATATGCCCCAAAATTGAAGTTCTGGCTTCAGTGCCGGTTCTGGATTCAATTTCTTTAGCTAGCCACTCTCCAATTCCGGAGAGTTTTACATGTCCGAAAGCATCCAGCGATCCATCTTTGGTTACTATCGTTCCGTCTTTAGGTAATGCACCTTCTGCCACAACGATTATCGGTGCATAAGATTGTTCAAATCTGGACTCTACATACTGGCAAACTTTTTCAATATCAAAGGGAACTTCTGGAATCAAAATACAAGAAGCGCCCCCTGCCATTCCAGAATGTAACGCAATCCAACCTGCGTGCCTTCCCATAACTTCAACAATTAGAGCGCGGTGATGCGATTCGGCTGTCGTGTGTAATCTGTCGATGGCTTCAACTGCAATATTTACGGCGGTATCAAACCCAAATGTGTAATCAGTATTATTCAAATCATTGTCAATTGTCTTTGGAACGCCAATTACTTTCACGCCTAGCGCGTCTAGTTTAGTTGCAACACCTAATGTGTCCTCTCCACCAATTGCAATAAGTGCATCAACGTTCATTTTCGATAAATTCTCTTTTATCCTTTCAACGCCATTTTCGATTTTGAAAGGATTAGTTCGCGATGAACCAAGAATTGTTCCGCCTCGTGGGAGTATTCCTCGGGTTGCCTTGATGTTAAGTGGCATGGTCAGCCCCTCTAAAGGTCCTTTCCAGCCATCTCTGAAACCTATGAATTCATATCCGTACTCTTTTTCACCTTTACGGACTACGGCTCTTATCACCGCATTAAGACCTGGGCAATCGCCACCGCCAGTAAGGACACCAAACCGCATTAGACATCTCCGACTCTTGAGCTTGTGATCATCATCGATCCAGTACGCGATTCTAGCAAGGTCGGACTACCCTTTTGGTGATGGCCAAGACTCTCGTTTATGTAGCACACGACAATTTGAATCGCAATAAAGGAGCGTTAGCAGGCGCGCGACCTGAAACCCACGCAATTGTATTCGTCGAAAGTCAAAGAATGCTAAAAGGTGCTCGATGGAATCGCCAGCGTCTCTTCTTTTTGTTGTCAGCTGCGCGCCATTTTGCTGAAGAACTAAAAGCTGAAGGCTTTGAAGTAATGTATTTAAAATCAAATGACACCTCTTCTGGAATTCAATCAATCTCGAAAGATTATGATGAAGTTATTTCGGTAGAACCTTCCTCGTATCGATTGACAAAATCTCTTGCTGACATAGGAGTGCGATTCGTACCAAATGATTTCTTTTTGACCCCTCGGGCACTCTTTGCGCAATGGTCAAAAAGTCAGCAAAGTTTAAAGATGGAGAATTTCTATCGCTGGCAGAGGCAGCGACTTGGAATTCTAGTATCGAATGGCGAACCATTCGGAGGAAGATGGAATTATGATGATGAGAATCGAGAACCCCCACCAAAAACAGATTACCAATGGCCAAATTATGCGAATCACGAGAGAGATCTCATTGACCATGAAGTAATCGCCGAGTTGAAGAATCTAAATCTAACTGGATCAATTGAAGAGACAATTTGGGGAACCACGCGTAAAACCGCTCTTGCCCAGCTGAATAAGTTTCTTAGAGAATCTTTTGCAGAGTTTGGACCTTACGAAGATGCCATGACAGTTAAATCATGGGCGTTGCATCACTCGCTTCTTAGCCCCTATTTAAATATTGGCCTATTAACTCCAGACGAAATCTTAAAATTCGTATTAAAGAAATTCGAAGAAGGAAACATTCCTCTATCCTCCTGTGAAGGCTTTATTAGACAGATAATTGGTTGGCGCGAATATATAAACGGTCTATATTGGTATTTCGGAGAAGATTACCGCGATAGCAACTTTTTAAATTCAAACAATCCTCTGCTACCTCTTTTTGAGAATTCTAAATCCACAAAGATGAAATGTGTTTCAGATACTATTTCTGGAGTAGAACGACGCGGATGGGTGCATCACATTCCACGCCTAATGATTTTGAGCAATCTCGCGGCTCTTTGTGATGTCGCTCCTACCGAATTATTGATTTGGATGAGAAATAATTTTATAGATGCCACAGATTGGGTGATGGTCCCTAACGTGATTGGGATGAGTATGCATGCCGACGGCGGCAGAATGTCAACGAAGCCGTACATAGCTGGAGGCTCTTACATATCAAGAATGTCAGATTACTGTGGCGATTGCGTTTACAACCCTAAGACGAGAATTGAAGGAGATTCGTGCCCATTCACAACTCTCTATTGGCATTACTTGTATAGAAATCGTGATTTATTTAAGAAAAACCATCGAATGTTTCAACAGTTAAATGGTATGAAGAAACTCAAGGATCTTGAGGAGACCATAAGTCGGGGTGACCAGGTAATCAAAGGACTTCTTGCCGGGGAAATCTAAGCGGTTACCAATTCACCTTTACCTACGACAATAATTCCACCCTCAGAAACTGTAAATCGTGCTCGATCCCTCTCCAAATCAAAACCGATTTCGGCACCAGGCTCTACCACAACGTTTTTATCCAAGATTGCATTTCGAATCTTTGCTTTATCTCCAACTCGCACGGAAGGCATCAGAACTGAACCTTCTATAACTGAGTCTTTCCCAACAAGAACGTCATAGGAAGCAACCGTGGAACTCAGAACTCCGCCGGCAATAATTGATCCAGCGCCTACTATTGAATCAAATGCTCGACCATTCTCCGAGAATTTTGCTGGGGGTAATGAGGGTGGGTTTGTGAGTATTGGCCAATTTCGATTATAGAGATTAAAAATAGGATGAACTGAAACTAAATCCATATGAGCTTCATAATAGGAATCGATTGTTCCTACATCGCGCCAATATCCTTTATCTCTTGCAGTTTCGCCAGGAACTATATTGTTGGCAAAATCGTAAGCTTTCGCCGCTCCTCCTCGCGCCATCATGGGAATGATGTTCGAGCCGAGATCATGCCTACTCTCAATATCTTTAGAGTCCTCTAGCAAAGAACTCTCAAGCGCATCTCTTCGAAAAATATAGTTTCCCATTGAGACTAGCGACCAATCTGGATTTCCCGGCATGCCCGGTGGATTAGCCGGTTTTTCATGGAACGCCTTTATGGTAAGTCCATCATCAGATAATTCAATTACACCAAAATCGCTCGCGGATTTTCGAGGGACTCTTATTGCTGCAACCGTGACTCCAGCTCCAGTTTGGAGATGCTGTTGATACATCTGATCCGGATTCATTCTATAAACGTGATCTGCACCAAAAACTAGAATGTGTTTTGGATTTTCATCCTGAATTAGATTGAAATTCTGGAGAATCGCATCAGCACTTCCTGTGTACCACCTCGGACCTAATCTCTGTTGTGCCGGTACCGGTGTGATGTAATTTCCTAGAAGAGTTGACATTCTCCAAGTAGTGGTGATGTGCCTATCTAAAGAGTGTGACTTGTACTGAGTTAGAACAGCGATTCGCAAAAATCCGGCATTCACAAGATTTGAGAGAACGAAATCAACCAATCTGTATGCCCCGCCAAATGGAACTGCGGGTTTCGCTCGATCAGCTGTCAACGGCATTAAGCGTTTTCCTTCACCGCCGGCAAGGACGATGCCGAGAGGAAGATCAAGTCGTGCCATGGCTGAACGATACTCTTGGCATATGCCGCTGGATAGTCAATCGAAATCTATTGCGATGGTAACTAGGGAATGGCCTCCTGAAGTTTATGGAGGAGCCGGAGTTCACGTCATAAACTTGGTCGATTCACTCAAGAAGTTTTCAGATGTCCGAGTTGACGTCAATTGTTTTGGATCTGCACGCGGCGATGCCAACGCATATGAATTAGCTCCACCATTCAATAATCTGAACGTAGCATTAAAAACTTTGTTGCTGGATATGGATATCGCAAGAAATTTAGGGAATGTTGATTTAGTACACACCCACACTTGGTATGCCAATTTCGCTGGCTACTTAGCCTCCAAATTTTTTGATATCCCTCATGTAATTACCTCGCATTCGTTAGAGCCATTAAGACCCTGGAAAGCAGACCAACTTGGAGGTGGGTATGAAATCTCAAGTTGGATAGAAAAGTCTTCTTATGAAAGTGCACAGAAAATTATTTCAGTAAGTGATGCGGTCCGTACCGATATTTTGAAGGTATACCCAAAGATATCCCAGGAGCGCATTGTTACTATCCGAAACGGCATAGATACGAATGTCTTCAGACCAATTGAAAATAATGAAGTTGTCGAGCGATTTGGCATTAAGAATAAATTCGCTGTATTCGTGGGTCGCATTACTCGCCAAAAAGGCTTAATTCATCTTCTCCGGAGTTGGAGAGAAATCCCTAAGGATTTTGGATTAGTAATAGCCGCTACAAGCGCTGATGAACCTCAAATATTTAACGAAGTTAAGAAATTGATTAATGAGCTTCAAGATGAGAGGAATAATGTAATTTGGATTAAGGATATGTTGTCTCAAAAAGACTTGATCTCATTGTTGACCCATGCTGAACTGTTTGTATGTCCCTCTGTGTACGAACCGCTCGGAATCGTTAATCTCGAAGCGATGGCATGTGAGACTGCGGTGGTAGCGAGTGCGGTCGGCGGCATACCTGAAGTTGTTAAAGATGGTGAAACTGGAGTCTTGATAAGTCACTCCAAGATTGATGAAGAATTTGAAGAATCTTTATGCGAGGGGATTCTGAAAGTTATGAGTGACTCAAATCTCGCGAAAAGTTTAGGTAGGAATGGTCGAATTCGCGCAATATCCGAATTTGGCTGGGATAAGGTAGCCACGCAAACCCTTAACTTATATCGGAGTCTTTAATGTCGCGACGTGGCTGGCTTCTATTCTCACTTGTGGGAGTGCTATGGGGTATCCCTTATCTCTTCATGAAGGTTGCAGTAGAGGAATTGTCGATTGCGGTAATTGTATTTTCTAGATTGGCTATAGGTGCGGCACTTCTAGTTCCTATCGCGATTCATCAAGGCGCTTTCCGAAATATAAGACCCCATATGAAATATGTTCTTTTTTACGCCATTCTCGAAATGGTTATTCCTTGGACATTAATCACAAACGCTCAAAGAAGCCTTTCCTCTGGCGTAGTAGCTCTCCTGGTTGCAACTGTTCCAATATGGGCCACGTTGTTCGCTCATCACACCGGCGATTCAACGGCTGCCCATCGAGTTAGAATCATCGGAATTGCAATCGGTTTAATAGGTATTGTTTTAATAGTTGGCATTGAAAGCGTCTCAGACTTCAATAACTCGTGGGCCCTGCTCCAAGTTCTTATTGCCGCCGCAGCTTATGCATGGGCCACAAATATGATCTCTCGAAAAGTAACTGATGTGCCGGGTGTGGCAATTAACGGCATCGCTATGACGGCCGCAGCGCTACTTTTCGCGCCATTCGCCCTAGCTAATGCCCCACTTACAACTCCTACATTAAATGCAGTTTTAGCAACAATAGGTCTCGGCGTACTTAGTAGTGGCATTGCATTTTGGGTGTTCTTCATAGTTCTAGATGAAATTGGTCCAGCCAGAGCTTCTTTAGTTGTGTATCCAAATACAGCAGTTGCTGTGCTTCTCGGAGTAATTCTATTAGATGAGCCAATCACGCTCGCTATTTTGGTTGGACTTCCTTTGGTATTAGTTGGATCTTTCTTCGCAAGTCGAAAACCAAAGAATGCAACCTTCGCCGCTTAACCTTGAATGAAGCCCAATTTTTGAAGAGCTTTCGTATCTTTTTGCCAATTCTCAATTACTTTTACATGAAGAGCTAGAAAAACTTTTTTTCCGAGAAACTTCTCTATTTCAATACGAGCACTCGTTCCAATCTCCTTTAAATTGGATCCACCTTTACCAATAAGTATTGCTTTTTGGCTATCTCTTTCAACGATTATCGAGGCGTGAATATCAAAAAGCTCTCGACCAGGTCTTTCCTGTATATCGTCTACTTCCACTGCAACTGAGTGAGGCACCTCTTCTCTAAGATTTGAGATAGCGGATTCTCTAATTAGCTCAGAAACTGTAATGAATTTATCTTGGTCAGAGTGCATGTCAGATGGATAGAAAGGGGGACCAACTTCTGCATGTTTTATTAGCAGATTAATCAAGAGTTGTATCTGTTCATCCGTTAATGCTGAGACAGGGACAATCTCATCCCATGAAAAACCGGCTTCGACTGCCAATTCTTGAGCTGCAATTAATTGTTTAGCCAAGACTTCTTTGTGCACCATATCTACCATCGTAATGACGCAAATCCGTTTGATTGAATTCTGTCCCGAAAGTTGCCGCGCGATATAAAGGTCGCCAGAGCCAATTTCTTCAATTGCGGGTAAGCATTGAATTACGATATCCACATCTTTGATGCTGCTATCGACGACTTGATTTAAAGTTGTTCCAAGAGACGTTTTGGCTTTGTGTAGGCCAGGTGTGTCGATGAAAATTAGTTGAAAGTCCTTATCTGTAAGGATTCCTCTAATCGCAAATCGCGTCGTATTGGGGTGGTGCGAAGTTATTGAGATTTTCTTTCCAACTAGGGTGTTTAAGAGCGTTGATTTCCCGGTATTGGGCCGACCCACGATTGATATAAAGGCTGATTTATGAGGCATTTAAGCAAAGAGTACATGGTTTGCTGGTGAGAAATTCCATCGCATCCGCCACAGAGGTAACAATTTCAGCGCACCTTTCCCCAATTAGTCGATGACAACCATCACTGGAGGGCGAATTAATTGGACCAGGGACGGCGAGAACTATCCGCAGTAATTCTGCAGCGTCGCGCGCCGTTCTTAGAGAGCCACTTCTAAAAGCTGCCTCGACAACTATCGTGGCTCGAGAAAAGGCAGCGATCAATCGGTTTCTAGTTAGAAATCTCTCTGGACGGGCACGCTCATTTGGCATTACTTCAGATATCAATGCTCCGTTTTCCAAGATTTCCTTGAATAGTCTTTCATTCGCTGCTGGATATGTAACTGAAATACCCGATGCTAAAACCGCGATTGTTCTGCCTTCCGCGGCGAGGGCGCCTCGATGAGCGTGCGTATCGATTCCATAAGCTCCACCGCTAACTATTGCTACGCCACGATCTGCAAAGCCAGATGCAAATTCGCTTGCCACGCGGGCGCCATAAGTTGTCGGATTTCGAGTGCCAACGATCGCGACTGCGTTACAGTTATCGAAATCTCCACGAACTATTAATCCAATAGGTGGTGTAAGCAAATCGCCAATTTGGTGAGGCCACTCTCTATCTTCATCGGTAATAAATTTGCCTTCAGACTCCATGATTTCGTTCACTATTTCATCAACTGGAGTTTTGAGACGCTCACGAATTC
>JBEANJ010000029.1:0-9407 GCA_041165565.1 Actinomycetota bacterium | reverse complement strand
CGATCGGCACCAATTAAGACCGCATCAATCAAGCCAGAGAAGAGCGCGCTGGCAGCTGCCCCGTCGGGAAGTATTCGATATGGAATACCTGCTTGTGCTAACTCCCAAGCAGTCAATCGAGAACCTTGTAGAAGGGGTCGAGTCTCGTCCGCAAATACTTCCTCTATCAATCCGCGCGAGTGCAGCTCTCTAACAACTCCTAGTGCTGTTCCCCATTCGGTGGTTGCTAACGCTCCGGTGTTGCAATGCGTAAGGATTCGAAGTTTCTTCTCTCCTAATTGTTTTACTAGAAAATCAGCGCCGATTCTTCCCATCTCGCGACAAGAATTCGCATCTTCTTCAGCTAGTGCTAACGCTTTATCTAAAACTTTCTTTGACCCGCTCTCCATTAGTGGTTCTACCTGAGAAACTCCCCAAGCAAGGTTTACTGCGGTAGGCCGGGCGTTCTTTAATTCTAAAATTGATTTTGCTATGGATTCTTTACTCCAATTATCAGCTTCGGCATTTCTCAGAATTAGCGCTACTCCCAAAGCGCCCGCAACACCAAGCGCCGGTGCGCCGCGAACTGAAAGTCTCTGAATTGCTCCAACTAATTCTCTGGGATCTCTAATTACAAGTTCATTGATTGATCCGGGAAGTTTGGTCTGGTCAAGGAGATGGATACTCCCACCGTTAACTTCACTCCAAGAGATAGTTCGCACACGGAGAGCCTAAACCCAGAGTTGAAGGTTTTGAACCGGTGCTTCGTTACATAAATGTGATGGGACGCGCCTTTTTTGGTGGGCTCCCCCTCTCTTCTTGGATTTGTCTCTTGGATAGGATTTCAATAACCAACCGACCTCTCCCCGGGAATGTTGGAAATCGATCGATTGATGCGTCAGTGCATCACATGAGAGGAGATACATGTTCAAGCGCATTACAGCTGTACTAGCTGCATCTGCACTTGCGACCGTAGGTTTCGTTGCACCATCTCAGGCAGCATCGGAAGCAGACTGCGGTAAAGGAATTCGTCTATGCATCGGTCTCGTCACCGACACCGGAAAGGTTGATGACAAGTCATTTAACCAATCCGCTTGGAAAGGTGCACAAGATGGCGCTAAAGCAGTTGGTGGTTTCGCAAAATACATTGAAACTATCGATCCTAAGGATTACGCAAATAACATCGGACAATTTGCTAGCAAGAATTATGACGTAATTATAGGCGTTGGATTCTTAATGGCCGAAGCAATGACAACTGCTGCAAAGCAGTATCCAAAGATTAAATTTATTGGTGTTGACCAGTTCCAAGGTGCAACTATTGCCAACTTAACTGGATTGGTATTTCCAGAAGATAAGGCAGGTTTCCTCGCTGGTTATCTAGCTGGACACCTAACTAAGACTGGTAAGACTGGCGCAGTACTTGGAACAGATGTCGTTCCACCGGTCCGTTATTTCGGCGAGGGTTATCGAAATGGCGTGGCATATGCTGCAAAAGAGCTAGGTAAGAAATATCCGGCTACCCGACTTATCTATCACGCACCAGATAACGCATTTAACGACCCAGCATGGGGCGGATCAACTGCACAGCAGTTACTCTCCCAGGGATTCGATGTGATTTTCGGTGCTGGTGGAAACACTGGTAACGGCGCGCTTCTTCGAATTGCTAAGAAGAAGAATGTCTATTGCATCGGAGTTGACTCTGATCAATGGGGAACTCTTCCAGAAGCGCGGCCATGCCTAGTCACTTCAGCCATGAAGTTAATTGATAGGGGCGTAGCCACTCTGATTAAGCAAGCTGATAAGGGAACTCTTGCCGGCGGAAATTACTTTGGCGCCGTAGGACTTGCTCCCTATCACGACTTCGCAAAGAAGATCCCTGCTTCAGTTCAGAGCAAGGTGAAAGCGATTACTCCTAAGGTCCTAAATGGAACTGTCAAGACCGGAGTTAAGCTCTAAGAAGATATAAGTAAAGAAATAGGCGGGTGCGTCTCAATTCGAGGCGCACCTTCCTTATTCCCATAATTCAGAGATATAGTCCGCGAAGTAAATTCGAGGAGTTAGATGAAATCTCAGAAGTCCGGATCAATCTCACTTGGACCATTTCTAATTCCTTTTCTATCAGTGATTGTTGCCCTGGCAATTGGCGGCATATTGGTCTACGTCCAGGGATCCAATCCATTGATCGCATATCGAGTTCTTTTTACAACTGCTTTTGGTTCTTTAGATGGAATCGCAACAACTCTTGCAAAAGCTACTCCTCTTGTACTTAGCGGCTTGGCTGTTGCTATCTGCCTGCGCGCTGGCCTTTTTAATATTGGTGCTCAAGGTCAATTGATCTCCGGCGCCCTCGCCTCGGCTTGGGCGGGATATAACTTTGTCGGCCTTCCGATGTTTATCCATATACCCCTCGCACTTCTATTTGGTGCCTTTTTTGGCGCTCTTGTTGCATTGGTCGCGGGAGTCTTAAAGGCTTACCGAGGAGTCCACGAAGTAATAACGACAATCATGTTGAACAGCATTGTGATTGCTCTCGCTGATTACTTGGCGAGCACACCATTTAAGGAACCAGATCAACCTTTGACGAGGACACCTAAAATTGAAGATAGCGCAAGAATTCCGGATTTATTTGGCCTACCGCTCGGATTCTTTATCGCTGTAATCGTCTCTTACATTTTCTGGTGGATACTCAAAAATACGACAACTGGCTTTCGCATAGAAACTATAGGGCGCAATAAGAACGCTGGTTGGTACGCGGGAATTTCCATAAAACGAGTGATTATCTTGAGTATGTTGCTAGGTGGCGCAGTCGCAGGTGTAGCTGGGGCAATTGAAACGCTAAGTATCGTTGGTAGATTTGAACCAGCTTTTAACGCCGGTTTAGGTTTTGATGGAATTACCGTTGCGCTACTAGCTCGGGCGAATCCATTAGGTGTAATTCCAGCAGCAATCCTCATCGGAGGCATGCGGGCAAGTGGTTCCACAGTCCAATTCGAAGCTGGGGTGGCGCCGGAGATTGTTGATCTCTTGTTGGCATTAATTCTCTTCTTCGTTACAGCGCCGCTTCTTGCCAAGTTCTTCCGTAAAAAGAGTGAAGAGATTGCTGTTACTAGCGGATGGGGTAAGTAATGCGAATTCAGCCGAGATATTTAGTAGCTCTTTTCTCTATTCTTGCCTTTGCATATTTTTATTCTCGCGATGGACTTGTAACAACTTCTGTGGTTTATACCGCAATTCAATTTGCACTTCCCTTAGCTCTTGCCGCAATGGTAGGTGTTATGTGTGAGAGAACTGGCGTTGTTAATATCGGAATCGAAGGCACGATGCTGATATCCGCTTTCTCTGCATTTTTTATCGGCGCAATCGTCCAAGACACGGTAATTGGTCTAGTTGCTGGAGTTGCAACCGGAATGGTCGTTGGGTTACTTCTTGCATTGATGTCCGTCTCTTGGAAAATGGATCAAATCATTGCTGGGGTCATAATCAACATCATGGCCGCTGGACTTACCTCATTTTTATATCGTCAAAATTACTCAATCCCATCTACGCTTTCACCGATTGATATTCCATTAATTGGAACTTGGCCAATTATTGGTCCGATTATCTCTTTCCATGGACCAATAACTTATTTTGGGATTCTTTTTATTATCGGACTCTGGGTAGCTCTCTATAAAACGCCTTGGGGTTTGCGTTCCAGAGCTGTCGGCGAACACCCATCTAGCGCAGATACCGCCGGAGTTTCTGTAATTAAATTGCGATATTTAAATGTAACTTTGGCGGGCGCCGTTGGCGGTCTAGCAGGTTCTTATCTTGCGCTCGAAGCTGTCGGTATTTTCGAACGTGGCTTTACTGCTGGAAAGGGTTTTACCGCTTTAGCCATCATGATCTTCGGTAGATGGAATCCATTAGGCGCATTTGCTGCTGCAATCTTCTTTGGACTAGCTCAAGCTGTAACTAATCAATTAATGATTGATGAAGTAGTTCAGATTCCACAACAATTTATTAATATGTTGCCGTACGTCCTAACGATTGCGATTCTGGCAATATCAGCTGGAAAAGTTAGGCCTCCGGCCGCCGAAGGTATTCCTTATGAAAAGGAGAAGGCGTGAGTCAACTCCTTGAAATAGAAAATTTAACTAAATTCTTTGGCAGCGTTCACGCTAACGATCAAATCTCACTTTCGGTTGCGCCGGGTGAAATAGTTGCACTCCTTGGTGAAAACGGTGCTGGTAAATCAACTCTTGTTAAATCAGTATTTGGCTTAGTAAAACCAGATTCTGGAATCATAAGAGTTAAGGGTAAAGAAATTCCTTACGGAGATACGGCAACTGCAATCGCAAATGGCGTAGGTATGGTCCATCAGCACTTTCAACTAGTACCCGTTATGACGGTTACTGAGAACTTAATTCTCGGCGATGAGCCAACTACAACTGGATTTATCAAAATGCGTAAGGCACGTAAAGATGCCGAAGAAATTTCAGAGCGTTTTGGGCTTGCAGTAAATCCTGACGCGGTGATTGAAGATCTTCCGGTTGGAATGGCGCAACGAGTCGAGATTCTTAAGGCGCTACGCCGTGATGTGAGTTTGCTAATTCTCGACGAGCCAACTGCAGTCTTAACGCCCCAGGAAACCGATGAATTATTAGAAGTATTGAGGAATCTTGCTAAAAAAGGCGTAGGCGTACTTTTCATTACTCACAAGTTGCGTGAAGTGATGGCGGTCGCAGATCGAGTCGTCGTTTTGCGTAACGGTAAATTAGTTGGAACTACCTCTCCAAAAGAAAGTAGCGAAGCAAAATTAGCCCAGATGATGGTGGGAAGAGAAGTTGTTCTCGACGTTGAGAAAGATATTGCAAAACCAGGTCAGGCAGCGCTAATCGTCTCTGAAATGAGCGTTCTGGATGATCGAAAATTAGAAGCGGTTAAGGCCATCTCCTTTGAAGTGAAATCAGGTGAAATCCTAGGAATCGCCGGCGTCGAAGGAAATGGCCAACGAGAGTTAGTCGAAGCGATCTGCGGTATGCGAAATCGAATTTCCGGAAGCGTACGTTTGCTAGGTAGCGATCTACCAAATCTAAATCCGAAGGCTGCTCATCAAGCCGGAATCTCACATATCCCAGAAGATAGGGAGAAACACGGTCTCGTTAGCTCTTATTCCATAGCTGAAAATCTTGTGCTAAATCAATATGACGAACCACCGTTTGCTAATGGTTGGTTACGTAACCTCTCGGCCGTCGAAGAAAACGGCGCCAAACTAGTATCTGATTTCGACATTAGGACTCCTTCATCCGATTTACCAGCTAGTTCGCTATCTGGCGGCAATAAACAGAAAACAGTAGTAGCGAGAGAGCTAAGCCAAGCTAAAAAAGTGGTGGTCGCTTCCCAGCCAACTCGCGGCGTTGATGTTGGCTCAATCGAATTTATTCATAAGCAATTAATAGCTGCCCGCGATAAAGGCGCTGCAATTCTCTTGGTATCAGCCGAATTAGATGAAGTTCTCTCGCTATCAGATCGAATTGCTGTCATTTATGGAGGAAAAATTGTTGCAACATTTGATTCAAAGAGCGCTGATCGCGCACAAATCGGCCGATTGATGGCAGGTTCACAAGCTTGAGTTGCCGGATTGCGCTCTTAGCTGGAACCGGTTTTTACGACCTTCCAGCCCTTGCTGGTAAATCGCCACAACGGATTGAAACTAAGTATGGAGCCGCTGAAATCACAATTGGTGAATGGCAAGGAGCGGAATTAGTTTTTCTTACTAGACATGGTGGCGGCCACTCAATCCCGCCACACAAAATAAATTATCGAGCGAATATCCAAGCCTTGAAGGATCAAAAAGTTTCAGCAATTATCGCAATTAACGTTGTTGGCGGAATCGATACCTCACTCGCACCAGGTGATCTAACTTTGATTGAGGATTTTGTTGACTTTACTTCAGGACGAATAAGTACTTTTTTCGATGGCGAAGATGGCGTGCGCCATATTGATATGACAAATGTTTATTCAAAAACTGTTAGAACCGCGCTAAGTAATGGAGCCAAGAAATTGAGAATCTCTCTGCGCGAAGGTGGAATCTACGCAGGATTTAATGGCCCGAGATTTGAGACTCCTGCTGAAATCCGCTTCGCTGCGCTTGCCGGCGCCACCGTTGTAGGAATGACCGGCTGCCCAGAAGCTGCTCTGGCCAGAGAATTAGGTCTCCCATACGCCGCAATTGCGCTGATTGTGAATCCAGCTGCCGGTCTATTTGATGGCGAGATTAGCGAAGATGACATCAAAGAAGTCTTAGTTAAAGGTAAAGCCAAAACCTTAAGTGTTGTTGAGGCAGCCCTTCCCGAATTGGTTTCGGTATATGCCTGAGCTAGATCTAGCGATTAATAATGCTAGCTACCTCATAACCTGTAATGATTCTGGAGAAGTCCTTAAGAACTATTCAATCGGAATCCGCGCCGGCGAGATTGTTGAGATATCAAAAACTCCACTCAATGGAGCATCAACTTATGATGCAACTGGAAAGTTAATAGCGCCCGGATTAATTAATACTCATACTCATCTAGCAATGACGCTCTTTCGGGGGTATGCGGAAGGCGTAGATTTACAAGGTTTCTTAGAAAAAGTCTGGGCCGCCGAAGGCGCAATCATGGATGGTCCAACAGCAGAGCTGGGAACAAAACTCGGCGCATTAGAAGCTTTACTTGGTGGCACGACTACAACTCTAGATATGTATCTCTTCCCGGAAGATACCCATAAAGGTGCAGTTGCGGCTGGATTACGCCATGTCGCAGGACCAATCTTCTTCGACTTTCCTGGCTTAGATGGAATGGAATGGTCAGATCGAATCGAATTTGCCAGAAATTGGCCAGATAAATTGCTAGAAATTGGCGGACCTAGTATTCCGATTTACCTTATGCCGCATGCTACTTATACCTGCTCACCGGAGCACTTAACAGAGATCGCAGATCTTGCCAATCAGATTGATGCCAATATCCATATTCATATCTCAGAAAATCAAAAAGAAAATGAAGATGTCGCTTCTCGATACTCAAAGACCCCGACCCAGATTCTTAAAGATTCAGGTCTGCTTAAGCGACGCTGCGTTTATGGACATGGAGTGCACTTAAGTGACTCTGATTTGAAAACAATGCTGGGAAGTGCGGCCGTTGCACACTGTCCGGGAAGCAATTTAAAACTGGCAAGTGGGGTTGCAAATGTCACTCACTATCGCCAACATGGAATAACAGTGGCGCTTGGAACAGATGGCTGCTCATCCAGTAATGATCTAGATATGTGGCCGGTGATGCGCTTAGCCGGTTACTTGATTGCCCAAAATAACGGGCCCCAAAATTCAGATGCCGAGAGTATCTTTCGAATGGCAACGATTGAGGGCGCTCGAGCGCTTGGCATGGCGAGTTCAATTGGCAGTTTAGAGGTAGGAAAACGAGCCGACATTATCGCTATCGATTTAGATAGTCCGCACCTAATTCCTATTCATAATCTTTTTGCCCAGTTAGTTTTTGCAGCTGGTAGGTCCGACGTTAGCGATGTCTTCGTAGATGGCGAACAGGTAGTCAAGGATTATCAATCAACTAAATTAGATTTTACGCAATTACAAAAGGAAGTAATGAAGCGAATTGCCAAACTCCAATGAATCCAGATTCGTTAATCAAGTCACTTAATCTGGAACCACTAGCTGGTGAAGGTGGGTTATGGAGTCTGATTTATCGAGATGAAACCAGCAACGCAATTTATTTTATGATGAAAGAACCTGATTTTTCCGCGTGGCATATCTTGGAAGAACCAGAACTCTGGGTTCATCTTGCGGGATCACCAATTACGCTGTTTACCATTGAATCAAACCGCTTAATTGAAAGAGAACTTTCACGAGAAACCGAAAATTTCACATACCGGGTTCCAGCAAAGACGTGGATGGCAGCTCGCCCAAAGGGCGCCTGGTCGCTCGCTCTCTGCGCACTTACCCCGCCTTTTTCAAAGATGGAACTTGGCCATGCATCAACTATGCGAGAAGAATTCCCACAACTAGAGATTCCGGAGTTATTCCATGAGTGAGCGAGTCCTTATTACCGGTGCTAACGGTCTAATTGGTCGCGCCCTAGTAGATAAATATCTCTCTATGGATTACCAAGTTGTAGCACAGGTACGGAATTCACAAAATCTCTCTCCACGGAAGAATCTTGAAATAAAAACTTTTGATTTTAATAATTCATCTGGGGCAACACTAATTGAAGAAATCGGCCAGATTGATATCTTGGTTAATAATGCTGCTAACCAAGAGGTAATTTCGATTTCAGATATCTCAAGATCAAAGTTTGAGGAAATATTGCGGGTTAATCTAATCGCACCAAGCGAGTTATCAATTGCAGCAAAAGCTGCCGGCGCCACCCGGATTGTGAATCTATCTTCGATTGAAGCTGGTGTCGCTAAATCTGGCCATGAGATCTATGGCGCCTCGAAAGCAGCCCTGGAAGCTTTGACCAGAACTCTCGCTAATGCGCTAGCTCCGGTAAGAGTAAATGGGGTACGTCTTGGTTTAGTTGGCGATTCAGAATTAGCTAAACGTTGGCCAGCTGGAGTAAGTAATTGGAAGGACGCTGTTGCCGCAAAAAGATATGCCACGCCTGAGGAAGTCGCAGATTTCATCTTCCAAGTTACTGGAAAAGAATTTTCCTATTCAACTGGAGCTATCTTCGATTTTGATGGTGGCAAAAGCGCTAGCGCTGGCTGGTAATTCCAGGAACAAGTCCAAGCGCATCGTAAACTCGATTTAAAGTATCTCCAGCAACTTTTCGTGCTTTCGCGCCGCCTTCATCAAGTATTGATTGAAGTGCTGCTTCATCTGAAAGTAGTTCTTGCGCGCGCTTTCTCACAGGTTCGAAGTAGCTCGTCACAACTTCAGCCACGGCTCCTTTGAAATCGCCATAACCTTTACCCTCAAATTCAGCCTCAATCTCGCTGATTTTTTTTCCAGATAAAGCCGAATGAATTGACAACAGATTAGAAATTCCTGGTTTATTTTTCTCGTCAAACTTAATTTCCTTACCAGTGTCCGTAACTGCACTCTTGATCTTCTTTGAATTAATTTCTGAAGTATCTAAGATATCTATGACACCCGAATTTGAAGAGGCGGATTTACTCATTTTCGAGTTGGGGTCTTGTAAATCATTAATCTTGGCTGCGCCTTTGATGATGTGTGCATCAGGAATCGTAAATACCTCGCCATATTTAGCGTTAAATCGCTGGGCCAAATCTCTAGTTAGTTCAATATGTTGTCGCTGATCCTCGCCAACTGGGACTTGATTTGCTTGATAGAGCAGAATGTCAGCGGCTTGGAGCATCGGGTAGGTAAATAATCCGACAACTGTTCTATCGGATCCAGATTTTTGAGATTTATCCTTAAATTGTGTCATTCGACT
>JBEANJ010000028.1:0-9771 GCA_041165565.1 Actinomycetota bacterium | reverse complement strand
TCATCTAAACCATCTGCTAGAGTATTTTTCTTTTCTGTATATTGTAATACTTTTCCTGAATAATCGTATTTTTTATTAGTTTCTAATTCGTGACGTAAGTCTTTGTATGTTTTAACACGATTTCGTAATTCATTATAATTTTGGTTTACGCCATCATTTAATTCATTTAGAGTATTTAATTTTAAGTTAATACTATTACTAGTGGAGCGAATACGTTCTAGATCAACACCACTTGCATCAAATGTTTCCACCACATTAAATGTTTGATATAATGGTTCAAAATTAGAAAAAGGTTTATAATGTTGCATATATATATTTGGGTTATTATTTTTTATGGTGTTTTCGTAATTTGCATAATTTTCGATTTTATGAACAATCTCATCTGGCAAATCGCAAACTATCCGACCAAACATATCTATAAATCTGCGGTATGAATCCCAGGCAAATCTTTGGTTGCCAGAAGATTGAGCTAGAGCTTCTGCAACTTCTGGAGTTATACCTACATTTAAGACGGTCTCCATCATTCCTGGCATTGAAAACTTGGCGCCGGACCTAACGGATACCAGAAGTGGATTATCCGGATTTCCAAATTCTTTACCTAAACTTTTTTCAAGTTCAAGAATGGCATCATTTAATTCATCAATAAGTCGGTCCGGAAGTGAGTCACTTTTCAAATATTCTCTGCAAGCTATGGTCGTAATAGTAAAGCCTGGTGGAACGGGCAATCCAAGTTTTACCATTTCAGCAAGATTTGCGCCTTTACCGCCCAACAAATCCGATTGATTCTTATCGCCCAAAGTGAACGGGTAAATAAATTTCTCCATGTCTGATACTAAATCAAAATATTTTCCAAGAATCACATTCGAAATATTTGTAATGCAATGTTATTCAAATTGATATGTCCAAAAATTTGATATGTCCAAAATTAACTCAATTTGAAAATGTAAGCCATGGAAAATGTGAAATTTGTTCACACTAGTTGCGATTTTGGTTTGTCCATGTAAAGTTTGGCACATGTCTATTTCTGAAAAACAAATTTTTGTTCCTGATCTGCTAGCAACATGTTGGACTACGGCTGGAACATCCAAGCCCGCTGTTGGCGATGAATTAAGTCCGCTCTCGCTTCAGTATCGAATTGAAACAGCGTCGAGATTGGGCTGGCAAGGATTTGGAATACTTCACGCTGATTTAATGAGAGGTGTGCAAGAACTAGGGTTGCCTGGTTTGAAAAAGCTTATTTCAGATAATGGAATTCAATATATAGAGCTTGAGTGTATTAATGACTGGTTCACCGCTGGAGTTAGAAGAGAAAAATCAGACTATGTAAGAAAAAATTTGCTACATCTTGCCGCTGAATTGGGTGCAATTCATGTGAAGATGGGATCCGAAACGGATGGCTCGATCTGGCCGTGGGACAAATTGGTCGAGGAAGCTCATCAACTTGGTGTTGAAGCTCAGGCTGCTGGTACACGAATTGCGATTGAATTTCTTCCATTTTCACAGATTGACTCTATGGAAACCGGAGTAAGGCTTGTTGACGCAGTAAACCATTCTGCCGTCGGACTATTGTTGGATATTTGGCATGTAGTACACGGTCACACCCCATTTGATGCGGTCGCACGGTTGCCAAAGAAATATATATTTGGAATTGAGCTAAATGACGCATTGCTAAAAATAGAGAATGACCTGTTTTACGACACGGTTCATAATCGTATGTATTGCGGAGAAGGGGAGTTTCAGGTCTCAAAGTTCATTGCTGCCATTCTTGCCACAGGTTATGAGGGACCCTATGGAGTAGAAATCCTTTCCGATGAGCACCGCTCCCTAGATTTGGATGAGGCGCTCACGAGAGCACGAGATACAGCCCTCGCCCAGTTCATTAAAGCCCAGGAGGGTTGAACCCGCATAGGTTTACCCCAGGCACTCTTGTGCAAAGCGAACTTGGCCATTATCTTTGGACCGCTCCAAAATTTCAATCAAAAGGGATCAATTATGACCAAGGTAGCAATCACGGGCTCTACAGGATTTGTCGGTGGAAATATTGCTGCCGCTCTCATGCAATTGGGCTTTGAAGTCATTGGTCTAGCACGTCAAACTCCTGAGAACAAAATACCTTGGGAAATACGGGTAGTAAATTTTCAAGAAGAAGCAACGATTGCTGATGGATTAGCTGGATGCGAAGCAGTGATTCACTGTGCCATCCAAAATGATTTTAATAAATTAGTCAATAATCGTGTTTTTGCCTACGACTCACTAGTGGGAATGACTCAACGTGTTACTCGCGCTGCTAATTCGGTAAATGCACAAACTATCTATATTTCATCTGATTGGATTATGGATGGAAGTAGTCACTTTACTCAAGAATCAGATCCAGGAAACCCCATCAATTTTTATGGAGCACTCAAATCTTTAGGTGAGCAGGTAATTAGGGATCTAGCCCCAGACACTGGAGCAGTGTGTCGAATTGGTGGGGTAATGGGATTACATAGAACTCGAAAAGAGATGCCTCGTGGACAAGATGTTGGATTTGGATATTTTGTAGCATCAATTGTTCAGGCAATTGAAGCTGGAAATGAATTCACGGTATGGACTGGCGACAAAGTGAATCAGATTGCGACTCCATCATTAGCATCAGAAATTGGGGCTCAAATAGCCCGCATCATTGATTTGAAACTTGCAGGCACATTCCATCTTGTGTGCGATGAAGCTGTTACTCGTATGGAACTTGCTCAGTTAACCTGCGAAATTTTTGGTTTAGATTCAAAAAAGCTTCGAGTCGGAGAACCCCCGGAAGAAGCCTTGTTCCCAAGTGGGGTGCCTATTGATTCTTCTCTCTCTAATCAAGAGACCAAGAAGAGATTGCAACTTGGGCCTTCTTCGCTTAAAGATTTACTAAGTTCCTTCAAAGTCGAATGGGACACTGGAAATGTGGCACCGCTAACAAAAAGGCTTGTGCGATGAATTCACCAATTAAGCGCCCTACAATTCGAGAAGTTGCTGCCGAGGCAGGAGTTTCCAAATCACTGGTCTCACTCGTCTTCTCCTCACCACAAAGCGTAAGCGAGAAGAGAAGGAATAAGGTTTTAAAGGCTGCTGAAAAACTAGGGTACGCGCCTAATTTCCTTGCTCGATCTCTTGCTGCCGATTCAGGCACTTTTATTGCGATTTTGGTTGCCGATCTCCATAATCCGCTTTTTGCGGAAATTGCAGATCAGATACGTATTCGATTAGAAAAAGAAGGTCGGTATTACTTCATCACATCTGCAATGATTCGTAATCAAGCAGGGCTTCCGTTCCTCGACAAACAAACGCTAAAGTCAATTATTGATCTCCGACCAGAAAGCTTGCTCGTTATTGGTTCCATTCCAAAAATAGAATTGCTAGAAAGTTTGCCAAAAAAACTTCCAATTATTATCGCGAGTGGTATACCAACTGGAATATCAAGAGCGTCTACCGTTAGAACTAACGAAGAAATTGGGTTGCGACTTGTTGTAGATCATTTAGTCGAATTTGGACATAAAAATATTGTCCATTTAGCAGGGTCAAAACCAGGGGTTGCTAAAGACCGAATAAGTGGGTATGAAAAAGCTATGCGAGAAAATGGACTTGAGTCTTTTATTCGAGTTGTAAATTCAAAGTCAGATGATGAAAATTCTGGTTATGAAGAAATGTGGAAATTAATCAAGAGCGATAATCCTCCCACTGCGATTGCATGTTTTAACGACTTGCATGCCATTGGTGCGCAAGCTGCCACTATTGAAGCAGGCATCGAAATCTCTATAGTCGGTTATGACAACACTTATCTTTCCGGGCTAAATCAAATAAACCTGACATCTGTAGATCCTGGCAACCGTGAAATTGCTGATAAATGTGCTGATTTACTTCTTCAGGACGATTTTGTTCAAAATAAATTGCACTTTGCTACTCCCACTTTAGTTACTCGTGCTTCTACTAAAAGGATCTCAAAATGAAATCATTTGAAGGAAAGCTACTTATAAACGGCGCATGGGTTGATTCAGTAAGTAGGAAGATTGAAGAAATCAAATCTCCATTTGATGGAGTAGTGGTAGGACAAGCTGCGGTTGCATCTGTGGCGGATGTAGAGATTGCACTTCAAGCTGCCGTAAGCGGGGCTGAAATTTGGCGCCGAACCCCAGCTCATCAGAGATCAGCAATACTGTTAAAAGCGGCCGAACTAGCAGATCAACGAGCCGAAGAAATAGCCCAGATTATTTCATCCGAGAATGGAAAATCTCTCATAGAAGCTCGTGGAGAAGCAGGTCGCTCGGGAGAAATTATCCGTTTGGGGGCATTTGAAGGTGCACACCTATACGGTTCTTCACTACCGCTTGATGCCAACAAGGGAACTGGTTTAGATAAAATTGGATTTACATTGAGACAACCAGTCGGTGTTGTAGTTGCTATTAGTCCTTTTAATTATCCAGCGCTCTTGGTGTTACATAAATTGGCGCCAGCACTAGGTTCCGGAAATAGTGTCGTTCTCAAACCCGCTCGGGCAACGCCGCTTACTGCGCTCGCAATTGCTCAATGTTTTCTCGATGCGGGTTTACCGGCTGGAGTTCTAAACGTTCTGACCGGTTCTGGTAGTGAGCTTGGCGACGCATTATGTAGCGATTCACGTGTTCGAAAGATTTCATTTACAGGTTCAACATCAACGGGAACTTACATAACTCAAATTGCAGGAGTAAAAAAATTATCTCTTGAGCTCGGCGCATCTTCACCAGTAGTTGTTTTGCCCGATGCAGATTTAGAATTAGCTACTCGAGCAGTAGCGCTGGGCGGTTACATTAATTCGGGTCAAGTTTGTATTTCAGTTCAACGAGTCATCGTCCACGAAAAAGTTAAAGATGATTTCTTGCAAGCTCTCAAAGTGCGAGTAGAAGCGATAAAAGTCGGTGACCCCAAGGCAGACGGCATCGAAGTTGGCACTCTGATTAATGCAAAAGAAGCCGAAAGAGTCGCTACATCGCTTCGGGTTGCAATTTCTGAAGGTGCCACCTTGATAACCGGTGGCGAGCTCGACGGATCTATCGTTTCCCCAGCAATTGTTGCTGATGTCAATCCAAGTGCGTCTATTGCCCAAGATGAATTATTTGGACCTGCTGTCGCAGTCTCAACGGCTACCTCTGTTGAAGAGGCTCTCGATTTCGCCAACAGCACCCCCTATGGATTGGGGTCGGGTGTATTCACGCGAGATGTTGACTCTGCAATTCGAGCAGCGCGAGAGATTGATTCGGGAATTGTTCATATCAATTGGACTCCACTGTGGCGTGCAGATTTGATGCCATATGGAGGTTTAAAGGCAAGTGGTATTGGAAAAGAAGGCGTTAAATCTGCAATCGAAGAAATGACAGAAGTTAAAACAATCATCCTGCATGGAAGAAACTGGTAAAGGGGAAAAAATGACAAAGCCAAATTATGGTGAAACGGTACGTTTAACGGTCGCTCAGGCGGTTCTCAAGTTTCTCGCGGCACAATATTCTGTTTCAGATGGGGTTCGTAGGAGATTTGTCCCTGCAGCAATGGGAATTTTTGGTCATGGGAACGTTGCTGGACTTGGCCAGGCGCTTGATCAGTACAGTGACATACTCCCTTTCGTCCAAGGGAGAAATGAACAAGGTCTTGCTCACGCAGCAACCGCATTTGCCAAAGCAACCAATCGCAAACAAGTAATTGCAGTTACTGCTTCAATTGGACCAGGAGCGATGAATATGGTTACGGCGGCTGCTCTTGCAACAGTAAACCGTGTTCCACTACTGCTATTACCGGGTGATGCCTACGCGACTAGACGTCAGGGTCCTGTTTTGCAACAGCTTGAAAATCCAAATCAACCTGACTTGACGGTCAATGATGCCTTCAGGCCAGTCTCACGATTTTTCGATCGCATTTCACGCCCTGAACAATTGTTGTATTCATTGCCTCAAGCTTTTCGAGTTCTTTCAAGCACTGTCGACACTGGTGCGGTTGTTCTTGCTCTTCCACAGGACGTCCAATCGCACGCGTTTGATTGGCCTGTTGAGTTCTTCAAAGAACGTGAGTGGAAAATTCGTCGCCCCGTACCTTCGCAGGATGATGTGGAGGCAGTGGCAAAGATTATTTCCAATGCAAAAGCGCCTGTAATTATTGCAGGTGGTGGAATTACTTATTCTGAAGCAACTGCCGAGCTTGAGGCCATAGCCAATGCGACTGGAATTCCAGTCTGTGAAACCTTCGGCGGAAAGAGCGCTGTACAAAACCCAGGCGATTGGTTTATGCAAGGAATTGGTCTTGAAGGATCTCCGGCTGCTAATCATATTGTAGGTAAAGCTGATGTTGTAATAAGCATAGGAACAAGACTCACAGATTTTGCAACTGCTTCTCAATCAATTTTCCACAATCCTGAAGTGAAATTCGTTTCGATTAACGTTGCTGAGTTAGATGCATTTAAACAAGGTGCGGCACCAATTCTAGGTGATGCGAAAATTTCAATGATAGCACTGCTCAAGGCCTTGGGAAGCTACCGAGTCCCAAAAAATTGGAGTGATGAAGTTAAAAGAGAGATGAGCATTTGGAATAAAGTTCGTTGGGATTCAATAAATCCAGATGTTCCATTCGATAAGTCAAATCTAGATTCTCCCGCCACTGATGCTGTGCTCACTCAAGGGCAACTTATTGGTCTCATGCAAGAAGCATCTCAATCTGGAGATGTAATTATTACTGCTGCTGGAGGTCCTCCTGGAGATATTCTGAAGGTGTGGGATGCTACAAATGGAAGAATCGCTCATACCGAATTTGGCTTTTCATGCATGGGTTATGAGATTCCGGCTGCAATTGGAGTTCGACTAGCAAATCCAGATACAAAAAAGCGAGTTATCACTTTTATCGGTGACGGAACTTTTGTTATGGCTCCAACTGAAATCGTGACTGCCGCGCAAGAAAGGCTTGATGTCACTTTCGTTGTGTCTGAGAATCACGGTTATCAGGTTATTCGTCGACTTCAGATGTGGCGAGTCGGACATCACTTCGGTAACGAATTTAGATATCGCGAGGATGGACCATCCGTTTCACAATCAGCAACAGCTCCTGGAAAAGCGCCACGACTTGAGGGTGATTATCTCAAGATAGATTTAGTAAAGATGGCTGAAGGCATGGGAGCGAAAACGTATCGACCTGTCACCACTGCTGAGGTGCGTGATGTATTGGGAAAGACTAGAAGTGAGAAAGGCCCAGTTGTTATCGTTGTTCCTACAATTCAACACGAGTTACTACCACCTTCGGAAGTTTGGTGGGACGTTGCTCCTGCTGAAGTAGATTCTGGTGATCAGCCTTGGCTTGAAGTTCCCCGTAATGATTATAACGAAGGACTCAAAACTCAAAGGTGGCATGCATAAGTGAAGTCACCTTTAGATAGAGGCGCATTTAAGACGCGCATAAGAACAGGCGAAATAACGTATGGCACTTTTGTAGGACTAGCCTCTTCGGTTGCGGTGGAAATCGCTGCTGTTGGAGGCATGGACTGGGTTCTATTAGATCTCGAGCATGGTGCGGGGGGCGAAGAGCAAGTTGGCCCAACAGTTCTCGCTGCTGGTGCATATGGAATTACACCACTCGTGCGAGTCGAATCAGCACAAAGGATTCGAATTGGCAGAGTTCTTGATGCTGGAGTCGCAGGGGTGATGATTCCCCGAATTGAAACTGTTGAGCAAGTCCATGAAGTAGTCAAGCACTTCAGTACTCCACCATATGGAGATCGAGGTGTTGCTACCTATAACCGAGGTGCACGTTGGGGAAGAGATCTCGAGTTCCTCAATGCTCCATCAAAAGCGACATGCATTATTCAAATAGAGACATTAGGCGCACTTGAAAAAGTTGAAGAAATTGCAAGTGTTGAAGGTGTCGACATTCTATTTGTTGGACCAGCTGATTTAAGTTTTGCTCTTGGTATACCGAGAGATTTTAAGAACCCAAAGTATCTTGACGCTCTCACCAAAGTCGTTCTTGCTTGCAAGAGTCAAGGAAAGCAGCCCGGCATTCTGGCTTTTGATTCAGCAGGGGCCGTTGAGTATCGCAAATTAGGTTTTACCTTTATAGCAATCGGAAGTGATTCAACGCTGCTTGCAAATGCATTCACTAAAGTACTAGAAGAAGCAAAGGGAGAAAAATGAGCAAGAAAACGATTGGTGTAGGATTAATAAGTGTTGGTTGGATGGGGAATCTACATACACGCGCATACCAGGCGCTAAGTCACATTTACCCTGAGCTTGAAGTTGAGTGCAAGTTGATTATCGCCGCAGACACAGCACCTGATCGTGCTAAGTATGCTCATGACGTGCTTGGATATCGTGAATTTACTACCGATTACCATGAAGTTCTAAGGCACCCTGATGTGGATGTAGTTTCTATTTGTTCTCCGAATTTTCTGCATATGGAAATGGGTATCGCTGCAGCAGAAGCAGGGAAAGCTTTTTGGATTGAAAAACCTGTTGGGCGTGGCGCTCATGAGACAATAAAGGTTGAAGCTGCTGCAAACAAAGCACAAGTAGAAACTTCAATTGGCTTCAATTATCGCCACCCGCCAGCTGTTGAATATGCAAAGAAATTAATTGCAGAGGGTCAAATTGGAACTATTACAAATGTAAGAGGTTCGTATTTTGCTGATTATTCTGCAGATCCCAACGGAGCTCTCTCATGGAGATTTATTCGTGAATATGCTGGAAGCGGAGTCCTCGGAGATTTGATGGGTCATTTAGCTGACCAGATTCAATACATTCTTGGGCCAATTTCTGAGGTTTCTGGAATCTCTAAAACTGTTGTTACAGAAAGACCTGTATTACAAATGGGTTCCGGAACACACTTTGATGTGATTGAAGGTGGCGAAAAGAAACCTGTTGAAAATGAAGATTATGGCGGAATATTGATTCGTTTCGCAGATAATGCGGTTGCCGCTGGCGCAGTGGGAACCCTTGAAGCCTCTCGAGTATCTGTTGGTCCACGTGCTTCCTATAACTTCGAAATATATGGAACAAATGGCTCACTAAAATGGGATTTTGAGCGATTGAATGAACTGGAGCTTGCAATTGGTCGAAAAGGTGCTCATGTTGGTTATCAGCGCATAATGGCAAATAACTTAATGGGAGATTTTGGAAAATTTCAACCCGGGTCAGGTACATCAATGGGTTATGACGACTTAAAAGTAATTGAAGCGCGCAAATTTATTGAGGCTTATCTTGGTGGGCCACGTCTGAATTCAAATATCCATGATGCAGTGGCAGCAGCCAAGGTAGTCACGGGAGCCGAAGAATCTGCCGCAAGTGGTCAATGGGTGAAAATCACACCTACTGCGGGAACGACTGCAGCAATTCGCTAATAATGAACCTATTAGTGGTGGGACTTGGATTGGTTGAATCTGAAATCGTTCAACCGATTCTTGGCGCTGACATTACATATATTCAAGATCCGAGTTCGGAAGATTTAGAGCGTGCGAGTGGCGCGATAGTTCGAGCGAACTTCAAATTTGATAAATCTATTTTTGAAAAAATGAAAAGTCTTAAGGTAATTGCTAGAACAGGAGTTGGTGTTGAGTTAGTTGATATCGAAGAAGCTGACAAGAGGAGAATTCCTGTAGTGATCACTCCAGGGAGTAATTCAATCGCCGTAGCTGAAGGCACTTTCTCCCACCTTTTAGCCCTGTGCAAGAGATTAAAACCCCTCACCACGGTCGTTCAAACTGGTAAGTGGGATGAGCGTTCAAAATATCCTGTTGGGGACCTA
>JBEANJ010000027.1:0-10237 GCA_041165565.1 Actinomycetota bacterium | reverse complement strand
ATTTCATATTTAGCGTTTGGCCAATCAACTCTCGCACTCTTAATTGGGATTGCGCTTTCAGCTAAATCACCATGTTCGATTCCGATTGGTTTAACTAAATCAATTCCGTCGGCTTTTTCGAGAAGGGCTGGTATGCGCACCATCATGGCATATGGAGGTTCGCGGTTTGGATCAGTTACATAGATAGAGGGTGGATTTCTTTCAGCGCTGAGATTTACGATATTTGCTTCGCTCAAAACTGGTCTTAACTTACTTTGCGACCCACTATACATAAAGCCGACTCGTCCAAATTGCGCCAAGATATCAATATCAGAAATTCGTGCTGATCTAACCGGTCCAACTTCTTCAGGGTATTGAGAGGTGTAAATCGCCATTAATCTAGTTAGACCCGCCTCTACTTGCGTCACGAAAATTACATCTGCGGCATCCAGCCCTTTTTGAGGATGTGCAAAACGGGTATCATCAAATTTGACCGCCACAATTTTGCCATTTGCACCTTCAAGTCCTGTTATAACATTTCTCTCAGGTTCCGGGCCAACGAATGGTAAATTTGAGAATGAGCATCCGGAGAACAGTAAAGATAATGCTAAAAACAAAATACCTATTCGGCGCATAAAATTACAGAATTTCATCCTCGAAAGGATATGTAACGGGCAGTGGCGCACGACCGGCTAATCTAAAGAATCGAATAATAAATTTCGACCTTCTATTAATTGTAGAAACCACTGCCTCTTGATGTATTGCTATAGCAGTACGCAATCTATCTGTTACTTGATCTAATTCTAAAAACAATTCTCGATGCAGATGGGGAACGTCACTTTCGTCACGCAATAATCGAAGGGCTCCAGATAACCCGCTTTCCGCTTCACTTCTCTCGAATATTTCAGCCTCCCGAGCCTGATGAGCGGCCGACATAAGAATTAAATTGGACGCGGGGTCGATTTCGGGAAGGTGCGCAATTTCTTGTGCAATCGCGGCTCGCCGCTGCAAAATAGCATCTAAATTCGCCCAGGAAGTTTCTACTCTATGGTGAAGACGATCTAGCCGATTTGCTGAAAAAGTTAGATACCAAATCAGAAGCAGAATTCCGACAGCAATAACGATCTCTAGATTCATCTCTCCTCCGCATTGGAACTGTCGCGACTGAAGAGGCGAAGCCAATTTCGAGAATCGCTTCCAACGGAAACTTTCTCATCCTCACCCCGCGCATGTAGATAGACATTCATAATTTCAGGACCAACAGTCTGCCAATCGAATCTTGCAGCTCCGTTTTTTGCGTTAATTGAAAGCAAGTCTCTTCGTTGAGCATCTCGATAAAGCGCGATTGCCCGCATAGCCAAGTCGTGACTATCCTCGTTTATAAAAGTTTCTCCGTATCTACCTGAACCCAAGACATTAGCAAATGCTGGCAAGTCGCTTGCAAGGATCACAGTTCCACTTGCCATGGCTTCCGCCAGAATAATGCCAAAGGACTCTCCTCCTGTGTTCGGAGCAACATATAAATCAATTGATTTAAAGAATGATGCCTTCTCCTCTTCCGAAAGCCTGCCTAGAAACTCCAACCTATTTCTCAAATTAGGCGAAATTGATTGCATCACTTCCAATCCCTCGCCGGGGCCAGCAATCAAAAAGCGAACATTAGGGATGTTCCTAACCAGTTCTGGGATTGCTCTAATCAGAACATCTAAACCTTTTCTCGGTTCAGAAAATCTTCCGATAAAACCAATAGTGAAATTTCTCTGCCAAGCTTTTTCAGGTTCTGCACGTTGAAAGAAGTCAACGTCGATGGCGTTAGGAATAACTATCGCATCAGTTTCTAAATGGATAGTAAGTGTCTCTCGAGCGACCTCACTCACCGCGATACGTGCTCTTAATTTTTCAATAATTGGCTCCAAGAGTGGCGCAATAACAAAAGCTACCTTCTGTTTCGGTGCGGCCGCGTGAAAAGTGCCAACCATCGGACCCTCGGCAATGGCGCAAGCGAGCAACGAAAGTGAAGGTATCGCAGGTTCATGAAGATGAAGGACATCAAATTCATTCTGGGATATCCATTGACGAACTCTCGATGCTGCCACCGGACCAAATAGCACTCTCGCGACAGCGCCGTTGTATGGAATCGCTACTGGTTTGCCAGCTGACACGACGAAATCTTCTGTTATAAATTCTTCGGAAATTGCTGGAGTCAAAACTGATACATAGTGGCCATGACTTAGTAAATATGCCGCGTGATCTTTTATATTGGCTTGCACGCCACCGGGAACATCCCAGGCGTAGGGGGAAACAATTCCGATTCTCATAAACTACCTAATTACCTCTGGGTCAATAAATATTCGCTGCTGCATATGCCAGGATGTGGGATCTTTACTAATATCTCTGACAAACTGATTAGCCAGCAATTGCGTCAAAGAACTGACTTTTTCAGATTCGCTCTCAAATCTAAGTCCAGGATCGAGAGAAAATGGACCAGAGAAATTAATGTGAATGCCAGTTTTATTGTATGCAACATAAGCCGTAATCAAAGTAGCTTCGGTGCGAAGAGCCAGAAGTGCCGGACCTGCAGGCATTTTTGCCCTCGCATTAAAGAATTCAACGGTAATACCACTTTTGCTTAAATCGCGATCGGCTACGAGGGCCACCAAGCCTCCACGATTCAAGATACCCTCTAATTCTTGAATCACAGATGCCTCAATATCAAAAACCTTCATACCCATTCTCTCTCGATGTTCAAGAAATTTCTGAAATAATCTTTCTGGCTTCAGGTGCTCAGCGACGGTATGAACGGTCACACCTTTTGTGCAGAAATAGAGTCCGGCGTGGTCCCAATTGCCAGCGTGGGGAAGAGCAACAATCACGCCCTTACCCGAAGATGCGCCCTTTAGAAGTAGTTCTTCATTAGAGCAAGTAACTGTCCCGATGATTCGTTTCTTGCTCCAATCAGTAATTCTAAAAGTATCGCACCAATATCTCATCGCAGATTTCAAACCAGCTTTAACCATCGATTCAATCTCTTCATCGGAAGCTTTAGGTCTTACCTTACGATAATTTTCTCGAAGTCGCTTGACGCGCTTTCTATTTCTTCGATAAGCAGTTACCGCGATTTGATTGAAGATGCCTCTTGCCCAACTCTCAGGCAGTATTCGCACTAGTTTCCAAAGCAGGCTATAAACAAGATATGTCAGTTGAGCATTCATTATTTTCCAGCCCGGTACACAACTCGAATTCGCTGTAGAACTGTAATTAGACTGAGAATCGTTAAGACAATGAGCGCAATTGGCATGGCGATTGTTACACCCAAGCCATACAAACCACTGCCAATTAGAATAATTATTAAGCGTTCAACACGCTCGGCAATTCCGATATCACACTTAATCGATAGCGCTTCCGCTTTGGCGCGGATATATGGAATTAATCCTCCAAGAAATAGATTTAATAAAAGTAGCCAAGCAATAAGGCTTTCATTCCTGAAATAGAGCCAGAGCCCGATGCAGATTGCGGCATCACTAATCCGATCTAGCGTTGAATCCAGGAACGCTCCCCACTTGGAACCATTGCTCTTGGAAATTCGCGCCATCGTGCCATCAAGCAAATCACTAAGGGCAAAGATGGTGATTAAAAGCGTTCCGATAAATAGTTCTCCGGAAGCCAGGAATGAAAAAGATGCGGCGACAACGCCGACCGCTCCGATTGTGGTCAACATATTTGCAGTTAAACCGAGCCTTAAAAGAAGCTCACAGACCGGGGTAATAAGTCGCGTTACCGGTGCCCGCAATCGATTCTGAATCATCGGGTACATCGTAGGCTCTTCTGGTGAATGCGCCTAAGGCGCGCCTCCACATTTGGCGCCATGAAGATACCGAGCCGTCACCCTCTCTTTCTCTCATTTCAAATAACCCCATCTGTACTGCGATAAATAACTCGACTACGGAGATGCTTAATCCGGATGAGATTTTCGCGCTCTTAGTTGATGCAAGTTCCGGGGTATCGAATTCCATGTTGGAACTTTGGAATTATGTTTCAGATCGCCAATATCGCAGGATTTTATTGGTGCAAGGATTAGAGAATTCTGAGAGCGACTTTGATGACATAATCTTAATTGCTAATCGCGTCATGGAAAAGATTGCAACTCCTTATTTAGTTATTCATGATGAAAATGGTGCGCCGGTCGGTTTGGTAGATCTGGAAAAAACTGAAGTTCGAAGTTATGAAGATGATGAGTTAAGGATTATGCCCTGTGACGATTCACTTCTAGATCTTATTGCAGAATTCCGCAAAGAATTTTTCGAGGATTTTCTCTTGCTTGGTAAAGATGCTTTTGCAGATGGACTTTACGCGCTTGGAATTCCGATTGGTTTAAAAAGACCATTTGGTATTGCCGAACTAAATTCTATTTTGGCTGGGCTGCCCACGCACTAGCGATTTCGTCGCGACTTTCTGAGAGCAATTTGGGAAGCACTTTGGTCTGGCCGATCAACGGCATGAAATTAGCGTCCCCACTCCATCTGGGAATAACATGCTGATGAATATGCGCGGCTACTCCGGCCCCTGAGACTGCTCCTTGATTTATTCCCAGATTGAAACCGGCAGCATTAGACACCTGGCGCAGTACTCTCATAGCGGTAGCGGCTAACTCCGACATCTCCGTGCGCTCTGATTCAGATAGCTCAGTTAGATCTGCGACGTGTCGATAAGTGCAAATCAGTAGATGCCCCGGGTTATATGGGTAGAGATTTAGAACTGCATAATTCGAAGCTCCTCGATAAACAATGAGAGCTTCTTCATCGGATTTTTTCGGTATTTCACAGAATGGGCAATCAATTTCATTGCTGGGCAGCGGACGATTCTCGCCAGTCAGATATGCCATACGATGCGGAGCCCAGAGCCTCGCCCAGCGATCAGGAATTCCAACTCCAGATTCCATTACACCTGAATCCGTGTTTCTACTGCTTGGATTATTTGTAACAAAGCTTCCTCAATAGGCACGCCATTTTTCTGGTCACCATTTCGGTATCTAAAAGAAACTGCCCCGGCTTTCTGGTCCTCTTCACCTGCGATCAACATAAAGGGGACTTTCTCTGATTGCGCGTTTCGAATCTTCTTCTGCATTCGATCATCTGAAGCATCTAACTCCGCGCGAATTCCCTGCTTCCGTAGTTCAGCAACGATTTCGGCCAGGTATGGAGCGAAAGCTTCAGCAACGGGAATTGCGCGAACTTGCACCGGCGCCAACCAGGGCGGGAAGGCTCCTGCATAGTGTTCGGTAAGAACGCCAAAGAATCTTTCTATGGAGCCGAATAACGCGCGATGAATCATTACTGGACGCTGTCTTGAACCATCTGCAGCTTGGTACTCAAGTTCAAAACGTTGCGGTAATTGAAAATCCACTTGAATGGTAGACATTTGCCAGGTTCTTCCAATCGCATCTTTTGTTTGGACGGATATTTTTGGGCCATAAAAAGCCGCTCCGCCCTCATCCAAAACCAATTCTAGATTCTGTTTCTCGGCAGCCTTGCGCAAGATTTCTGTTGCTGCTTGCCAATCTTGATCAGAACCAACAAATTTATCGTTGTTTCGAGTCGAGAGTTCTAAATAAAAGTCTGTTAAACCATAATCGCGTAAAAGATTTAGTACGAATGTCAATAAATTATCAAGTTCTGCAGGCATCTGGTCTTGCGTGCAGTAGATATGGGCGTCATCTTGGGTGAAACCGCGGGCCCGTGTGATTCCGTGGACAACGCCTGATTTTTCATATCTATAAACCGTGCCGAATTCGAAAAGTCTTAGCGGAAGCTCACGATAAGAGCGACCTCTAGATGAGTAAATTAAATTATGGAATGGGCAATTCATCGGCTTCATGTAGTACTTCTGGCCTGCTTTTTTTATAGTCCCATCGCTGTGCAGTTCTTCATCCATCACCATTGGTGGATACATGCCTTCTGAATACCAATCTAAGTGACCTGACTTTTCAAAAAGCGCAGCTTTGGTGAGGTGGGGCGAATAAACAAACTCATACCCTTCTTCAACATGTCGTTTGCGTGAGTATTCCTCCATCGCCATTCGAACTATGCCGCCTTTAGGATGGAAAACTGCTAATCCAGAACCAATCTCTTCTGGAAATGAAAAGAGGTCCAATTCAGATCCAAGTTTGCGATGATCACGTTTTTCAGCTTCCTCTAGAAAATGCAGATATGAATCGAGAGCCTCTTGAGAAGGCCAAGCCGTACCATAAATTCTTTGCAACATAGGATTCTTCTCAGACCCACGCCAATAAGCTCCAGCACTGCGCATCAATTTAAATGCCGGTATGTATTTTGTGGAAGGTAAATGCGGGCCACGACAGAGATCACTCCATACGGCCGCTCCATCCCTTCCTAAATTGTCATAAATCGTAAGTTCGCCACCACCAACTTCGATAGCTGCCCCTTCGGCAATCTCACTGCCTTTCTGTTTAATCAACTCACACTTATACGGCTCAGCTGATAATTCCCGTAGCGCATCGCTTTCAGAGACGACCCTTCTCTTGAATCTCTGGCCATCTTTAATTATTTTTCGCATCGAACTTTCAAGTTTGGTCAAATCTTCTGGTGTAAATGGTTTCGAAGGATCAAAGTCATAGTAAAAACCATCTGTAATTGGCGGGCCAATCCCTAGACGAGTTTGTGCAAAATTTCCTTGTACCGCTTGAGCTAAGACATGCGCCGTTGAATGACGTAGAACTTGCAAACCCTCAGGCGAAGAAATAGAGACCGTTTCTATTACATCACCGTTATTGATATCGCTCCATAAATCTTTCAATTCACCATTGATCTTGCAGACAACAATCGAATCAGGCCCCGGTTTAATTTGATCTGGGTAGAGCTCTTCACAGATTTGAGTGACTTTGAGCGGCTCGGAGAGTGTTTTTTCAACTCCGTTGATTTGGAACTTGATTGATTCGCTCACGTAGCGAGGCTACCAAACCGGTAACGCAGTCCGGCTTTAGCCTTAGCGGTTTACGCGTGAAAAACCAGGATGAAGAGAATGGAGAGAACTGCTCCGATTGCGGCTATGAGGTATTTGACCCAAAGCGGAATTCCAATCCGCTGCGATGTGGCTTGTGCAATTGACTTTGTCTTTCTAATTGCATTTGCTGCCCATGCAAATTCTGTGGCCAAGATTCCCAGCCCAGCTAGCAAGACCAAAATTCCAGGGCCGGGAGCAAATAGAAAAATAGTGCCGAGCAAAGTGACTAAACCCCCAATGACGCCTATGAATACTCTCCAAACAAGTGATCCATAAGGATTCTGTTTTAGTTGGTCTCTGAGTTTCACAGCGCTAGATTACCCAAAATCCAACTATGAAACTGCGTCTTTAACACCTCTGTTTCCCTAGAGTTTGGAAAGACTTTGCCATCAACTTCCTCAATACTTTGTATCTCGCGCAAACTTGAAGTAACGGCAATGGCCCGGACGCCGTCGATCTCTTCAAATTTAATCTCCTTCTCTCTTACGCCGAAATTCTCTAGCAATAGGCGCCGAGTTATACCTGGAAGGCAACCGCTAGAGAGCGGAGGCGTCATCCATCCCTCCTGTGTCAATATGATCAGGTTGCAAGTTGTGGACTCGACCAATGAACCATCAGATGAAATCAGAATCGCATCATCGAAACCGCGGTTGATGGCCAAATCCCTCAAATCAAATCGCCCCTGATAATCAGTGCTCTTGTAACTCAATCCCGTCTTAATCGACGAATTAATGGTCAGGCACTTTAAAGATTTGATGGGCGGCTCGTAACTTTTATGAGTTATTGCAACGTTTCCACTTCGGTTTACGACAATTCGCAAGTGCCCCGAGGAATGATGACTTCTCGATATCTCATTTTCGACTTCTCTTTCGACTTCACCTCTAATCACGCCAATAATTCCAATCTCTTTAATCCCCCTTTCTAGCCGTTCTAGATGAAGATCTAAAGCAAACGGTAAATTTTCATAAGTCCGCAAGGTTTCAAAGACGCCATCGGCAGTTAACCAACTCTCTTGATTCATAGCCCACTTGCAATCGATATTAAACGTCTTGCCTTGAGCTCAGTCTCTTGCCACTCTAATTCAGCATCACTCCCCCAGGTAATTCCGGCTCCGGTTCCAAATCGAAGATATTCACCATCGCGCCAGAAGGTGCGGATTCCAACAGCTAATTCGCAATTTCCATTTTCTGCCCATCCGAAGATTCCGCAGTAAGGCCCGCGATCTCCCTCCCATTTTTGAATCATTTTTACCGCAGAGCTCTTTGGCGCACCGCTCACCGATCCCGGTGGCATCAAAGTTTCTAAAACTTCACCTAAAGATATGTCGCTTCGAAGGATTCCTTGAACATCTGAAACTAGATGAAAAAGCCCGGGGTGGGCTTCGACTGCATTTAGCCGAGGTGTCTTAATACTTCCAGTTTCACAGACTCGCCCTAAATCATTTCGCATCAAATCTACAATCATCAGATTTTCTGCGGAATCCTTCTCTGCGAAATTACCATCTGCTGAGGTCCCCTTAATTGGACTGGTTTTTATCGCGCGATCATGAATCGAAATAAATCTCTCAGGTGAAGCTGAAACTACGTCAAGACCTTCAAGTTGCAAAATACCGGCATATGGCGCCGGATTATCTCGGAGAATGCGAGGAAAAATTGATGAAATTTCGCCGCTAAGAATTCTTGCAGAAAGAATTCGACAAGCATTTACCTGATAAAAAGTTCCCGAAGCTATCTCTTCTCTGGCGCTATTTACATATTCAAGATATTGCTCGTGTTCGAGATTTGATATCCAATCTGAAAGTTCTAATTTCCCTTGGCTTGTCGGATATTCCTTCTTTGAAATATTCTTGAACTTTGCAAAGGTCCATCTTCCTTCGAAAGTGCCAAGCACGGCCCAGAAACCGGGCTGAGAGAGTGATTTTGGATTGTGGCTAATCTCTTCTAGTTCTTCAGCAAGAATTCCTGCCATCCAGAAGCGCTTCATACCCACTCAGGCTACCTGCGAGCCTGTTAAAGCGCGCTACTCACTTGCAAGTTGGGCGACTTGGCGCCTTACGATAGATTTTGCCCTCAAGTCATCGACTTGAAAATGCGGACGTAGCGCAGTTGGTAGCGCGGAACCTTGCCAAGGTTCAGGTCGCGGGTTCGACCCCCGTCGTCCGCTCGAGGTTAGGGAAAGAGATCTGGTGGAGTGGCCGAGAGGCGAGGCTCGGGACTGCAAATCCCGCTACACGGGTTCAAATCCCGTCTCCACCTCCATATTTCCTACAATTTAAGTCTTACTAGTTAATCTGGACGATTAGCGCAGCGGTAGCGCACTTCCTTGACATGGAAGGGGTCACTGGTTCGATCCCAGTATCGTCCACAAGAATTGGATTCAAAGCGCTTTTCGGAGAATGAAGAGGCAAATGAATAAGACGCAACTTCAAGGAATTGGTTTTGCACTCTTTGCAGTAGTTCTCTTCTCGCTCTCCCTGCCTATGACCCGGTGGGCCCTTGAGAGTTATTCACCTTTATTTACTGCGACTGGTCGCGCTGTGATTGCCGCTCTTCCCGCAATACTTTTCTTAAAAATTGCTGGCGAGAGATTATTGCCGCCAGGACATTATCGAGAGTTTTTCTACACGCTGTTGGGAGCGGTATTTGGCTGGCCGATTTTGATTGCGCTTGCTTTGATGAGAACTGAGACTGCGCCAGTTGCAGTCGTGGCATCGATTATGCCTCTTGTGACTGCAATATTTGCGGTGCTTCGGGGGCATGAGAATGTTTCAAGGCAATTTTGGATTGCATCAGTGGTCGGAACCTTAATCTTGATTTATTTCACGGCGAGTCGAGGGAATTTCAATAGCGAGGATTTAATCGCTGATTTATTAGCCCTTGGCGCAGTTCTTGCCTCTTCGTTCTGTTATGTACAAGGCGCTGAATTAACACGAATCTATCCGGGCTGGAAAGTAATTTCATGGGTGGTTGTAATGGCCCTTCCGGTTACTTTGACGGCTTCTATATACCTCTGGACTACCGTTGAATCAAAGGCAATACTTACTGCACAAGCCAATATCGGATTACTTGTTATCGGACTATCCTCGATGTACCTCGGATTCATTCCGTGGTATCGCGGACTAAAGGATGCTGGCACTGCTCGCGGCGCACAAGTTCAACAACTACAAGTTTTTATGACACTAGGGCTATCAGTCTTATTGCTAGATGAGGTGGTACCACCGAGTACTTTGATTTGCGCC
>JBEANJ010000026.1:0-10294 GCA_041165565.1 Actinomycetota bacterium | reverse complement strand
GATTGATCAACATATGAAATCTTTACAGTCTCGCCAACTTTAATCGATCCAGAATCAGGTTTTTCCTGGCCAAGTATCATCTTGAATAACGTAGTCTTACCGGCACCGTTTGGTCCAATCACTCCCACAATTCCATTTCTAGGCAACGAAAAACTAAGTTCATCTATAAGTAATCTCTCACCAAATCCTTTACTCAATTTATCTACCTCGACAACAATATTTCCAAGTCGTGGTCCCATTGGAATTTGAATCTCTTCAAACTCGAGTTTGCGAGCTTTCTCTGCTTCGGCTGCCATTTCTTCATATCTGGCGAGACGAGCTTTGGATTTTGCCTGTCTGCCTTTGGCGTTCTGCCTTACCCAGTCCAATTCTTCAGCCAATCGCTTAGCTCGCTTGGCATCTTTCTGGCCTTCAACTTTTAAGCGAGAGGCTTTTGTTTCAAGATACGTTGAATAGTTGCCTTCGTATGGATATGCGCGACCTCGATCTAACTCCAAAATCCATTGCGCTACGTTGTCTAGAAAATATCGGTCGTGAGTGATTGCGACGACAGTACCCTCGTATTTTGACAAGAATTGCTCTAACCAAAGAACTGATTCGGCATCTAAATGGTTAGTTGGCTCATCAAGAAGCAACAAATCTGGTTTCTGTAGTAGAAGTTTGCATAGGGCTACGCGACGTCTCTCTCCCCCAGATAGAACTTTTACGTCAGCATCTGGTGGCGGACAACGCAGAGCGTCCATAGCTTGTTCTAATTGCGAATCGAGATCCCAAGCGTTTAAGTGATCTAACTTTTCTTGTAGTTCACCCATTTCGGCTAACAACTTGTCGTAATCTGCGTCAGGATTTGCCATCTCTTCTGAAACTTGATCAAAGCGAGCTTTAAGCGCGATGGTATCCGCAACACCTTCTTGAACATTTTCAAGTACATTTTTCGAATCGTTAAGTGGAGGTTCTTGAAGCAAGATTCCCACCGTGTATCCAGGTGTTAGAAATGCTTCGCCATTTGATGGTTGTTGAAGGCCAGCCATCATCTGAAGAACAGTTGATTTTCCAGCTCCGTTTGGACCAACAACTCCGATTTTGGCTCCAGGAAGGAACATAAGCGTGACATCATCAAGAATTACTTTGTCACCGTGCGCTTTGCGCACTTTCTTCATCGTGTAAATGAACTCTGCCACGAGGCGAAACCCTATCGGTTGCTCGGTAGAATTCGCTTAAAGTCATTGCGCCCGTAGCTCAGTCGGATAGAGCACCCGCCTTCTAAGCGGGTTGTCGCAGGTTCGATTCCTGCCGGGCGCGCACTATCTAACCAACGATAACTTTCGCTTTACTCGCCTTTAGCGTTATCGATCTAAGATCAATTTTGGCAGGGCCCGATAAAACCTTCCCATCTGAAGCATAAGTAGCTTGATGGCCATCTTTGCAAAGCCAACCATTTTCAGTTCTTTCGACTGTAACACCTTGGTGGGTGCAAGATAAGTCTATGGCTCGAAATCCTGAAACTGCACGAGAAGTACGGATTAGCGCAATCGACTTGCCTTGATTGTCGGTAAATTGAATTACCCCACCAACTTTTCTTAGAGCTGTATTTTTTGACAACAAAATCTCAATTTTCCCATTACTTAATACTTTTACATTGCCCAAAGCAAGCGCTGAACTTGGAAGCATACCTATTGCAATTAATCCGAGTCCGCAGAGTAAGGTTCTTCTGGGAAGTTCTCTAGCAATCGAATTCTCTGCATTCATATTTACTCCCTCGTAACAGATAAAACGCCAAGGCACATTTCATCTGAGGAACCCTCACCCCATGTGACATATCTAGGGGGCAGGAATTTCAATGCGGGTAATACCTGTCTAAGAGCGGGGTCATGTACGCACTCGATTCTTATCACGTCGCCTGAAACCACGTTTATCGGTTCTGACAAGACAATTGGAGATTGGTCATCAAAATCGTAATTTTCAACATTCAAAATTGACTTTTCTTTTTCCGTTCCCGGATTGAGTGTCATTTTTAATTTCTTGCCGAGTAGGTGCATATGGGGGCCAGCAGAAATAATCTTGAAATCGGAACGAATAATTCGATCACAAGATGTCGTTAAAGAAGGAATTGGCTTTGCCGGATTCCTGCCACAAATGGCTGCGATAGCTTGAGCTTCTAGAAAACTTGACTTTTCCGTGCGAGTAGCAAGATCCCTTAATGACGCATTTCGATCGCACAACGGTCCCGTAACACCGGATGGACAGGCTAACTCGACGGGTGCCGCAAATAGTTCAATGCTAAGCGGCTTAACGTTTGTCGAATTTGCTGGTACTGCTTCCATAACTATTCTCGAACGATCTGTTTCAACACTCCCGCCATTAGCAGCTAACAGGTTGTAATGAATCTGCAAAACGAGTCGCTCGCCTTTTTTGAACGGAATTCCATATCCTTCGGGAGAAATATCTTTTCCTCTGCCCGGTGCCCAAGCGCTGATCCAAGGTGATGTAACAAATGATGAGAACATGCCACCGAGTCCTGAACCTCCAAAACACGGCCATCCAATTCCTGATTTGTCCTTCTCGACGGCTTCAGGAAGATTCGTCTCGGAAACTCGGAACATGATTGCGTGATGTACATAGTCTTTTTTCTGTGGAATGAACTCAATGGAACGCAGTATCGAATCTTCTTTAATCTTTGGATCGAGTAAAAAGCAACGGTAGTCGTCAGTCCCACCGGCTGGCGCCGTGGGAAGATGCGCTTTCTTCATCCGCATTGAATATTGCTTGATATTCGATTTGGATTTCTTCTTTATTGACGCAAACTCTTCAAGAGTCGATGAGCTTTTATGTCCTAAATTCTTCTCAATCGCCCCAGAACCTTGAATCGAAGTTGAAAGTATTAAAATGTTGATTACAAAGAATGAAATTATCGATAAGAATCTTGAAGAAACTTTTCGAGTTTCATGATTGCTCGGTTGCTTCATGAACCAACAATAAGGCTTAAGCCAACTCCTACGGTACTAATTCCAAAAATAATTGCACCGGCCGGTACTAGTTTTATTAGTGGTGTATTCGGCCCACCTGATTTTCGTGGCGCGCCTCCGAAGAATCCTCCGGAAATTAATAATGGCGACAAAAATAAGCCGAACCGAAGTATCCAGGTAAGAGTCTCGCCAAATCTAGATTGATCAAGAATTAGCTGACCAATAATCGCAATTGTTACGAGTACGCCGGCGTGGGCGTGACCTGCTCGAAAATAATCGCGCTGCTCGGCGGTTACTTTGTCAGTTCCAACCTGACGCCGAAGTATTGAAAGCAAAAAATACCCACCGAAAGCAATTGTTGGTAAAGAAATAAATGCAAGAGCAATCATCCAGCGTGCTGCATCAGACATGGTTACGCCTCCTGGGAAAGAGGGTAAGGCATGTAAACGAGAACTATCAAGAGACTTGATTAGCTCGAATAAATTCTGCGACTAACGGATCTCTTTTTAGAAGTTCTAAATCTTCCCTAGTGGGAAGAGTGGGTCTATCTCGTTCACAGGTAACCAGACAGAGAAAACCAAGGTAATCGTCTTCATTTGCCCGAAATTGATGCCAAGCCCATGACGGAACATGAATCACATCGTTCAATTCCAGTTGATATAACTTATTTTCAACAAGGCACATTCCACTGCCTCGTATTGGGACAACCAAATGTATGTGGTCATGCTTTTCTAAAGTTGTGTACCCCGATGGGGCAATCTCGAAATATCGAAGTTCAATCCCTGATTTATCCGGATCGATAAAAAGTTTTCTTCGAGTAACATCTTTAAAGGATGAAATTTCACTATCAGCTTTATAGATATGCTCAGTTACGCCTTGCCAACGAAATGGCTCGCTTTGAGAGAGATTAACCGGGCGAAAAGCATCTTCGGCATTCATTCAGACTCGCTAACTTTAAAAAGTCTATCGTGCTCGATTTTTATGCACCGGTCTTGAACCACTTTCATACCTTTATTGGTGGCTTTTTCTGCCACATCTTCGTTTCTAATTCCAAGTTGCATCCATAGCACCTTTGCACCTACTGAAATCGCAGCGTCGAGAACTTCGGGCATAAACTCGGGGCGACGAAAAACAACACATATATCGATAGGCGCCGGCACTTCTTGTAGTGAGCTGAAAGCCTTTACCCCGGCAATAGTTTCTTCTTTTGGATTAATCGGAAAAAGAGTCAAACTCGTTTTCTCTTGAAGATAGTTAAAAACTCTATACGAGGGCTTACTCGTATCGCTAGATGCACCTACAACCGCAACATTCCTAGCGCTTCCAATGATTTCTTTAAGTTCTTGATCAGTTGGTTCGTTCCAAGTCACCTAACAACTTTATCACTCGGATATCATTTCGCATGGCTTTCGTAATTACCTATCTGATTGATTCAGATTCCGCAGATGAGGTAATCGAGGCGATTCGAGTTGAGCAGACAATCGAATTTCCCTACAAATTAGTTCCAAAATGGATCCAAGATGAGATCGTTGGAAAAGTTGAATTTCGAGAGAAAGTTTCCGACAAGAAAACCAAAGTCAAAATCTCCTATAACGAGGGGGTAGTTGGAGGTGAAATCACTCAGTTCTTAAACCTGCTCTTTGGAAATATATCTCTCTTTCAAGGTGTCAAAATTATTGACATTGAATTTCCACAAAGTTTCCTAAGCGGTGTTAAGGGTCCTAGATTTGGAATTTCTGGTTTACGAAAGCTGCTAAATATTGAAAAAAGGCCGATGCTAATGACAGCTCTGAAACCTATGGGAATGAGCTCAAAAGATTTAGCGGCAATGGCAACAATTCTTGTTCAGGGTGGAATAGATATCATTAAAGACGATCACAGCCTTGCGAATCAGCCATGGGCGCTGTGGAAAGATCGAGTCGAACAGGTTGCTGCGGCAATAAATACAGCAAATTCAAAATTCAATAGAAGAGCTATTTACGCTCCGAGTCTTAATCGTCCCACTGAAGAGTTTTTTGATGGAGCGAGATTTGCAAAACAGGTTGGCTGTGGCGCCCTACTTCTTTTACCTGGGATTTGCGGTTATGACGCCATGCGCGCTATTTCAGATGATGATTCGGTTGCACTTCCAGTTATCGGCCATCCTGCCCTACTCGGAACTTTCGTTATGAATCCAAATCACGGCTTAAGTCATGCGATCACTTTTGGGACTTTGATGCGCCTATCGGGAGCCGATATTTCAATCTTTCCAAATCATGGGGGTCGATTTAGTTTCACGCGCGAAGAATGTAAATCCGTTGTGACAGCTTCTGTTGCATCACTTGGAAAACTTAAATCAGCATCACCGGCATTAGCCGGCGGTATGAAGATTGAAAGGGCTCTCGAAATGGTTAGAGAGTTCGGAGAAGATATAACGATTCTTATCGGTGGAGCGCTACACGATGGCGATCTTTTATCGAATTCTCTCAGGTTAAGAAATATCGTCGAAACTCTCTAGTCGACCAGTATCGTTAGCTCATGAAGAGCCGCTTCAGTAGTACGAGAAGTAGATATTTCCTCATTCCGCTAATAGGCAGTATCGCTCTTGGTGCATTATGGGGAAGAGAACTTTCAAATTTTGCGCTCTTAATTCCTGGAACACTCCTTGTAGCCTCTGTATTTACCGCAGTCCATCATGCTGAGGTTGTTGCTCTAAAGGTTGGCGAACCATTTGGATCTCTAATTCTTGCTCTTTCGGTTACGGTGATTGAGGTTGGATTAATCGTTGTATTGTTATTGGAATCCCCTGAATCAAACCAGAATCTAGCTCGTGACACTGTTTTTGCCGCTGTCATGATCACTACTAATGGAATCGTGGGTATTGCGCTATTGGTAAAGACTTTAAGACAGCGCGAAGCCATATTTAATGCTCAAGGTGTTGGAGGTGCACTGGCTGCTCTCGCAACCCTTAGTGTTTTAAGTTTAGTTTTGCCTACTGTCACAACTTCAACAACAGGTCCGACTTTCACAGCGGCCCAACTTATTTTCGCCGCGGTCATCTCGTTACTACTGTATGTAACGTTCGTCGCGGTGCAGACAGTTAGGCATCGCGATTATTTCTTGCCTCCCCCTCGAGAAGACCAAACCATTCCAATAGAAGCGCACGTCTCGCCACCTACTAGGGATCAAGCAATTAGAAGCTTGATTGGCTTATTAATTTCACTTATCGCAGTAGTTGGTTTGGCAAAAATTTGTAGCCCCATTGTCCAAGATTTTGTTGACACAAGAAACTTGCCTCAGATTATGGTTGCGATTGTGATTGCGATGATTGTTCTTTTGCCAGAATCTATTTCTGCAATCAAGGCAGCTCGCTATGGACGAACTCAAACTAGTTTAAATCTTGCCTATGGGTCAGCACTTGCCAGCATCGGACTCACAATTCCTGCGATTGCGATTATTACAAATATCTTTTCCTACGATATTAATCTTGGACTTAATGCGGTTGAGATAGCACTTCTCGCACTTACTTTCTTTGTTTCAACTCTAACTGTTGTCCAAGGGAGAGCAACTTTGCTCCAGAGCATCATTCATCTGAGCATTCTTGGATCATTTGTTATGTTTGCTGCTTCGCCGTGAATTTTCACTAAATATCTAATCGCTCAAAAGCCTTTAAGAGATCTTCATCTGCTACTAGCTCGGTCGCCTGAAACTTGAGCTTAGGCTTAATTCGATTTGATAACCTAAAAATTAGATGATGTGCGCTCTGCAAATCTCCAAGAAGTAACAGGAGAAATCTCTCATCCTGCATTCTCGCTAATAGGTCACCGCCTCGCAATTCTGCATTTAATTCTCTAGCGCAGCGTACGAGGTCATCTAAAGATATTCCTTGAAGGTCTATCGCAATCAGTGATAGCGGTTGAGCTCTTCGGTTTGCCCAGGAACGAAGGCGCCAGGCGCTCTCATAGAAGAAGTACGGAGTCATAAGACCGGTTAAGGAGTCGTGAATTAGGTCGCTCACAAACCAACCCTCGACTCTGTCAATCGCAAAGAGAATAGAAATCTCATCCCCTATTCTTCACTCATGCGCATCCGGCGCCTCGCACAAATATTCGTAAAGCTAGAAGCCCTCTTTCTTCTCTGTCTTGCTGCTTACTTGATTATTAGATCGCTCACCTCTGAGTTGACAGAAGCTGATGCAATTGCCGCTGAAATAGTTTTCCTGATTTTGGGAGCAGTGGGACTTTTCTTTGCTGGCCGTGGCATGGTTCGTTCAAAAAGATATGGTCGTGGTGCAATCGTTTTGGCTAATTTAATTGCCCTAGGGGTTGCGTACTACATGATTGATGGAGATCGAATCCTTTGGGGATTGACTCTAGGCTCGGTAGCACTAATTACCGCCAGTCTAACTATTGCGGCAACTCCCGAAGCTGGTGGAGAGAATTCCAATGGTTACTGAAGAAAACCCGAGAATGGATCAGCTAGCTGAAGCAGCAATTAGTTATACCAAGGATTTAATTGCATTATCGAGCAAGCATCGCAATTTCAGAGATAATTCAAATAAAAAAAGAATTGCAAGGTTATTTAAAGATTCTGGTGCCATAGAGGCCACCATCACATTAACTGATGAAGTGATGCGAATAAGTTCACCAGAAGCTGCTAGCCGTTTGCTACGTAGAGCAGCTGCCAAGGCGTCCGTCCGAGGATTTGGCTTAGTTAATTCAATTGGGCTCAGATTGATTGCACTTCTCTCCGTTCTGTTTCCAAAACTGATCATAAAGATTATTAATTGGAGAGTTCGTTCATACTCAAAAGGTCTAATTCTTGATTCTCGAGTGGAAAAACTCCGAAAACATATTGAGAAGCGAAAAGCTGATGGTGTTGCGCTAAATATCAATGTGATTGGCGAAGCAGTCTTGGGTCATCAAGAGGCCGAAGATCGATACCAGTCCATTGTCGAAATGATTAAGCGTCCCGAAATAGGTTATGTATCAGTAAAGTTATCGGCAATCGTTGCCCAACTTATTACGCCTGATGTTATTGGCTCAAAAGAACGAGCATCGATCAGACTTCGTGAACTTTATCGAATAGCCAACGAGAACAAAGTCTTCGTTAATCTTGATATGGAGGAATATCGAGATCTGGCTATGACAGTAGAAACATTCAAGTCAGTTCTTGAAGAAGAGGAATTCAAAAGCACAAATGCAGGCATTGTGCTCCAGGCATACTTGCCTGAAGCTCATGAAGTTTTCGATGAACTTTGCATATGGTCAAGGGAAAGATACAAAAAACACAAATCAAATATAAAGATACGTCTAGTTAAAGGCGCAAACCTGGCAATGGAGAGCGCAGAGGCGCAGTTGCACGGATTCACTCCAGCTCCCTACCGGACCAAGGCTGATGTGGATGCCTCTTATCTCAAGCTTATTGATGTCGCACTCAACGAGGAAAATGCCAAATCTGTTCGTATTGGAATTGCATCTCACAACCTTTTCCATCTCTCGTGGGCTCTTAAGCTAGCTGAGCACCGCCAGGTAATTGAACAAATAGATATTGAAATGCTTGAAGGAATGGCAAACGCCGAAGCGCTTTCACTAACCAAACTAGGATATCCAGTTTTGTTATATGCGCCCGTCACTAAACCAACTGATTTTGCAGCGGCGGTTGCTTATCTGGTGCGACGTCTTGATGAAAATACCTCCCCTGAGAATTACTTGCGTGCAGCTTTTGAAATTAAGAAAAGCAAAAACGTATTCAATGATCAAGAGAATCGATTTCGCGAAGCTCTAATACATCGTCATACAGTCAGCACGAAATCTTTACGCCATTTAAAGACTAGCGCTGTAGATATGGATAGGTTTGAGAACCACAGCGAAGCCGATCCAACAGATCCTAAGTTTCTACGCGAATTAGCGACCGCTCTAAAACGCTTCAAGTCAGTCAAAGATTGGGAGATACCAGCCGTAGTTGCCGGTCGTGAGATTTTGAACGATTTGGAAACCGGATGTGATCCCTCTGATGAAGAGCGGACTTGGTATCACTACGCAGTTGGCGACAAGAAAACCGTTGACGCTGCGATAAAGGCTGCCAAATCTGCCCAGGCAAGTTGGAGTGAACTCTCAATCGCCGAACGCGGTCACCTATTAAGAACTTCCGCAAAAGTAATGGAGGAACGTCAGACTGAAACAATCGCAGTAATGATGCGAGATGCCGGAAAAACTCTCGGAGAGGCGATTCCTGAAATAAGTGAAGCTATTGATTTTGCAAACTTCTACTCTTTCGCTGCTAAAGATTTTGGTCCTTCAAAACCACTTGGAACCGTATTGGTTGTTCCACCGTGGAACTTTCCATATGCAATCCCGATGGGTGGAATTTGCGCAGCGCTCGCAGCAGGAAACACGGTCATCTTAAAGCCAGCCCCCGAGTCCGTTGCCACCGCATTTGAAGTTGTAAGCCAACTTTGGGAAGGCGGCATTCCGAAGAATGTTCTGCAGTTCCTTCCCATGCGAGATGATGAAGACGGTCAATATTTGGTAACTCACGAAGGTATTGATGGAGTAATTCTCACGGGATCATTTGAAACCGCGAAGTTATTCACAAAATGGCGACCTGAGATAAATATCCTTGCTGAAACTAGTGGAAAGAATGCCACGCTCATATCAGCTTGCGCAGATATCGACACCGCAGTAAAAGATTTAGTCCAATCTGCTTTTGGACATGCAGGCCAGAAATGTTCTGCTTCTTCAATTGCTATTGTTGAAACTTCCATCTATCGAAATCCCGCTTTTTTTAGGCAATTAAAGGATGCTGTAACTTCACTTTCAGTAGGACCGGGTTGGAAATTAAGTACATCAATGAGTCCAATTATTCGCAAACCTGAGGGTTCGCTATTACGTGTGCTTACAACGCTAGATGAAGGAGAATCTTGGTTGGTCGAGCCAACGAAATTAGACGATACGGGATTGCTCTGGAAGCCAGGGGTAAAAATTGGCGTCAAAGCAGGTTCTTGGTCTCACCGCAATGAATGGTTCGGCCCAGTTCTCGCCATCATCGAGGCTCCAGATTTCCAAACCGCAACAACTTGGCAGAATGAAACTGATTTTGGACTTACTGCAGGAATTCAATCACTTGATCAATTCGAGTGTGAAGATTGGATCGAAAAAATTGAAGCGGGAAATCTATACATAAATAGAGGAACAACCGGTGCCATTGTCAATCGTCAACCTTTTGGTGGTTGGAAGCGCTCATCCGTAGGGCCAAATGCGAAAGCTGGCGGCTGGAATTACGTAAACTCTCTAAGAATCTGGCCACGCGTTACTGAGCTTAGATCTGCAAAATTCGGAGTAGACAAG
>JBEANJ010000025.1:0-10844 GCA_041165565.1 Actinomycetota bacterium | reverse complement strand
CGCGCTCTGCTCTTACTTCAATGGATTTCATGAGATCAGTTCCAAAATCTCTTCAACAACCAACTTAGGTTTTTTATTATCAGTTGACACTCTAAACTTTCCTAGAGATTCGTAAATATCTCTACGCTGCTCGAAAAGTCGCAGCCATTGTTGTCTTGGATTCGGGTCGATCTGTATTGAATCCAACTCTTGGAGCTGCATTCGAAATTGAAACCTCGAGATAAACAACGCATTTTTCGTTCTCTAATTTTTTCGATACCTCGCCATCTAGGATCGACCCGCCACCTAGCGAAATCACGGCAGAATCTAGCTCTAAACTCTCCAAGACGACTTCCCGCTCAATTTTTCGGAAACCAGATTCTCCATCCTCTAGAAAAATATCAGAAATTTTGCGACCGGTCCTAGTTTCAATCTCTTGATCCGTATCCACATGAATCAGGTTCTTCTTCTTTGCCAAGAGTTTTCCGATACTCGTTTTTCCGCTACCTGGAGGTCCGATTAAAATCACCTTCATCTTCACTTCCGCAAATTATTCAAATATGACGCGACATTTTGTTTAGTTTCTTCAATGCTATCGCCGCCAAATTTTTCAAGCACTGCTTCAGCGAGAACTAGAGCAACCATGGATTCAGCGATTACTCCCGCGGCAGGAACTGCGCAAACATCAGATCTCTGATTAATCGCTTTCGCCGGTTCGCCAGTTGCAATATCTACAGTATCGAGGGCCCTTGGCACGGTAGAAATGGGCTTCATCGCAGCTCGAACTCTAATTAACTCTCCGTTAGAAATTCCGCCTTCTGTTCCCCCTGCACGATCCGTTCTTCTTCGGATCTCCCCGCTTTCATTTTTTTCAATCTCATCATGAGCTTCCGAACCTCTTCTGGCAGCTGTACGGAATCCATCGCCAACTTCTACACCTTTAATGGCTTGTATTCCCATTAATGCAGCCGCAAGTTTGCTATCTAGGCGACGATCCCAATGAACGTGAGAACCCAAACCTGGAATTACGCCAAAAGCAATTACTTCGACAACGCCACCAAGCGTATCTCCCGCCTTCTTAGCGGATTCAATCTCCTCAATCATCTGCTTTTCTGTCGTCTTGTCGAAGCATCGGACCGGGCTTTCATCGATTGCGATTAAATCATTTGGTTTTGGTAAAACGGCGTCGTCAGAAACGTTGATCGGGCCAATAGAAACTACATGGCTGATTATTTCAATTCCAACAGACTGCTTAAGAAATGCTCGCGCTACAGAACCCAAAGCAACGCGAGTTGCAGTCTCGCGAGCTGATGCTCGCTCAAGTATTGGTCTGGCGTCAGTAAATCCGTATTTCTGCATACCGGCAAGATCTGCATGACCAGGCCTTGGTCTAGTTAACGGCGCATTCCTTGCTAATTCAGCTAACTCCGATTCAGAGATCGGCGATGCTGACATTACTTTCTCCCATTTTGGCCACTCGGTATTAGCAATTTCAATCGCTATCGGTCCCCCTTGCGTTAGGCCATGCCTTACTCCACCTAATACGCGAATTTCATCAACTTCAAATTGCTGCCTGGCGCCGCGGCCAAAACCAAGTCGACGCCGCGCCAGTTGGGTCGAAATCTGTTCAGGAGTTATTTCCACGCGCGCCGGAATGCCCTCAATAATTCCTACCAATGCAGGTCCATGAGATTCACCAGCTGTCAACCAACGCATAGGCTGATTATCGCAGGTTAGTTAGTTAACTCGCTTGAAATATGACCGATAGCGTTAAAAAAGGAGCGAAAGGCAGCGATTTTTCCCGTTTTCGCCATCGCAGCAATAGCCATATTCCAGCGAAAAACCAACTAAGAAATAGAAGCTCGATACATTTCAAAGCAGATTCAGAAGTCAGAGCTGCGACTGGAGAAAGCCTTACATCGCCATACCCAATAGAGAATTTGGAGAAGCAGCGAATAGTAGAGAAAAAGAGAAAGACCAGAATCGCGATCGGTATGCGATTTGGATTAGAACACGAGAGAAATATAAGCAGGGTGATTGTAAAATTCTTAGGAATCCTGCGATATTTTATATCCGTCGCTGACAGCAATAGTAGAACGATGATGCTGAACATGCATATGAACTTACTGGTATGCGAAAGACGGAATTAGAGCTTGTGGATACTAGATGGCGGCCCTAAGAAGAGAGAATATTTCACCTCTTGCAATCTCGCGTCCGCTAAACAGTTCAATTTGGCGTAGCGCTTGAGCAACTAGTAAATCTTTACCGCTGAGATAGTTAGAGCCCTGTGTTTTCGATAAAAGCGTGGGCCATGGGTGGTACAACGCATCTATCAGTAAATTTACGGGGCGAGTGAAACCACTAAGAGTCGCAACCCCTTCAGCCGGTAAAGCATTTATAAGAATATTCGAATTAAAGGCGCCAGATACTTCATCCCAATCAACAATAACAGCCCTCGGATTGGCCCTTCTTATCGAACTATCTCTGCTTTGATTTCTGCGATATACCTTTATCTCGCCACTGAAATTATCAAGTGCAACCAATGCCGCTCTTGCCGTGCCTCCTGCGCCTAAAATCGATACTGATTCTCTTCCATCTTGAAATACGTTAAAAGTTTCGAAAAGATAGCGAAAGCCAAAGACATCAGTATTTAATCCTTGCCACTTTTGCCCATCTGAAACTAGCGTATTTACAGCGGAAGCAGACTTTGACTCATTATCCAAATTAGACATAAGTTGAAATGCCTCTTCTTTAAGCGGCATGGTTAGCGAGAACCCTCGCCATGTTTCGGGTTGATGTAATTTCAAGAACCCTTCAAGATTTCCTGCCTCAACGTCGAAACTCTCGTATTTCGCATTAACACCTAAACGTGAATATGCAAGTTTGTGCAACTTCGGCGAGAGACTATGTCCAATCGGAGAACCTAAAACAGCCAATTTCTTAACTTCAGATATCATTCGAATTTCCCAGCAGCAAAATTTCTCTTGTATTCTGCTTTGAAACGTAGAAATTCTTCATAATCCTCCGTGAATTTAGTTTGCTTTGGCAAAACAGTTACAAAGTACAACCACGGTCCCGATGCCGGATTGAGGGTTGCCTCGATTGCTGCTCTCGTAGGGCTTCCTATTGGACCTGGCGGTAATCCTCGATTCTGGAAAGTGTTATATGGATTCTTAACTTGCGTGTCTTTAAGTGATAACTGTATCTCGCCGCGCCGATCGAATATGTAGTGTACTGTGGAATCAAATTGAAGCGGCATACCTAAGCGAAGTCGGTTATAAATTACTTGGGCCACTTTCGGGAAATCAATTGGGATACCTTCCGACTCAACTAAAGAAGCAATTGTCAATAACTCGTATGGTTTGAAATCTCGATATTCCCAGACCAGATCCTTAGTGCTTGCCTCGAAGCGATTGACCATACTTTGCAACAAAGACTTGGCAGTATCAGTTTTCGATTTGGAATAGAAGGCAGGGTACAAGAGACCCTCCGGTTTCTTCTCGTTAAAGGGCGCTTGAACTCTTATCTCGGTAAGCGCGGATTGAATTTCCTCGTTCGTAAAGCCGACACCTTTTAATGCGGATAGGACTTCGGTTAAACGAGAGCCATCACGAATCCGAATTAGGTTCAAAATTCGATCTGGTTCAAGGAGCTGTTCAAGGGCTTCGCGGGCGGAAATTTTAGTATCAACTCTATGTTCACCAGGAGCAATCCTGGCGCTTCTTTCATCTGAAACAGCTACTCGAAAAAATGCTAGTGATGAGGCAATTACTCCTTTCTCATAGAGCAGCCTGGCTACTTCTGAGCCAGTAGCACCTTCAGGTATCTCTAAAATGATTTCTGGGCCTCTTTCACTACCGCTGAAATCGGCTGCCGCTTTCGGAGAGGGAGCAATTTCGCGCAGCGATAAAGTTAATAGCACCACAAAGATGGCCGCAAGAGTAAGTCTCCTTATTTCAAACTTCGATAACACTTCCGAAAATCTTTCCCAAGCTTTTCTCGCCAGATAAGGCGAAATCTAAAATTTCACAGGCCGCCATAGCATCAACACCGTAGCGTTTAATTGCTTCATAATTATCATTGGCGCTCTTAGTCGTTAATCTTTCATCGACAAGCGAGGTTGGAATCTGAAACGTTTTCGCAATTTTATTTGCTAAATCTCTAGCGGCTATTGCGGATGCGCCCTCAACTCCTGAGAGATGAATCGGAAGCCCGATGTAGATGGCGCCTATTGCATATTTCTCAAGAATCTCACTCAACTTCTCTTCAAGTCGAGCCGCTTCGAAGGTTCCAATTGGAGCAGCTAAGAGGCAAGATTCATCCGAGATAGCTATTCCAATTCGTTCCGCGCCAGGATCTAGCGCTAATCGCCGTCCGCTTGTTGCCGGGCCGGTCATTTGTTTAGGCGATCTGAAATAGCGGTCATCGCCTCACTTATCTTCGAAACTTTGGGACCACCACCTTGAGCAAAATCATCTTTTCCGCCACCGCCACCACCAAGAATTGTGGAAGCAATCTTGGCCAGCTCTCCTGCCTTAATTCCCAGATTTCGTGCTTTGTCATCGATTGCGACAACCAAAATTATTCGCTCACCCTCTAGAGCCGAAAGAGCGACAACCGAACTTTGCTTTTTAGTCTTCTCTTTAAGAGCCAAAGTTCGGAGTTCTTCACCGCCCAGTTCTACTTTGAAGTGATGGGCTAAGAAGTTAAGGTCCTTGACTTTTGATACTTGGACATTGTCTAGCTCAGCACTACTTTGATTCGTACGCTGGATACGGATCTCTTTCTCCAACTCTTTTATTCGATTCAAAAGTGAATTGATGCGTTCAGGCAATTCCTCGCTACGAGCGCCTTTAATTATTTCTAAAATCGAATTCATGATTACGTGCTCTCGAGAAAGGAAATGAAAAGCATCCACTCCGACTAAGGCCTCTACTCGACGCACGCCCGCCCCAATTGACGATTCTGAGATCAACTTAATTAAGCCGAGTTGACCAGAACGTTTTACGTGGGTGCCACCGCAAAGTTCTTTTGCCCATTCACCAACACTTACGACTCGAACTCGCTCGCCATATTTCTCTCCGAAAAGAGCCATAGCTCCAATCTCGCGCGCCTGTGCCTGAGTCATTTCAGCAGCCGTCACTTCTAAATCTTCTTCTAAGAGATAGTTAACTTTTGCCTCAACATCTTCAAGAACCGTTTTTGGTACTGCACCGGTTGCGGGAAAGTCGAATCTAAATCGGCCCGGAGCATTTTCAGAGCCAGCCTGAGTCGCAGTCTCACCCAGTATTTCTCGAAAAGCTTTATGCACCATATGGGTTGCGGTATGGGCTCTTGATATTCCATTTCTTCTTTCAACATCTATTGCAGCAAGAACTGCCTCACCTTGCACCACTTCACCTTCACGAACCATTCCGCGATGAACGAAAAGGCCAGGGATAGGGGTTTGAACATCTTCAATCTCTATCACTGCGCCATTAGGGCTAGTTATTAGACCGTGATCAGATAACTGGCCGCCGCCTTCAGCATAAAAAGGCGTCCGTTCAAGAATAATCTCAACTTCTTCGCCTGACTTAGCAGATTTCGCTGTTTTTCCAGAACACAGGAGTCCTACCACAGAGCTTTCAACGCTCTGTTGTTCATAACCTACAAACTCTAAACGCTTTGCATTATCGGCGATAGCCCGATACTCGCCTAAATCCGCATGACCCGTTTTCTTTGCCTTGGCGTCATTTTTGGCTCGCTCTTTCTGTTCCTTCATAAGTTTTTCAAATCCAGCCCTATCAATATCTAAACCTTTTTCAGCTGCCATCTCTAACGTTAAGTCAATTGGAAACCCGTAAGTATCATGCAATTTGAAGGCATCTTCTCCTGAGAATATTCGTTCCTTCTTGGATTTCGCCCGCTCCGCCGCGGTATCAAAAATCATAGTTCCGCTTTTTAAAGTAGCAAGAAATATTTCTTCTTCATTTTGAGATATCTTAGTTATTCGATCTCTTTCTTCCATTAATTCTGGATAGTGTGGTGACATCGCTTCTATTGAGGCTTGTATTAACTCAACGATATTTGAATCTGGGGCGCCTAATAAGCGCATATTTCGAATACTTCTTCTCATCATGCGACGTAAGACGTAGCCTCGTCCTTCGTTTCCAGGAATAACTCCGTCGCCAATCAACATCGTTGCAGTTCTTGCATGATCGGCTACTACCCGCAATGAAATATCCTTATCGGGATTGCTACCGTATTTCACGCCGGATACTTCGGAGGCTTTATTTAGGATTATCGCCGTTGTGTCTATTTCATAAATATTGTCCACACCTTGAAGGAGCGCTGCGGTTCTCTCGAGGCCCATTCCGGTATCGATATTTTTTGCGGGTAACTCACCTAGGATTGGAAAATCATCTTTTCCAGCACCTGGTCCGCGCAAATTTTGCATGAAAACTAGATTCCAGATTTCAAGATAACGATCCTCATCAGCAATGGGGCCGCCTTCACGTCCATACGCCGCTCCACGATCGAAATAGATTTCAGAACAGGGCCCGCATGGTCCTGGTACTCCCATTGACCAGAAATTGTCTGACATACCCCTTCTTTGGATTTTATCTTTCGGAACGCCGATCTTTTTCTCCCATATATTGGCCGCTTCATCATCGTCATGGAAAACTGTTACCCATAGCCGATTCTCATCAAATCCAAAACCCCCATCTTTCTGGGGTTTGGTTAAAAGCTCCCAGGCAAGTTCGATTGCACCTTCTTTGAAATAATCCCCGAAAGAGAAATTTCCGCACATTTGAAAGAATGATGCATGTCTCGTTGTTTTTCCAACCTCGTCAATATCTAAAGTTCTTACACATTTTTGAATTGAAGTCGCTCTTGCATAAGGTGGCGGAACTTCTCCAAGAAAATAGGGCTTGAACGGAACCATTCCTGCATTAACGAGTAAAAGATTTGGATCATTGAGAATTAATGATGCAGAAGGTACGACGACGTGGTTAAGCTTTGCTGAATTTCCATCTTTGAAGAAATTAAGCCAGCGATTTCGAATTTCAATTGATTTCACGGAGCTTAAAACTCCTCATCATCGACAAAGCGTGTTTCTTGATTTTTGCTGCGACGCTTTTTCTTCTTACCCTTCTTTCGGAGTTGCGCTGCAGTTAGAACTGCTCCCGCGGCTTTCATAGCCACCTGATTCTTATCTAAAAATGTGGTTGCAGACGCAGCAACTTTTGTACTTAGTTCGTCAATAGTGCGAGTCACTCTATTAATACTCTGTAACGGACCATTAACAAGTTCGACGGTAGTTGTGACCTCAGAAAGAAGTGGCGTCGTTTCATCCTTTATTTCTTTTACCGCGGCGCCTACCTCGTCGATTGCGCGGCCAAGCCGAATTACCGCATATGAAATTGCAAGTGCAATGCAAAGTAGCGCTGAAGCTGCGATTATTGCTGCGATTCCTCCGGCGCTCATATGGATACTTTATCCAAATATCGGTAACGGAAGATCAGGCTTACGGTGCTCCTTATGGGCCTGTAGGGCAGATTGGTGATACTCCTCAAGTTTGGCCAAATTCGTGGGCTCGAAATAAACCGCCCCGTTGATCACATCACCAGTTCTACCTTCAATTACAGCATGCACATCGTTGCCAGATAAGGTTTTATAAGTTTCAAGGGCATGGGCAACTGCAAGGATATGTTTTCGATTCTCCATGAGTAGAGATTCCGCGCGCGCCAAGAGAGCGCCTAAATTATCTTCTATTCGATCCGAGAGAGCTCTGCGCATCTCTTCTTTCGGATCTCGCCCCTTCGCGCCTCCAGGCGCCCCTAACTCCATCCTTCTGCTGGAAGCGTAGGAAGAGACTGTCGATCCCATCCCCCAATAACCTTCCATCAGTCCCGCGATTGTCGTTGCCGATTCAAGATCCCCAGAAACGCCGGAAGAGTTGTCTCCATCAAAGAACATTCGTTCGCCAGCAAGTGAAGCCAGAGAAACCAAGATATCTGATTCATACTCGCTCTTCCAATGGGTGAATTGATCATCCGGTGGAATAGAAGCAACCATGCCCAAATACTCAGCGCCCTTTTCAATAGTGGCAATATCAATTTCAAGATGTTTTCTTGTTTGATAAGCCATCACCGCATGACAAGCTTCATGAATTGCCGTTGCATGTCTTTCTCGTTCAATATATTCCACATCTTCTGACGGACCCAATTGCTTTAATTGTTTAGCTTTTAAAACATCATTCCAAGTAACACTACTTCTTGAATTTCGAATAGCCATAATTAAAGATTCATTAACTAAATCTTTAATTGTGGCGCCAGTCGCATACGGAGTAATAATCGCGAGCTTCTCCATATCCTCGGCCGTTAAATTATGTGAAATCTTGTCGAAATATCCTTGATAGGTGCGGATACGTCCGGCTTTGCTGGGATAGCCAACTCGATACATTCGGTCAATTCGTCCCGGACGAAGCAGCGCCTCATCCAGCGATTCAGGCATATTGGTTGCCATCACGACCAAGATTCGATACTTAGGTGGATTCTTCGGTCTCATTCCGAGAGTTCTTCGGACGACTCTATTGAAGAAGCCTCGAGGTTTTTTCAATCCAGAGAGCTCAGTTAAAAGCGCTTGCAAGGTTCCCATGCCAGCGCCACCACCTGCGCCCGCACCCATAACAAAACGATTTATTAGATTCTCAGGGCTTGAACGTTCGCTCGTTGCAACTTCACTCTTCGTCAATTGATTTCGCCAAATGGCTCCTAGAGTTTCTTCCGAGACATAATTAGTCCCGTGACAACTCTGTGAATACGCACCTGGTCCTCTGTTCGTCATAATGCCACGGTTTCCAAGAGCATCAGCCTCATCAAAGAAGACCACAACTCCGCCATATCGAAGCGCTAATTTACGTAATTTTCTAAAAAGCATTTTTACTTTCAAGATTCCAATACCGAAGAACATGTTGTTGAAAGCGCCAGGGTCAACGAAAACGAATGGTCTGCCAGTTTCACCAGCCATCGACTCCGCCATCAAAGTCTTGCCAGTGCCTGGTGGACCCCAAAGCAAAATTCCTCCTGGAACATAACCCCCTAGTTTTTCAATGCTTTCGGGATTCTCAAGGAAGACTAGGTTCTCCTTGATCCGGGCCAGCACGTGATCCTGGCCCCAAACATCGCTAAATCTTGTTTTTATATCGTCTGGGAAATAAGTATCGATACCACCACGACTTAGAAACCAAAAAATCGCAACGAATTGAATAATCACAAAAACTACCGCGAATGCTAACTGTGCAATTACGGGAAGCGCGCTCCATAGAGCTTTTGGTGCAAAGAAGAGAGCTCGTACGGGGGTCTCTTTATAAATAGCTCCTAGAACTATGGATAGCAAAGTTATGAATACTAACCATTTGATCACTCTGGATAATCTAAATCTTGTCCAGTCACTTAATCGATGAAGTTGTCGATCAACAAAACCAAAGTAGCCTTGCCAAAATCCGTGGTACGGAGCGGCTAACTCGGCGACTAAGAAGTGGGTCTGTCGAATAAGTTCGATAGCGACCAATGGAAAAATCCACCATCGCTGAGTGGCGCTTTGCTGGGTTGCTTCAGCAAAACCTAGACCGTCTTCTCCTGCCATATCAGCCCAAACCAGAACGAAGAAAACAATCGAGAAAAAGAGTAAAAACTTAATCCGATCATAGAAAGAGATATGGATTCGAGTCTTTCTATCCGAGTCGCGTGGCCGCGATGGAGATGAAATATTTGATTCGGTCATTTCTTGACTTCCGGCTTGAAATCGACGCCGCTCTCACGTCGTTGCGCATCTGTGATTACTGTTGGTGCGCCAGTTAATGGATCGCCACCGCTAGCTGTCTTTGGAAAAGCAATAACCTCTCTGATCGACTCAGCGCCGGCTAAAAGCGCGCATAATCGATCTAAACCGATCGCAATGCCACCATGCGGCGGCGGGCCATAGCGAAAAGCATCGAGGAGGAATCCAAATTTGCTCTCCGCTTCCGCTTCTGACAATCCAATTACTTTGAAGACTCTACTCTGGATATCAGATTTATGAATACGGATTGAACCGCCACCAATTTCATTGCCATTTAAAACGATGTCGTATGCGTAAGCCAGCGCGCTCTCCGGGTCAACATCAAAACTTTTCTCGAATTCTGGTTTAGGTCCAGTAAATGGGTGATGTACCGCAGTCCATCCACCACCGTCCAATTTCTCAAACATGGGAGCATCAACAACCCAGAGAAATTTCCATTCACCATCTGGGATTAATTTCTTTCGTACGCCAATTTCAAGTCGGACTGCGCCCAAAAGATTTAAAGATGGCGCCAATTCGCCGGCAGCAAAGAAGATCGCATCTCCAGGCTTGGCACCAACTTGGGCCGCAATACTTGCGCTCTCTTTATCAGATAAGTTCTTAGCTACCGGCCCCCCAAGCTGTCCATCCGGTTGGACGAGTATGTAAGCCAAGCCTTTGGCGCCACGCGCCTTTGCCCAATCTTGCCAAGCGTCAAGTTCGCGTCTTGGTGAATCTGCGCCTCCCGGCATCACGACAGCGCCCACGTATGGAGCTTGGAAGACTCGAAAATTTGTATCTTTGAAGAAAGTTGTTACGTCAACCAACTCCAAACCAAAACGTAAATCTGGTTTATCTGATCCGAATCTCCGCATGGCATCTTGATATGTCATTCTCTGAATCGGAAGCGAAATTTGATGACCGATAATTTCTTTAAATACCCGGGCTAAAACTTTCTCCGCTACTTTTATTACATCTTCTTGATCAACAAAAGACATCTCTATATCTAATTGGGTAAATTCGGGCTGTCGATCTGCTCTAAAATCTTCATCTCGAAAGCA
>JBEANJ010000024.1:0-11062 GCA_041165565.1 Actinomycetota bacterium | reverse complement strand
ACTATTGCGTCAAAATTAACTCCGTTAGCAAAAGATTGTGCAGTTCTAATTGCATCCTGGCCAATCATTGCGTCCACGACGAAGAGAATTTCATCGGGCTTGGTGGCATCTCTTATGGAGCGAACTTGCGCCATCATCTCATCATCAACGCCTAAGCGACCTGCGGTATCAATGATTACAGTGTTATGAAATTTCGTTTTAGCGAACTCAACACCATCTATTGCAACTTTTACAGGATCGCCTTGTCCATTGCCCGGCTCCGGCGCATAGATTGGTACATCAATTCCATTTGCAATTACCGAAAGTTGATTTACAGCATTTGGTCGCTGCAAATCTGCGGCTACCAGTAGTGGGGTATTCCCCGAATCCTTCAAGAAATTTGCCAATTTTCCAGCAAGAGATGTCTTTCCAGCACCTTGTAGGCCGGCGAGCAAAATAACTGTGGGAGGGTTCTTTGCAAATTTCAAACGGCGACCAGCGCCTCCCAGGATTTTGACTAACTCGCGTTGCACAATCGCATAAATCTCTTGAGAGGGATTAGTGCTGCGCTTGAGGGAATCTAAATTTGCATTAGCCTCATTTTGGATCCGAGCCACAAATTTATCTGAAACGCTCCGAGCAACATCAGAATCAATTAACGCATCTCGAATCTCAGCGCATATTGCTGCGATTTCTCCCTCTCCGATACGTCCCCTGCCGCGTAATGTGGCGAAGGCGGCCTGGAACTTTTCGGAGAGGGAGTCGAACACGCGACGAGCCTACTAAATGGCGGCGTTACCTCTTTCGCCAGTTCTTACTCTGACGACCTCTTCTACCGCCGTAACCCAAATCTTTCCATCACCGATAGCGCCGGTTGAAGCGCTCTTTACTATTTCATCGACGATTTTTGAGACTTCGGTTTCAGTTGCCAGAATTTCAAACCGTAATTTTGGCAGCAGATCAATTGGATATTCGGCTCCACGGTAGACCTCAACATGCCCACCTTGTCGCCCGACGCCAGAAACTTCAGAGACCGTGATTCCACGGACTCCAATCTTGCGTAGCGCACTTTTCACATCATCTAATTTCTGTGGTTTGATGATTGCAGTTATCAATTTCATATTTATCGACCTCCTCTTAGAATTCCACCCATTTCATAGGCGCTTTCTGCATGTTCGCTAAGGTCGACGCCTGATAACTCCTTATCGCTTTCAACACGGAATCCGATCGTCTTTTCGATAATCAGTCCGATAATTAAAGTTGCAACGAAGCTATATGCCATAACTAGTCCAACGCCGAGGGCTTGCTTTACAAGTAGCGCTGTTCCGCCGCCGTAGAAGAGACCATCAAGACCAAGGCTATTCACTGCGCTGCTTCCGAAGAATCCAATTGCCAAACTTCCAATGATTCCTCCAACGAGGTGAACGCCAACGACATCGAGAGAATCGTCGTAACCCAATCGGTACTTGAGACCTACCGCAAGAGCGCAGAGCGCTCCGGCAATCAATCCGATAACTACAGCAGCCCAAGGTGCAACGAAAGCGCAGGCTGGAGTAATTGCAACTAAACCTGCGACAACACCAGATGCCGCGCCAAGAGATGTGTAGTGTCCATCGCGGATCTTCTCGACGAGAATCCAACCGAGTAGAGCTCCAGCGGTAGCGACTTGAGTATTAATAAAGGCAAGTCCAGCGGTGGCATTCGCGCCTAGCGAGGAGCCAGCGTTAAATCCAAACCATCCAAACCAAAGTAGCGCTGCTCCAAGAAGTACAAGTGGTAACGAATGTGGGCGCATTGGACTTCTTTGCCATCCAATTCTTCGACCAAGGATTATCGCAAGTGCAAGCGCTGCAGCGCCGGCGTTTATATGAACTGCCGTTCCGCCCGCAAAGTCTTGAACTCCTCTACCCGCTAAGAATCCAACGCCAGTCACTTCGTCACCGACCTTATTTCCAAAAGCAAATACCCAGTGGGCAACTGGGAAGTAAACAACCGTCACCCAGATAGCGACAAATATCGCCCACGAGAAGAACTTGGCGCGATCTGCGATTGCTCCCGATATTAATGCGGGCGTAATAATTGCAAACATCAATTGAAAGACGGCAAACGCCAACATTGGAATCGGATAAATCCCACCATTGTTTGCCAGTTCGTTAACTTGTTCTCCAAGTCCAGATAACGAGAAAGAGCCGTACCAGGGAGAGTTGGCTTCGTAACCAAAAGCTAATTTAAATCCATAAATAACCCATAGGACACTGACAATTCCGATTGAGATCAGAGACATCATCATCATATTTAGGACGCTCTTCGAACGGACCATGCCGCCATAAAAGAGCGCTAAGCCGGGCGTCATCAAAAGGACAAGCGCCGAGCTCGCTAGTACCCATGCGGTATCGCCCGCACTTATTACAACTTCACTCATTGAAAACTCCTAAAATTGAAAATCCAGGACTTGAAAGGTCCCGGACCCCAAAGGTGCTATTGCCCAGTGGGCCGATCCACTCGCCATTGAGTAAGCGCAGTCTCAAGGTGCAGCGTTACGGCTAATCGCGCCCGCTGTTACGGCTATGTAAAAAGATTTTTCAAGTAACTGTCCGGTTGAAAATCTGCAAGATCAGCTAGCCCCTCGCCAAAGCCAATTAACTTGACCGGTACCTGGAGTTCGCGCTCCACGGCTAGGGCAATTCCCCCACTAGCCGAACCATCGAGTTTTGTCACAACAATCCCTGAAATTCCAATCGCCTCATGAAAAACTTTTGCTTGCTCAATTCCGTTTTGACCTGTAGTTCCATCTAAAACAAAAAGTTTTTCATCGATTGGTGAAACTTTGGAAACAACCCTCTCAATCTTTCCTAATTCCTGCATTAAGTTTTCTTTATTATGTAACCTTCCCGCAGTGTCAATTATCAATACATCACTCTTATTTTCAAGCGCTTTCTCGGCAGCGCTAAAGGCCACAGATGCTGGATCGGCATTTTCCTTACCTACAACTATTGGAACACCGATTCTATTTGCCCAAGTTGATAATTGATCAACGGCCGCAGCCCTAAAAGTGTCACATGCTGCCAAAGTTACAGACCTACCTGATTGCTTTATCTGATTAGCGATTTTGGCAACAGTTGTGGTCTTGCCAGTGCCATTAACTCCAGTAATTAAAAAAGTCGTCATTCTTTGGGGGTTAAAATTTAAGGAACGTGGGGTATGCGAAAGCGAGTTCTTTATCGAGGTAATAATTCGCTCTTGTAAATCTGAACCATCAGATTTATTCGCAATTTCAAGTATTTGATCGGCATAAGCTCTTCCAAAATCTGCATCAATCAAAAGTTCGCGAAAAGTTGATAATTCTTCTGGCGATATTTTCGTTCGAGTAAATTTAGCGAAAAAATCGCCGAGCTTTCCCATCCCTAGACCGATTCGGTTTCGACCTCGCGCAAGCGTTGCGAGATCACTTCAGAGACGCCATCGCCGCGCATCGTAACTCCATATAGTGAGTCAGCAATCTCCATGGTTCGTTTTTGATGAGTAATTACAATCAACTGCGAAGCGGCTCGCAACTCCTCGAGCACAACAAGCAACCTTCCTAAGTTTGCATCATCTAGCGCTGCCTCAACCTCATCCATCACGTAAAACGGACTAGGTCTGGCCTTAAAGATTGCAATAAGGAGAGCTACCGCAGTCAGCGAGCGTTCGCCACCAGAAAGTAATGAGAGGCGTTTAATCCGCTTTCCTGGTGGTCTTGCTTCCACGTCAACTCCAGAATTCAACAGATCGCTTGGGTCAGTAAGTATGAGTCGACCTTCGCCGCCAGGGAAAAGGCGAGCAAAAATCTTTTCAAATTCGCGCGCCGTGTCTCGATATGCCTCTTCAAATATTTGTTGAACTTTGTCATCTACTTCTTTGATGATATCCAGCAAGTCTTTTTTTGACTTCTTAAGATCTTCAAGTTGCTCAGCGAGATATTTGAGACGCTCTTCCAGAGACGAAAATTCCTCAAGTGCCAGCGGATTAATCTTTCCGAGAAGGGCGAGTGATTTCTCAGCTCCAGCTAATCGTTTCTCCTGCTGGTCTCTCCTAAATGGAATGAGCTCACCTTGTTGCAATTCACCTTTTTCGTCCTCGAAAAATGTTGGGACTTCATTTTGCGGGCCAAATTCAGCTACTAAAACTTGAGAATCTACTCCAAATTCCTCCATGGCCTTTACCTCTAATTGCTCTATGCGCAATCTCTGTTCTGCTCTTGCAATCTCATCTCTGTGAACACTTGAAGTTAATTGTTCAAGTTCAATCGCTAAATCACGTATTTGGGCACGGACGCTAAGGATTTCACCATCTCTCGCGCTTCTAGATTCTTCTAATCTCGCTCGTTCATGATTTGCTCGAGAAATTGAATTCTCTATTTGTATGAGCGCTTCGTATGCAGCATCTGCAATCGCCTGAGCTGTGATGGCGCCTCGAGCTCGCGACTCTCTACGAGATATCTGTCGAATAGTTGCCTCGCGCTCTGCAATCGCAGATTGTTCAAGGCTTAAGGCGCGTTCTGCGATTGCAGTAGCTCGTTCTTCGATAGTTCGAAGGTCCAATCGCGCTTCCACCTCGAGCGCTCTTGCTGTTGCAACAGATGCCCGTAAATTCTCCAACAAACTAGTATCTGGTGAAGTTGGCAATTCGCCTGATGCAAACTCACGCTCCGCAATCCCCAGTTCTGATTGATCACCGATCATGCCGTTCTTGACCTCAATTAAAGAACTTTCGATTCTCGTTATCTCAGCGACGCCGCTCTTAACTATCTGGCCCGCAGCCGCCATCTCTTCAGCCAAACCTGCCATGCGAGCATCTGATTCATTCAGTCGAGCAAGCGCTTCGTCGTATCGACGCTGCTTTTCACGTACCTCATTCTGCAGAGACGAATTTTCAAATACTAGACGCTCACATTCATGGTTGATTTTGGCCAATTCAATTTCGCTCTTCTCAATCAAAGTTGTAATTTCTATTAGAGATACTGAACCGGTAGATCCGCCTCTAGCTCTACCTCGGCCGATTAAATCTCCATCGCGGGTGACGGCAACTAGCTCGCTATTGCGACCGATTAGCGCTCCCGCTTCAGATAGCGAGTCAATTGCTATAAAACCAGCGAGCAGCTTCTGCAGAATTGAGTCGAGGGTTGATGAAGTGATTTTCGATATTAATGGCGTTGTATTTTCTGGGTATTGATAAGTTGCTGGCAGTTCATCTGCCAATATCAGGAGTTCAGCGCTTCCAGCCTCCTCGCCTTTTAGGAAGGTGAGGGCTGTTATCGCACTTGTTTCATCATTTACCACCAAAGCGTCTGCAAAATTTCCGAGCGCTGAAGAAATTGCCGCCTCCCAGCCTGGCTCAACCTTTATCAGTGAAGCCACACTGCCGCGAATATTTATGCCCCGACCATTATTCAAAAGGGCTCCGCTTCCATCCTTGTGAAGCGTAGCTTGTCTTAAAGCATCAACTTTGGCGCCAGTAGCTGCTCGTTTTCGTTCTGATTCGAAGAGACTTTCTTGGTTTTTTTCTAAACGAGTTTTTGCATCTTCTAAATCTGATTTCGACTTTTCGAAATCGGCATCAAGGCCCTGTTCGTTTACTCCAAGCCCTGCGATTTGATTTTCTAATTCTGCGAATTCTTTACGAGCAGTTTCAACTCTGCTTTTCGCTTCCTCCAGAGCTGTATCCAATCTACTTATTTCTGCAGCTGCAGTAGAAATCGCGGATTGCAAACTCTTGATATGCCCCTCTTGCCTAGCAGTGCCCTCTCGATAATCTGCAATCGCGCGAAGCGCAGCAGCCACGCGATCTTCTTCTGATTTAAGACGAACTTCTAAGTCGCTTAAATTTCTACTTGCACCATCTAATTCTTCTTGCGACTTAAGGATGGATGCGCGAAGAACGGATTCCTCTTGGCGCAAACCTTGAGCTTCAGACTCCATAACTTCTGGATCTCGTCCACTTGAGCGAGCTTCATCGACTTCCTCCGCAAGAAATCTCGCCCGTTCTGAAGCGAGATTTTGAGTGCCACGTAATTTCTCGCGCTGGGCCGTTAAGTTGTAATAATTGTCTTGCGCTGCCGTTAATTGCGGGCCTTCTTCAAGAGTTAATCTATCTAACTCAATCTCTCGATTTCGTAATCTATCAAGACTCTGCTCGACTTCAGATCGCCGCTCCCTTAGTGCAGTCTCATCGGCAACTTCGAGTGAGAGAGTTGATTTCAGATTAACCACATCGTCTGCCAAAAGTCTTAAGCGGGCGTCGCGAACTTCTGCTTGAATCACAGCGGCTTTTTTCGCAACTTCAGCTTGTTTTCCGAGAGGTCTAAGTTGGCGCCGCAATTCATTAGTCAAATCTTGAACGCGAGACATATTAGTCTGCATGGAGTCCAACTTTCGCAGCGCCTTCTCTTTTCGTTTTCGATGTTTAAGAATGCCTGCTGCCTCTTCAATAAATCCTCGTCGTTCCTCCGGGTTAGCGACTAAAATCGCATCCAGCTGACCTTGCCCGACGATCACATGCATTTCACGTCCGATACCGCTATCACTTAGTAATTCTTGAATGTCGAGTAAACGAACGCTTTCACCATTAATTTGATAGTCGCTCTGGCCATTTCTAAAAAGCGTTCTAGAAATCGTTACCTCAGTAAAGTCGATCGGAAGTGCGCCATCGGTGTTATCTATCGTTACCGCTACTTCAGCGCGCCCTAATGGGGCTCTACCTGACGTTCCAGCAAAGATGACATCCTCCATCTTGCCGCCACGTAGACTCTTTGCGCCCTGCTCTCCCATAACCCAAGTCAGCGCATCAACAACGTTACTTTTTCCAGAACCGTTGGGGCCGACAATGCAGGTGATACCTGGCTCGAAGCGAAGGGTCGTCGGAGCTGCGAAAGACTTAAAGCCCTTCAGGGTCATACTCTTCAAATACACACGTATAACCTAGCGGGAAGAGCGTTTGCTGCCCCGATTTCCGCCCCGATTCTTCCTCGGTTTTCTTCTCAGTTCTGTTTTTGTTCGCGGCGCCCGTTGGCAGTTAGGGCAGAAATGCGAGGAACGATTGGCAAATGTGATGCGGCGAATATGCGAACCGCATCTTCGACAAGGCTCCCCTTCACGACCATATGCTTTGAGCGATATCTCGTAGTAACCGCTCTGTCCATTCACATCTATATATAGATCATCAAAGCTTGTACCGCCTTTTTTTAAAGAACTCTTCATCACTTTGGTTGCATTTTTAACCAGTGCTCGTAATTCAATTTGGGAGATAGATTCAATTTTTCGCTCTGGGTGAATTCGCGACAACCAGAGGGCTTCGTCGGCGTAAATGTTGCCTATACCACTAACAATTTCTTGGTTTAAGAGAGCTCGTTTTATATCAGTTTTCCGATTTTTCAATCGTATAACCGCTTCGTCAATATTGAAGTTTGCGTCAAAGGGATCTTGAGCGATATGTAGGCAGCTCCTCGGAATCATTCCGCTGGGCGTAGCCATTAGGTGATCAATTGAAAGCCAACCGAAAGTTCTCTGGTCTACAAATCGGAATTCGTCTGTGGTGCCGGCAAATCTAAATATCGCCCTTACGTGCGGCGAAATGGGCACTTTTTTGGATTCAATAAGCATCTGGCCGCTCATGCCAAGGTGTCCAACGATGGCATTGCCGCGATCCAAATTAAACCATAAGAATTTTCCGCGCCGATTTACACTTTCAATCCTAGCGCCGACAGCCGAGTCAAGTTTTTCCTCGCCATTTCGATTTACCCGCGGATGTAAAACTTGGACATCTACGATTTTAGATTGCGGCAGAAACTTTGCTAAACCTCTGCGAACTGTCTCAACTTCTGGCAGTTCAGGCATGGCTATATCTTCTTAGATAATTCCTCATATGCAAGTCGTGCCGCCTCTTGTTCTGCCTCTCTCTTGCTCTTACCGCTGCCAGGTTTGAAGGCATTACCGTTGACTAATGCAACAGCTTCAAAACTTTTATCATGATCCGGACCAGATTCAGTAACTCGATACTCCGGAGGCTGCCATCCGGAGGCCGCCACCAATTCTTGTAGCGCAGTCTTGCCATCTAGTCCAGAACCTCTAGAAATTGCTTCTTCTATTACTTCTTTCATCAGTTCGAGAATTACTTTGCGACATACTTCAAATCCAAGGTCCAAATAGATTGCGCCAACTAAGGCCTCAAATGCATCTGCCAAAATTGAATTCTTATCTCTACCGCCAGTTAATTCCTCACCCTTGCCAATTAGAAGGGATGCGCCAAGCTCTAAGGATCGGGCTATAGAAGCTAGCGCCCGCATATTTACAACGCCAGAACGCAACGGAGATAAACGTGATTCATCTAGATCGGGAAATCTTTCGTAGAGCTCTTCGGTTACGACTAAGCCAAGAACACTATCGCCGAGAAATTCCAATCGTTCGTTTGTCGGTAATCCACCAAACTCGTAAGCGTAGGAACGATGAGTTAATGCAAGCTTTAAAAGCTCTGGATTTATCGATACTCCGAGTTTTTCATCGAAGGCCCGGGACAGAATCAAACCTCTAGAACTTGGCGATCCTTATAGGTGCCACATGTTGGACATGCTGTGTGCTGTAATTTTGGTTGCTGGCACTTGCTGCAATTTGCAGTTGAAGCAGGTGTGGCTTTCCACGAGCTACGGCGGTGGCGAGTGCGCGAGCGCGACATCTTTCGCTTGGGTAATGGCACGGCCGACTCCTTTACTTGATGAATTTGCGGGCAGAAGTATCTCTCACGACCTATCTACCTGCCAAATCGAGGGTCAGATTTCCATTCGGAGAGACCTTTCCAGCGTGGGTCAATCAATTGATGCTCGTGGTCGCCCGGAAGGTTCTCCCATTTTTCTCCACAGCCACTACAAAGTCCTCGGCAATTTTCACTACAAAGTGGATTTATTGGAAGCGCGAGAATTACAGCATCTCGAATTGGAATTTCTAAATCAGCGATATCGCCTTCCATAATAAATTCTTGATCTTCGTCCACATCTTCGCTGGCGCGATTCTCGTAAAAGAATAGTTCTTGAAAGTTCTGCTTGATTTCCTTCTCTATCGGATCAAGGCAGCGCCCGCATTCGCCAACGGCTGTTCCGCTTATAGTTCCGGAGAGGAGAATCCCATCAGAAACCGATTCTGCCCTAACGGTTATGAGTATTGGAGATTTGACCGGTATGGCAATCATGGGATTTCCGATGGATTCAAGCGTCGCAAAATCCAATCGATAATCTTTAAAATCTCCAGCGCGTCTTGGCAGTTCGTGGAGATTTAATTTGAAAGGGGAAGCGCTCATTTAATCTTCAGATAATTGGGAAAGCACATCTTTATCACTTGCGCCGGCAAGTCTTTCTCGACCTCGATTTACCGCATCCAGAGTCTTGTTCAAGATTACTTCGAGAGTCGCCAACCTTGAATCGATATAGGCATCAACTTCTTCGCGCTCCCGCTCTACTTTGTTGTGAGCTTCATCTACTAGTCGAGCGGCTTCCTCTCTCGCGGCGGCGACGATGGCGGTCTGCTCAACCATTCTTGCGACTTCCTCACGCGCATGCGCAATAAGTTGTTCGGCGCTCTGGCGCCCCTCTTCAATAATCTGTTCGCGATGTGCCAAAAGTTTTTTTGCGCTAGCGAAATCATTTGGAAGCGCCTTTGAGATGTCATCGAGGACGCTTAAAAGTTCTCCTCTATGTATTACACATGAAGCTGATAATGGAACAGCCCGAGACTCTTTTACCAAAGTCACGGCTGCCTCCAATTTTTCTAGTGATTCCATCAGTTGCCTTTCCCTCCATGTGTAGATCGGGCTTTCAATTCCTTTAGTACTCCGGCTGGAACAAGCGCAGAGACATCGCCTCCATAGCGAGCAATTTCTCGTACTAAAGATGAGCTAAGGAATGAGTATGCGGGCTTAGTCGCCATCAATAATGTGTCTACGCCCTTTAGTTGTAAATTCATCTGTGCCATCTGAAGTTCATAATCAAAATCACTCACGGCCCTAAGCCCTTTGATGATGGCTCCTATGTTGTTGGTTTTGCAATAATCAACTAGCAAGCCGCTCCAAGTATCAACAGTCACATTTGGGATATGAGAGACGGCATCTTTCGCTAGTACAAGCCTCTCCTCTATTGAGAATAAACCAGACTTTGAAGAGTTGGCGAGCACGGCAATAACAACTTGATCAAACAATCCACTCGCTCTCTCTATAACATCAATATGCCCATTTGTGATTGGGTCAAAAGAGCCGGGGCAGACTGCTTTTCTCATGGGCAAACGCTAACATGCCTCGGCATAGAAGATTATTGCTGAGCCATATTTTCGCTCTTTAAGCAAGGTTAACTCCTTTGGCCAAATAATCGGCTTACTTTTCGAATCTCTTTCAATCGCGATTACTGAGCCCCTCTTAAGAAATCCGCTACTTGAAAGAAGATTTAGAACCTCAATTACCTCACTCGATGTTGCATCATATGGCGGATCAAGAAACACGATATCAAATTTATTTTGTGCTGGTTGTTCAAGAAATCTTTTTACTGGCATATGGACAACGCTACTTTTGCCAACTCCCTGAATTTTGCGGAGCAATTCGTGATTACTTCTTGCGACTTCTACTGCCTTTTCATCTCGATCAACACCTTGTGCAAAAGAGGCCCCACGGGAGAGCGCCTCAGCGCTTACTGCTCCGGATCCACAATAAAGGTCTAAAAAATTTAAATCAGAAATTGATCCAAATTCGGATTCCAGTGTTGAAAAGAGAGCTTCCCTGGCGCGGTCTGAAGTTGGCCTTACGCCTTCTTTTGGTGAAATTAGATTTCGCCCCTTAGCAAGTCCCGCGATGATTCTCACTATTTCTTCTCCAAATACGAGGCTCGTTCTTCTTGGCGTAACTTATCAACTTCAAGGAGCAAGCCAGGATAGTTCTTAAGCGCTTCGTCAGAATTAATCAATTCCATTGCAACGTCTCGCGCTTTAAGAATCAAAGTTTCATCGCGAATTACTCTCAATAGTCGAAGGTGAGATGTTGCCCCAGATTGGGCGCTGCCAAGAACATCACCTTC
>JBEANJ010000023.1:0-11215 GCA_041165565.1 Actinomycetota bacterium | reverse complement strand
CGGAAGAATTGATGGAAGTCGCTCTGCCAACATAGTTTTGCCAGTTCCGGGTGCGCCGATCAGAAGAATATTGTGATTGCCTGCTGCAGCAACACTTAACGCAAATTTAGCTTCTTCCTGGCCAGCAACTTCTGAGAAATCCTTTTTTCTATCACTTTCATTTACTTCGAGTAAAGTTGGATTCTCAAACCTTTCTTCACCGTTTAGGTGAGAGATAACAGCTTTGAGATTTGGAAGCGCATAAATATTTACTTGATTCAAAACTTTAGCCTCACCATAAGAATCTTTGGGAACAATGATGCTCCGAAAGCCATGGTGGCTTGCTGCAATTAACATAGGCAACAAGCCCCTAATCGGGCGCAATGCACCCTCTAGCGATAGTTCGCCTATAAAAAGGGTCTCTTTTACGCACTTCGCTTCAATCTGCGACGTTGCTGTCAAAATCGCAAGTGCTATTGGTAAGTCAAAAGCTGATCCACTTTTAGGAAGCCAAGCCGGAGATAACGAGACCGTCAATTTTTTATTGGGCCAACTGAAGCCGCTATTTAAAATGGCGGCTCGTATCCGCTCTCTTGCCTCACTTAATGTTGCATCGGGAAGACCAAGGAGTGAATATGAAGGCAATCCGTTTGAGACGTCTACTTCAATGTCTATCAAGGATCCAGACAGCCCAGAGAGCGTAATTGCCTGAAGCATTGCAAGAGTCAAGAAATACCTTTTCGGTAATCTAAGGTTATTTCCCCGGCTCGAGAGATGATTACTCCGGCTGAGTCAATTCGATAAGAATTGCCAAGCTTAAAATTAGTGGCAAGCCAAGCAAGGGCAAGTTTTTGAATTCTAAAAAGTTTTTTTCGATCGATGCTCTCTAGAGGGTCACCGAAAGCAATACTCGTTCGAGTTTTTACTTCGACAAATAATATTAGGCCTTCTTGGTCTATCGCGACTATATCTAATTCGCCCTCTCGAATTCGCCAATTTCGAGATAAGATTTGATTTCCATTCATGGTGAGGTAATTTGCTACGTATTGCTCTCCTGTCTCACCTAGTTTTAATGCACTCATACTTCGCGCCATCCGCGCAAAATAGACTCAAGGTTTCCAAGTTTTCTACCGAATATGTAATCTGTGGATTAAAGATATTTAGCTACATTTGAATAGCTTTTTCGGTGGATACTAGAGACGCCTAACTTCTTGATGGCTTCTTCATGCGCCGCCGTGGCATAGCCTTTGTGTTCGGAAAGGCGGTAGCCTGAATACTCTCGATCAAGTTTTACCATCAATCTGTCTCGGTGCACCTTGGCAATAATGGAGGCTGCAGATATGGAGAGCGCAACTTGATCGCCTTTCCAAACGGCTAAATTAGAGACGTCTAAACCGGGGATTTCATAACCATCAGTCAAAACATAATCTGGTCGAACGGTTAGGGACGTCACAGCTCTTCTCATGCCCTCAATATTGCACTTATGTAGTCCTTTCTGATCAATTTCAAAAGGAGATATTTCGATTATTGAAAAGGCAATTGTATTTTCTAAAATCTTGGGGAAAAGCTCTTCGCGCTCATCTAAAGATAATTCTTTAGAGTCCCTTATTCCAAGAGTCGAAGAATGATCTAAGTCTTCAAGAATTACGGCAGCAACGACAAGTGGACCTGCGCAAGCGCCGCGCCCAGCTTCATCGACGCCGGCGATTCTCTTAATGCCTGCTTTTTGAAGTTTTCTATCAATCACTTAGCTACTGGGACTTTAGCCAACTCAGAGCCACGTTCAATAATCCCCAAATTAGAGATAGGCCAGATAACAACTACAGCTCTTCCTGTTACGCGGTCCAAAGGCACCATTCCTTTGTTTGGGTCGTCGGTATGAAATCGTGAATCGGCACTTGCGCCTCTGTGATCACCCATAACCCATACGAAATCTTTGGGAACCTTGACATCAAATTTCATCTCAGATGCAGCGTCACCTGGATAGATATAAGGCTCGTTCACCGCGACACCATTGACCTCAAGTTTGCCATCAGCGTTACAACAAACTACTTGATCCCCACCCACCCCAATCACTCGTTTAATCAAAAATTGCTTGGCTGGGTCAGGGAGAACTCCGACAAAAACAAGCGAATCCTTCACTACCTTTCCTAGGCCTTTACTTTCCTCGGTCGCAGGCGGTAACCAATCTGCTGGATCACGAAAGACCACAACATCTCCACGTTTTACCTCACTGAAAAGCGCCCCAAATTTGTTTACACCTACTCGATCATTTACCAACAAGGTATTTTCCATAGATCCTGATGGAATGTAGAAAAACTGAATGAGAAAAGTTTTGATAATTATGGAAAGAATTAAGGCTGATGCGACCAGAATCGGGAGTTCGCGAAGGGTGGAGCCTTTGCGAGAGGCCATTACTTAAGCTTGGGTTTTCTCTTCGGATTCAGGTGTAGTTTCGGCTGGAGAGTCGACAGCTTCTGAGACTGTTGGCTCTTCAAATTTAGAGTCAGAAGTTGAGATCTCAGAAGGACTATCAGAGTAGATGGTCTCTAGATCAGTTCCACCTCTGCGCTCGCGAATCTTGGCAGCCTTACCTCGAAGATCTCTCAAGTAGTAAAGCTTTGATCTGCGAACCTCTCCCTTTCGAACCAATTCAATTTTTTCAATTACAGGAGCATGAACTGGGAAAACGCGTTCAACGCCCACTCCGTAAGATATTTTTCTAACAGTAAAGGTTTCCCGAATGCCCGACCCTTTTCTGGAAATTACTAATCCTTGGAAAACCTGGATTCGGCTCTTGTTTCCTTCAATAACTCGAACATGAACTTTTAATTCATCGCCAGGGCGAAAATTTGGAATATCTTTGCGGAGCGATGCTGCGTCTACCGCGTCGAGAACGTTCATGTCTGATTCCTTAAAGTTGGTCTTGGGCTAACCGGCGTATCCTGCCACAAGGCACCGCTTAGCGCTAAATCGCCTTTATCCAGCGCCCATCAGAAATCATTTCCTGGCCTAATTCCCCATAAAGCGAGGGGCCAGCTACCAAAACAAAGTGCTGCGACCCGCTAGGGATTGCCGGTACTGCGAGAAACTTCGCGCCTGATTCGCGCGCGATCAAGCCAGCCGCAGCAAAATCCCATTCGTAAACACCTACTTCATAGTAGGCGTCGAGAATTCCCGAGGCAACCATGCAAATATCTACTGCGCACGCTCCAAGTCTTCTAAAATCACGAATTCTCGTGATTAGCTGATTAAAAATTTCTCCTTGGACAACTCTTGATTGCAAATCATAAGAAAAACCAGTTCCAATTAACGCCTTTGAAAGAGGAATAGGTTCGTTGCATTTGATGATGGAGCCATTGCATTCGGCACCATGGTCTAGAACCGCACTCCATGTTTTCCCAACTGTCGGAGCATGTACGACGCCAGCAACCACGATGTCCCCTTGCTTAACGGCAATACTTACACACCAGCCAGGAACTCCATAAAGATAATTTACTGTTCCGTCAATAGGGTCAATAACCCAAGTAAACTCACTTTTTCCAGTTTTGTTCGCTCCCTCTTCGCCTAAAATCGAATCATTTGGCCGAATTTCTCTTATCAATTCTGTAATTAAGTTTTCACTAGCTTTATCCATCTGTGTGGCAAAGTCCAAAGCGCCGCTCTTTTCAGAGAGATCAAAAATATCGGGTCGATTCAATAATAAATCGCCTGCTTCCTGGGCGATTTTTAAGGCAATATCGCGTAATTCAACTATCGCGGTCATGACGGAATCTAATCACAAGTAGACTTTGCATAATGCAGCATAATTACCGCAGGCTTTTTAGCGTTCCCGGTGGATGGAAATTCTCTTTAGCTGCATTTATTCTTCGATTGCCGATATCGATGCTCTATCTAGCTATGGTTCTATTCGTAGTTGCAGAGACTGACTCCTATTCGATGGCGGGAGCTTTATCGATGGCCGCTTCAATTGTTATTTCTATTGCAGCACCACTTTGGTCAAGAGCCGCAGATCAGTACGGACAATCACGAATTTTGAAGATTACCGCTCCGTTGCATATATTTTTCATGGCAGCTTTTGTTATTTTATTGAAATCTGACGCACCAACTATCCTTTGGTTTACCAGTGCATTGCTTTTTGAGTCTTTTGTCATCGGTTCCGGACAAATGGTAAGACGTAGATGGATTTATGCAATTGGCGAGAAGGACAAGGTTCTTACTGATACTGCCTATTCGTTTGAGGCATTCGTAGACGAAGTTATTTTTACTTCAGGACCTGTCTTAGCCACTTTACTGGCTGCCACTTTTGCTCCTGAATATGCAATTTTTGCTGCTATGTTATTTGTAGCTTCAGGCGCCTATCTTTTCTCACACCAGAAATCAAGTGAACCGAAACCACATCCGAGAGATCCAAATGTTGATCACTCGCTGCTGATTAAAGAGAGAATTGTCCAAGCAGTTTTTCTTCCGTTGGTACTCTGTGGTTCATTTTTCAGCGCTGCCGGTCTAGTTATAGTCGGTTATGCCGATGAATTTGGCGAACGTGAATTTAGCGGGCTGTTGGTAGCAATCTGGTCTTTAGGGAGTGGAATCTCGGCGATAGCAATAGGTTCTATAAAATGGAAGCGAAGTGACTCAATCAGATTCATAGAATCTATTATTGCTTTATTTGTTCTGACAATCCCGATTTACGTAACAGCTGTGATTTTGCCTGGGAATTTCCTCTTGTTGAGTGTTTCGCTATTTCTTAACGGGCTCGCCATAGCACCTTTGCTTACCTCTGGATTTGCACTTGCAGAACGTTCCGTGCCGGAAGAGCGTAAAACTGAAGTGCTCGCATGGGCGATATCGGCTCTGAGCCTTGGAGGCGCAATACCTCCTGCACTAACCGGTTACATTATTGACACGCAAGGCATCTCTGTCGCATTTATTGTTCCCTTGACCTGTATGGCGCTATCTGTTGCCTCACTATTTCCATTTCTTGCCATATGGAAAATGAAGTTTTTGGAGAAATCGAGTTGAATTCCCTGAAACTAAGTGTTTGGTGTGGCAACCTACCCCTGTGTCAGAACTTAGATTTACCGGTCGTTCGCATGATGGCGAATATCTTGAATTCGCAGATGATATTGGTAATTCTTTCCAGGTTCGCATAACCGATGTCTTAAAGAATTCAATTATTGATCGAAGGTTAAGTGCAGTTCGTGACGAGGCTGCCACATTTTCCGTGAAAGAAATTCAGGCAAGATTAAGAGCGGGAGAAACTTTTGAAGAAGTATCGCGGGCAACTGGGTTACCTCTTGAAAAAATTGAAAGGTATGCAAGCCCCATTCTTCAAGAACGTGCCTGGATAATTGAGCAGGCCGAAAAGTCGACTCCAAAAGGTTCGGCCCTTAACCTTCATGACTTAGTTATCTCACGCTTGGCACCTCGTGGAGTTAATATGAATCAAGTTTCTTGGAATACGTGGCGACTTGAGAATGGCTCCTGGCATCTAGTACTCACTTATCCAGCAAGTGAGGGATCTCGCCAAGCCGTTTGGATTTTTGATGCAAATATAAGAACTCTGCTTGCATCTGATGAAGGAGCAAAATGGATTTGCGGTGAGGAACCTACAAAACATCCTTCTAAATCCGAGCCATCCCCAGAACACGGGGTCTTATTCCCCGCAGAAGGAGAAACTCCAGCTCCACCCAGGCTAGTTGCGGTTCGTACAGATAAAACAACTCCTGAAGAGATTCCAGTTGATGCCAAACAAGATGGAGTCACTAGACGAATCTCAATTCCATCTTGGGATGACATAATGTTCGGTAGAAGCAAGAAAAAAGAAGAGACTGAAAACTAAGTTTCAAATAATAAAAGGGGTATTTCAACTTCTTCTCTAGATAATCCACCATGATGACCAACCATCGAAATTTGGAGTTGTTCTCGCTCTTGTTCGACCAAAATCAACTCCTCTTTCGCAATCACAATTAAATCTCCTATTCGCTCAATAAATTCTGATGATACGGAATCGCCAAAAAGTTTTTGCGAGATAGCTTCAGAACGTGTTCTCAAATCAATTTTTGGCCCAAAGTAATCGAGCCATCTCTTGGCAACTTTCTCAATATTTTCTGGTGAGACGTAAAGATAGCGAACCCTGGGCTCCCCCGCCATTAAGTTAACATCTTTTAATAGATCATTATTCTTCCCGATTACAGCATGCTCTTTCTTATTGATCATTCCATGATCCGAGGTGATCCATATCCGAACTCCCGCAGGTAATACATTGATCAATCCAGAAATTAGCGAATCCACTTTTTCTAAAGCCCTTAGAAATCTCTCAGAGCCCAGACCGTGGGCGTGTGAAGCTTCATCTACATCATTGAGATAAACATAAGCAAAACTTCTTGGCGAACTTAATGCTTCAACAGTTGCGATTATTTGCTCGTCTATCGTATTAGATTTTCTATAGTACGCACCTCTAAGTGCCGCTCTCGTAAATCCGGAATTTTCATATCGCGCTGCGGCTATATGGCTGACTGATATTTCAGAGCGCATCGCGCGCTGGAATAATGTGGGATTTGGTTGCCAGACCTCTGGATCTACACGTTCATCCCATTTCAGTGCATTTAGAATTCTCTCTGGATATCCGCTATTTGGAACGCGCATTGTGTAACCAACCATGCCGTGTTTTCCAACTGTTAATCCGGTTCCTAATGTGGTTAGGCTCGCTGCGGTAGTAGACGGAAATGTTGCGGATAACGTTCTAACGTATTCAAAATCTGTTAGGAATTTTTTTTCTTGTCCAAATTGATCAATTGCATTTTTACCAAGTCCATCGATAAGGACTAAGCAATCCCTGGACCCCTTGTGGACCGGAATCTTCAAATCATTACGGCAATCCATGACACCAAGCGAGGCAAAAATGGAATCGCTAACATCCCCCAGAGTTAATTCCATGAACCCATCTTTCCAGTAATCTTCCCCTCGATGATCCGATACTCGAACGAAATCAAGAGCGCCTTAGCGGCCAAAGCTCCGATAGTCGCGCTCGAATCTACAATTATTGCCCATGGCTTGCCTAGGCCGAAGAATTTAGAAGTCGCTTTTGATGTACAAGATGTTGTACGAAAACACGGAGCAACTCCCGCCACAATTGCAATTATTGATGGCGAAATAAATATTGGATTAGAAGATGCTGAATTGTCGCAATTGGCAAATCGAAATGACATTTCAAAAGCATCAATCCGTGATATTCCATTTCATTTGGCTAAAGGAAGTAGTGCAGCCACTACAGTTGCAGCCACATCCCATATAGCCAGATTGGCCAACATTCAAATTTTTGCAACCGGTGGCTTGGGAGGAGTACACCGCGGCGCCGAAAAGACCTGGGACGAGTCAGCAGATATCCAATCACTTGGCAGCATCCCAGTAATTGTTGTATGTGCTGGCGCAAAATCTATCCTTGATATCCCGGCAACTTTAGAGCGACTTGAAACTAACTCTGTACCAATCGTTGGTTACCAGACTTCAAAGTTTCCGGGCTTCTATCTTGCAGATAGCGGATTTTCTATCGAACATCAATTGAATACTCCGGAGGAAATTGCTCGGTTATGGAAAGAGCAGATATCTGCTGGTATTACTGAAAAAGGATTGGTTGTAGCAAATCCTGTAATCAATCAGATGGATCCTAAACTTCATGCACAATTACTTGAAAACGGACTGAAGTCCGCAATCACTCAAAATGTATCAGGTAAAGATGTAACACCATTCCTGCTCGAGTTTTTCCATAAGAATAGTCAAGGAGAGTCACTCAGGGTAAATATTGAAATTATTAAAGCTAATGCGCAATTAGCCGCGCAAATAGCAACATACCTTGTCTGATGAAACTTATCTGTGTAGGCGATGCCATGATTGATGTCATCGTGAAATATCAAGGAGATATTCAATTTAATAGCGATACTTCATCCAACATAACAATTTTAAGTGGCGGTGCTGCAGCAAATACATCGGTATGGGCAGCTAGATTGGGAATTAACACGACTTTTATCGGTCATGTCGGAGATGATCTGATTGGTAAATCTTTCATTGCAGAGTTGAGAAATCAATCTGTTAATGTCGCAAATATTGAAGCAAAGGGATTTAACACAGGTACGGTAGTCGTACTGGTCGATGGGAATGGCGAGAGAACCATGTTCCCTTCAAGGGGAGCGAACTCTCTATTATCGATCAGCGATTTTTCTCTCACTGACTTTGATGCTCTTTACCTATCAGGCTACTCACTGTTGGATGAGGAAACATCTGTTACTGCCCTACAGATTCTCGAAAAAGCTAAGCGTGAAGAGCTAACTACTTTTCTGGATCCCGCTTCTACTGGTTTAATGAAACGGTATGGTCGTGAAAAGCTTCTCAAAAATATTCAAGGCGTGGACTTTCTACTCCTGAATGAAGAAGAGGCGCGATTCCTCTCACAAAGTAACTCTGTCGAAGATATGTTGAGTTTTCTAATTGGTTATGCGAAATGCGCAGTAATAAAACTTGGAAAAGATGGAGCTAAGGCAAAAGTTAGACAGGGCTCTATCAATTCGGTTAGAGCGCTACCCGCACATGTAGTTGATACGACGGGGGCTGGAGATGCATTTGCTGCTGGTTTTATAGCAGGTTGGTTGACTTCTCGTGATATCGAAAAAGCTCTTCAATCGGCAAGCGATGTTGCAGCTAAATGTGTCGCAAATATTGGGGCCAGACCGAGCGTCAATACCTAGAAACCGCGGTCATGGTTGGCAGAATCGCGCCGTGGCAAAACGCGAGAGCAAAACGGGACCTAAACCCGGCGAATTTGCTGGCAAGATCGTTGATATTGATGTCTCAAATGAATTATCTGATTCATTCTTAGAGTATGCATACTCCGTTATTTATTCACGCGCACTTCCAGATGCTCGGGATGGACTAAAGCCGGTGCAGCGTCGAATACTGCACCAAATGTCAGAGATGGGATTACGCCCAGATCGTGGCCACGTCAAGAGCGCGCGTGTGGTTGGTGAAGTTATGGGAAAACTTCATCCTCATGGTGACGGCGCTATCTACGACGCACTTGTTCGCATGGCGCAACCTTTTTCGATGAGATTGCCACAAATTGATGGCCATGGAAATTTTGGCTCCCTCGATGCAGGGCCTGCTGCAATGCGCTACACCGAAGCGAGATTAGCTCCAGCGGCACAAGTAATGGTGGATGAGGTAGATGAAGATACTGTTGATTTTGGCGCAAATTACGACGGGCAAATCCTCGAACCGACTGTACTTCCCGCCGCATTTCCAAATCTATTGGTAAACGGCGCAACTGGCATTGCAGTTGGAATGGCCACAAATATGGCTCCTCATAACCTAGGAGAAGTTGTTTCAGCCGCAATTCACCTAATCGAAAATCCGAACTCAACAGTCAAGCAATTAATGAAACATATTCCTGGCCCAGATTTCCCAACGGGAGGAACTCTTATTGGGAAAGAAGGATTAGTCGAGGCCTACCAAACTGGAAAAGGCGCTTTTAAAGTTAGAGCTAAATCTGAAATTGGAAAAGTCTCGGCAAGAAAACAAGGAATAACAATTACAGAATTACCGTTTAACATCGGTCCCGAGAAAATAGTTGAGCGTATAAGCGATCTTGTAAAGGGAAAGAAGATTCAAGGAATATCTGACATTATTGATTTAACTGATGGCCAAAATGGAACTAAAGTTGTAATTGAAGTTAAGAACGGTTTCGAGCCGGAAAAAGTTTTAGAAAATCTCTACCGGCTATCTCCCATAGAGGATGCATTCTCTATCAACGCAGTTGCTCTTGTCGGAGGCAAGCCGCGAACTCTTGGATTAAAGGAGCTCCTGCAAGTCTTTATTGACCATCGAATTGAAGTAGTTACCAGGCGCTCCAAATTTAGAAAGGCGAAAGCTTCGGATCGATTAAATCTAGTTGACGGACTTCTGAAGGCTATCTTGGATATAGATAAAGTGGTGAAGATTGTGCGCGGAAGTGATGATGCCTCCTCTGCCAAAGCGGCTTTGATTAAGGCCTTTAAGCTAACAGATGAACAAGCCAATCACATCCTCGATATGCCTCTTAGACGTCTCACAAAAATGTCAAAAGTAGAACTAGAAACTGAACAAAAAAGTTTAAAGAGTGAAATTTCCATGTTGACGACGCTTCTCAAGAATGATGAAGCGCTACGAAAAAAGGTTTCAGAAGAGCTTAAGGAAGTTTCAACCAAGTTTGCAACTCCGCGTAAAACTGTAATTCTTTAAGCGTCAATCCGCTCTCTATCAACATCTGCTGCTGAAATAAAATCTTTACGAGGCGCTACCTCATTGCCCATCAACAATTCAAATAGTTTTTCAGCGTCTGAGGCATCATTAATTGTGATCCGGCGCAATGTGCGGTGGTCTGGGTCCATAGTTGTCTCGCGAAGTTGATCTGCATCCATTTCACCAAGGCCTTTGTACCGCTGAATTGGCTCTCGCCATTTCTTACCCTGCTTCTTTAATTCGGCAAGACGTTTTTTCATCTCATCATCAGAGTAGGTGTAGTGGAACTCACCTTTCTTGCCCCCCGAACCAAGAACTTCGATCCGATGCAATGGCGGGATGGCGGCAAATACTCGCCCATCGGTAATTAATGGCTGCATATATCTGTAGATCAAGGTGAGAAGAAGGCATCGAATATGAGCTCCATCGACATCAGCATCAGACATAAGAATTATTCGCCCATATCGCACATCTTCTATGTTGAATGATTTACCAGAGCCTGCGCCGATTACTTGGATAATGGCTGCGCACTCTGCGTTGTCTAGCATTTGGGATAGTGACGCTTTTTGGACATTCAAAATTTTTCCACGAATTGGCAGGATTGCTTGGTATTCCGAGTTCCGAGCGGCTTTTGTGGTGCCAAGTGCTGATTCACCTTCAACAATAAATAATTCGGTTCGCGAAACATCTTCCGATCTACAATCCGATAATTTCGCCGGTAACGATGAACTTTCCAAGGCATTTTTACGACGTTGCAATTCTTTATGAGCTCTTGTTGAAATTCTTGTTCTGGCCGCGTTTGCAATTTTCTCCAAAACTAGACGGCCAGTTGCCTTATCAATTCTCTTGCTTGAAGTAAAGAAATTCTTAAGTTCGTCAGAAACTACTTGATTTACTATTTTGGCTACAGCCGGAGTTCCTAAAACTTCCTTGGTTTGACCTTCAAATTGCGGCTCCTGCATGC
>JBEANJ010000022.1:0-12237 GCA_041165565.1 Actinomycetota bacterium | reverse complement strand
CAGATTGGCGAGCAAGTAATTGGTCCGGCGCTGCGCGAGCTTGCAAAGAAACATAAAATAATTGGAGAAGTTCGCGGTCAAGGCGTCTTCTGGGCTCTAGATCTTGTTTCTGATCAAGCAACCAAAGCTCCGCTCGCTCCATATGGTGGCACCAGCCCGGCGATGACCGAGATTGTTACCGAATGTAAAAAGCGTGGACTGATGCCTTTCAACAATTTCAATCGTATTCACGTTGTACCTCCTTGTAATGTGAGTAAAGAAGAGGTTTTGGAAGGAATAAAGATCTTGGATGAAGCGCTCGCAATTGCGGGCAAGTACTACGAAGGTAAGGAGTAACGTGACTGCGAAGCGAATCACTCATTTCATCAACGGTGCAGCATGGAGTGGAACTGCCAGCCGTACCGGTGATGTTTATAACCCCGCAACTGGAGAAATAACGGGAAAAGTTGATTTTGCAGATAACGCAGTTGTAGATCAAGCCGTTGTCGCGGCCAGCGAAGCTGCAAAAGAATGGCGTAAGGCCTCGCTTGCAAAGCGCGCACAGGTGCTATTTGCATTTCGTGAAATTGCCAATGCTCGAAAAGAGGAACTAGCGAAAGCAATAACTGCCGAACATGGAAAAGTTTTTTCAGATGCGCTCGGAGAAGTAACTCGCGGACTTGAAGTGGTCGAATTTGCATGTGGAATTCCACATCTATTAAAGGGTTCTTATAGCGAAAATGTCTCTACTAGCATCGATGTCTATTCGATGCGCCAGCCGCTTGGGGTCTGTGCGATCATCTCACCGTTTAACTTTCCAGCAATGGTGCCAATGTGGTTCTTTCCGATCGCAATCGGCGCCGGCAATGCGGTAATCGTAAAACCCAGTGAAAAGGATCCAACAACTTCAATTTTGACGGCACAGTATTTGAAAGAAGCCGGTTTACCTGATGGTGTGTTCAATGTTGTTCACGGAGACAAAGTTGCAGTTGATCGGATTTTGGAACATCCAGATATCGCCTCCGTTTCATTTGTCGGCTCGACTCCGATAGCGAAATACATTTATGAGAATGGCACTAAAGCGGGGAAACGAGTTCAAGCACTAGGTGGCGCCAAGAACCATATGTTGGTACTTCCGGATGCTGATTTAGATCTTGCCGCTGATGCCGCCGTTAATGCTGGTTTTGGTTCGGCAGGTGAACGCTGTATGGCTATCTCGGCGCTCGTTGCCGTAGAACCCGTAGCCGATGAATTAATCAAGAAAATTACGGAACGTATGGCCAAATTAAAGACGGGCGATGGCACAAAAGGTAGCGATATGGGTCCACTTGTAACTGCGGTTCATCGCGACAAAGTCGCTTCATATATTGAAGCTGGCGTAAAAGAGGGTGCCAAACTAGTAGTCGATGGACGAAATCCCCAGGTAGATGGGGCGCCAAATGGTTTCTGGTTAGGACCAACTCTCTTTGATCAAGTTACGCCAAAAATGTCTATCTATATAGATGAGATCTTTGGTCCAGTTCTATCGGTAGTACGTGTAAAGAGTTATGAAGAAGGTCTTGAATTAATTAATTCACACCGTTACGGCAACGGAACTGCAATCTTTACCAATGACGGAGGCGCAGCTAGACGATTCCAAAATGAAGTCAATGTCGGAATGATTGGCATTAATGTGCCAATTCCTGTTCCGACCGCCTACTACTCTTTTGGCGGATGGAAGAGTTCACTATTTGGTGATACGCACGCACATGGAACAGAAGGCGTTCACTTCTTTACTAGAGGCAAGGTTGTCACTAGCCGTTGGCTAGATCCAAGCCACGGCGGAATTAACCTCGGCTTCCCTCAGAATCGTTAACCAACAGGGTCATAAATTCATCAACTGGGGTTTGGCTCAACTTCTCATAATTTAATGTGAGATCGAGAATGGCTTGTTGTTTATCTTTTGAATAAATACGTGCCAAATTAGTTCGATATTTCTCAAGTAAAAGTGGAATCCCATCCTTGCGGCGTCGCTTATGTCCAATCGGATATTCAATTGCGACCTCATCTAATTTTGATCCATCTTTCAGATAGACGGTCAGTGCATTTGCGATTGAGCGTTTTTCTGGATCGTGATAATCCTTGGTGAATTGTGGATCCTCCACACAAGTAATCTTTTCTCGAAGAGCATCTATTCTCGGATCAGCGGCAACATCGTCTTCATAATCTCTAGCGGTTAAGCGACCGAATATTAAGGGAACTGCAACCATATATTGAATTGTGTGATCACGATCAGCAGGATTGCGAAGCGGTCCTTTTTTATCAATAATCCGAATACATGCTTCATGCGTTCGGATTTGAATTCTTTCAATATCATCACTTGTTTTACCGGATGCCTTCAATTGAGAGTGAATAGCCATCGCGGCTTCAACGGCTGTTTGGGAGTGAAATTCTGCGGGATAGGAAATTTTGAACAGAATGTTTTCCATGACATAACTTCCGTAAGGTCGCTGAAACTTAAATTTTTCGCCTTTAAATGAAACATCATAGAAACCCCAAGTTTTTGCCGATAAAACAGTGGGATAACCCATCTCGCCACTTTTTGCGATTAAAGCGAGACGTACTGCGCGCGAAGTCGCATCCCCGGCTGCCCAAGACTTACGGGAGCCGGCATTTGGAAAATGACGATATGTTCTAAGTGATTGTCCATCTACCCAGGCGAGAGAGATAGCATTTAGGATTTGCTCGCGACTCAAGCCAAGTAATTTTCCAGCTACTGCCGTCGATGCAACTTTTACCAAGATAACATGATCAAGCCCTACTTTATTGAATGAATTTTCAAGCGCGATACAGCCTTGAATTTCATGCGCTTGAATCATTGCAGTTAAAAGTTCTGAGACCAGAATTGGTTTACCGCCGCTTAATCTAGATTGGCGCGATACCCAATCGGATACGGCAAGTATTGCGCCAAGATTATCTGAGGGGTGTCCCCACTCGGCTGCCAGCCAAGTATCATTGAAATCTAACCAACGAATTGCAGCGCCAATATTAAATGCAGCTTGAACTGGATCTAATTCAAAATTTGTGCCTGGGACTCTAGCGCCACCTGGTAATTCACCGCCGGGTGTGATTGGGCCGAGCAATTTCCGACAGGCTGGATATTCCAAAGCCTCAAGTCCACATCCAATTGTGTCCAAAAGACAATACCAAGCAGTCTCTTTTGCTAACGTTGAATCAATTTTGTAATTCAAAACATAATCAGCGATATCAATTATTTCTTGATCGAAAGGCAGATTAGAGTTGTAAGTACCGGACATTAGCGCGCCTCAATCGGAACGAATGGTCGATCTTCTGGTCCAGTGTAATTTGCAGCAGGGCGAATAATTTTGTTGTCGTGGCGTTGTTCCAAAACATGTCCTGACCATCCGGTTATTCGTGCGAAGATAAAAATTGGAGTAAAGAAACTTGTTGGGATTCCCATTTCTTTATAAGCAACTGCGGAAAACCAGTCTAGATTTGGAAACATCTTCTTTATTTCCCACATAACACTTTCGATTCGTTCTGCGATGGAATATAAGAGTGGAGAGCTATTTTCTGAGGATAGCTGGCGGGCAACCTCCTTAATGATCGGATTTCGCGGGTCCGATATTGTGTAAACCGGATGCCCGAATCCAATTATTACTTCCTTGTTTGCGACCCTAGTTCGGATATCTGATTCTGCAGAATCTGGGGATTGGTACCGCTCCTGAATCTCAAGAGCAACTTCATTTGCGCCACCGTGCTTTGGGCCTCTCAGTGCGCCAATTGCGCCGGTGATTGAGGAATAGATATCTGAGCCAGTTCCTGCAATTACTCGACCAGTAAAAGTAGAGGCGTTGAATTCATGTTCTGCGTAAAGTATTAACGAGATTTGCATGGCCTTAATCCATGATTCGCGCGGTTTTTCTTGGTGTAACAATGTGAGGAAATGCTCTCCTATGGAATCAGCACCGGTATTTAAATCAATGCGCTTTGCGTTATGTGTGAAGTGATACCAATAAAGCAACATAGATGGAGTGCACGAAATAAGTCGATCGGCAATTGATCTTGCGCCTGCGTCATCATGAGAATCAGATTCCGGTAGGTGGCAGCCAAGCGCAGATACTCCAGTCCTGATTACATCCATAGGATGAGTATTTTTCGGAAGATTTTCTAGAATTGTTTTAACTTGAGATGGCAAATCTCTTAAGTTTGCTAATCGATTCTTATACTCAGTCAGTTTTGATTTTGATGGTAATTCACCATAGAGAATCAAATAAGCCACTTCTTCAAATTCGCAATTCTTTGCAAGATCATGAATATCGTAACCTCGATAGTGAAGATCGTTTCCACTTCGGCCTACTGTTGAGAGCGCGGTATCTCCCGCGGTAACTCCAGAGAGTGCTACAGATTTCTTTGGCTTGAATTCACTCATGATTCTCGATTCTCGCTTTGAAATTTATCTAAGGCCTGTTCGTACTGGTGATAATTTATTGATTTATAAAGCTCTTCTCGAGTCTGCATTCTCTCAAGCATAGATTTTTGAGTTCCAAGCCCTTTTATAGCTTGGAAAACTTCAGAAGCCGCTTTATTCATAGCTCTAAAAGCTGAGAGTGGATATAGCGCCATTCCTACATTGACAGATTTAAGTTGCTCTATTGTGAAGAGTGGAGTCATGCCAAACTCAGTTAAGTTAGCCAGGACTGGAACTGAGAGTTCAGAAGTAAATTTCTTGTACTGATCTAAATCGGTTACCGCTTCTGCGAAAATGGCATCTGCACCAGCTTTAACGTAAGCCTTAGCTCGATTGATTGCCGAATCAATACCTTCGATTGCCAAGGAATCCGTTCGAGCAATTAAGTAGAAGGGATCCGAACCGCGAGCGCTGGCCGCGGCAGTAATTCGATCAACCATCTCATCGAGAGTTACAACCTCTTTATTGGGGCGATGACCACAACGTTTAGCCGAAATTTGATCTTCAATTTGAGCTGCAGCCGCGCCGGCTGAAATCAGAGACTTTATGGTTCGCTCAATATTGAATGCAGATGGACCAAAGCCAGTATCGATATCCACGAGAATTGGGAGATCACAAACTGCGGCAATTCTTCTTACGTCTATCAAAACATCTTCAAGAGTAAGAATTCCCAAATCAGGCATGCCGAGCGAACCCGCCGAGACGCCGCCGCCAGAGAGATAAATAGCTTTGAAACCTGCGGCTTTTGCTAGAAGAGCGTGATTTGCATTTATAGTTCCCACGATCTGAAGCGGAGATTCTGCGGCGAGCGCCTCACGAAACCGCTTTCCAGCCGAAATCACTATGCGAATCTACCATCCAAATGTCGATGAAGTCTAAGTAGCTCAAGCGCAGCAATCGCGCTGTCATAACCCTTATCTTCTTTACTTCCAGGACCACCCGATCGTGCAATTGCTTGTTCGATATTTTCAACTGTTAGAACGCCGAATCCAATTGGTTTACCCAGATCAAGAGAAACTTTCATGATTCCATCGGTTACACCTTTACAGACATAATCAAAGTGAGGAGTTTCACCTTTAACGACAACACCAACTACGACTGCGAAATCTGCGCCATTCTCGAGAGCAAACTTGGCTGCGAGTGGCAACTCGAATGAACCTGGGACTTCATGCACAGATATATCTGAGATTTTAGATTCGATAATTGCGCGTTTGGCGCCATCTACTAATAGATCACATATTTCGCTATGCCACCGAGCAGAAATAATTGCAGCACGAGCGCCACTTAATTCTTTAACTATTATCTTTGGAGATTTACCTGACATTTACTTAGTCCTATCGGTTGCGTTGTTTTCCAGAAGTATGTGCCCAAGACGATCTCGCTTTGTTTTGAGATAAGCAAGATTATGAGGGTTTGATTTAGTTGGCAAAGGTTTAGAGTGAGTTTTAATTTCAGAACTCTTGAATGCTGCTAATTTATCAGGATTATTTGTTAGCAGAGTAATTTCATAAATATTTAGAGATTTAATAATTTCAACCGCATCTATAAAATCTCGTTCATCGATTTCATGTCCTAGAACTAAATTAGCTTCTACAGTATCTAGACCCTCGTCCTGTAATTGATAAGCGCGCAATTTTTCTTCTAAACCGATTCCGCGGCCCTCTTGTTCGCGAAGATAAATAACTAAACCCGAGCCGGAATTTTCGATTAACTTAAAGGATTCTTCGAGTTGTGCACCGCAATCGCAGCGAAGTGAACCCAATACGTCTCCGGTTAAGCATTCAGAATGAACTCTCACTAGTTGTGGGCCTTCCTCAATATTTCCTAAGGAGCATACGGCGTGGGGAACTCCTCCTTTCCCAGTAAATGTAGCAATCCGCCATTCTCCACCTGGTCTAGGCAGCCGCGCCCATTTTTTAATTTTTTGTATTGATGACTTTTGTTTGGTAGCTTGCTTGGCAAGCTCTTCAATCGTAATTATCGGAATGTCGAAGGAACTAGCGAATTTTTTGAGATCTTCTCCGCGCATCATCGAACCATCTTCGTTAACGAGCTCACAAATTACGCCAACTAAGTCTTGATTTGCCCGTCGACAAATCTCAATTATGGCTTCAGTATGGCCACGACGACTCGAAAGACCGCCTTCGTGTGCAATTAAGGGGAATATGTGGCCCGGTCTTATGAAATCTTCGGCCGTAGACTCCTTATTGGATAACGCTCTAATCGTATTTGCGCGTTCTTCCGCACTTATGCCTGTAGATATACCGTGTTTAACATCAACGGTTACGGTAAATGCGGTGCGTTTTGTATCTTGATTGTGCTTCACCATTAGCGGCAGATGTAATTCTCTTGAGCGCGCTTCTGTCATGGCTACACATAAAACACCTGATGTGTACCGGATCATGAATCCAATTTTCTCGGTTGAGGCTGCGCTGGCTAACAGAAATAAATCACCTTCATTTTCGCGATTTGTATCATCAGTAACAATGACAAATTCGCCTAGTCCAAAGCGTCTAATGGCATCTTCTAGATAACTAGACAAATTACTCCCCCGCATTCATGAGGCGTTCTACATATTTAGCTAATAGATCTACTTCAATATTAATTTTTGATCCAATTATTTTTGAACCCAGATTCGTTTTTGCAAGCGTTTCAGGTATGAGCCAAAGAGTCACTAGATTTCCGCTGATTTCACCAACGGTTAAAGAGACTCCATCTAAGGCGATTGATCCTTGATTGACAACATACTTGGCGAGGTTTTCTGGAATCCGAATGACTAGCTTGTTCCACTTTTCGCCAATAGAGTTCTCTTCCACAAGGGCGACGCCATCTATATGACCTTGGACAATATGCCCACCCATACGCGAGCCACTTAACAGCGCTAATTCAAGGTTTACCTGGTCTCCAACAGCAAGATCTGCGAGAGAGGTTAGTCGCAGGGTTTGAACCATCACATCGGCTGTGAAGGAAACGGCAGAAATTGCTCGTGCGGTGAGGCAGATGCCATTAACGCTTATTGAATCCCCCAAATTAATCTGGGAAGTAAGCATTGTCTTAATCTCAATTTCGGCAGATTCGGCGCCAAGTTGAATTGAGGTAACGGTTCCGCAGTCTTCGATTAATCCCGTAAACATCAGGCGCTCTTTACCAATAATTGAATTCGTAGATTTTCCGTCTCGCCTGGAATCCGCTTAACATCAAAGAAATCAAACTGTTTTCTAGATACTAGATTCTCTACTCCAATATCCGCGATTGCTGTGTTAGAACCGCCTAAAAATGTGGGAGCTAAATAAATCAATACCTCATCGACCAAATCTAGCTCTAGGAATGCGCTTGATAATTTAGGACCAGCTTCAACTAATATTCGATTCCAACCTCTTTCCACAGCTAAATCCATGAATTGTGAGAGATTTTTACTTTCTATTTGTATGGTTTCAGCCTCGTCATTAAAGACTTGTAAATCCTTGGAAAGTGCTCGGGATCCCAAAATTACACGTACTGGTGCAAACTTCATATCAATTCGATTTATTCCACGAACGGATAGCCTTGGATTGTCGGCGAGAACAGTGCCGGTTCCCGTAACGATAGCGTCACATTCACTTCTCAAATGAGCAACATCTTGACGTGATTGAGGGGTGGTAATCCACTTTGAATTTCCATCCGAAGCTGCTGATCTTCCGTCCACGCTAGTAGCCATTTTTAGAGTCACGAATGGCCTCCCCGTCTTTATTTTCTTAAGCCATGCACGATTGGAAAATTCAGCTTCTTTCTTTAAGACGCCTGAAACAACTTCAATACCAGCTGCTTTTAATTTCTCTGCTCCACCAGCCGCAATTGGATTGGGATCTGTCACAGAGTAAACAACTCTCTTAATGCCGGATTCAATGATTGCTGCAACGCATGGCGGTGTCTTTCCAGAATGGCTACACGGCTCCAGTGTCACAACCAAAGTAGCGCCGACAGATTTCGAACCTGCTGCTCTTAGAGCGAGAATTTCAGCGTGTTCACTTCCAGCAAGCTTATGGAAACCCTCTGCAATAACCTCACCGGATTCATCAATCACTACAGCGCCAACAATTGGATTAGGAGAAGTTAGCCCGAGAGCAGTTTCAGATAGCGCAATTGCCCGGCGCATTGCCGATTCTGTTGAATCCATCGCTCCCTCCGGAAGATTTCCGGGGTGCGCAAATAACCGCGCGCCAATCGCGCGATTGTTCCCTCTCATCCGGACTTTAACCGTCGGTCTTGGAATTTCACCAAGTCCACCGATAGCTGGCGGCTAGCGGGTCGCAGACTTTAACTGCCGGTTCGGAATTACACCGACCCCGGAAACAACCCCGTAAGTCTAACCGAATTACTCTGAGGGGTTTGCTAGCTCGAAGTTTCCGTTACCTATCTGGCCCCGCTTGCGATATTCCTCAAGGCGAGCTCTCGTATCTTCGATATCAAGATTACGCATAGTCAATTGCCCAATTCGATCTGTGGGACCGAAGGCGGCGCCTTCAGTACGCTCCATAGAGAGTCGATCTGGTTGGTAAGAGAATCCTTCTCCCTCGGTATTAATGATGGAGTAGTCATCTCCGCGGCGCAGTCTTAATGAAACAGTGCCTGAGACGGTTGAAGCAACCCATCTCGTCAACGATTCTCTAAGCATTAGGGATTGTGGATCAAACCATCTTCCCTCATAAAGCAGGCGACCTAACTTTCGTCCCTCTTGTCCGTAATTCGTCAGAGTATCTTCATTATGAATAGCGGTAAGTAATCGCTCATATGCGATGAATAAAAGCGCCATTCCTGGCGCTTCGTAAATTCCGCGCGATTTCGCTTCGATAATGCGATTTTCAATCTGGTCAGACATTCCAATACCGTGGCGACCACCAATTAAATTGGCCTCTTTGATTAGTGCAACTGCGTCGAGATCTTTTCCATTAATTGCAACCGGTCTTCCCGCTGAAAATGTAATTTTCACATCTTCAGTAGTTATCGAAGTCTTTGAATCCCAGAATTTGACTCCCATAATTGGCTCAACTATTTCAATTGAGCTCTCTAGTTTTTCGAGCTCCTTCGCTTCATGAGTAGCTCCAAGAATATTTGCATCGGTTGAATAGGCTTTCTCCGAACTATCTCGGTAAGGCAGATTTCGAGAAGTAAGCCATTTAGACATTTCGCTTCGACCGCCAAGTTCAGCAACGAAATCGCTATCGAGCCACGGTTTATAAATTCTTAAATTAGGGTTGGCGAGAAGTCCGTATCTATAGAAGCGTTCAATATCGTTACCTTTATATGTTGAACCATCACCCCAAATATCCACCTGATCGGCAAGCATCGCTCTTACTAAAAGCGTTCCTGTTACAGCACGTCCTAGTGGAGTGGTGTTGAAATAGACCTTTCCACCAGTTCGAATATGGAACGCGCCACAAGCTAAAGCCGCAAACCCCTCTTCAACTAGAGTTGATTTGCAATCAATCAATCGAGCAAGTTCAGCTCCGTATGATTTAGCTCGATCTGGGATTGAGGCGATATCGGTTTCATCGTATTGGCCAAGGTCTGCGGTGTAGGCGCAAGGTATCGCTCCCTTTTCGCGCATCCACGCGACTGCAACCGAGGTATCCAGGCCGCCGGAGAAAGCAATTCCTACGCGCTCACCTTTTGGAATTGCTGCCAATACTTTCTGGGACATAGGTACAAGCCTAACTGAGCGCGGTGCTTCGACGCGCTGCAATCTCGCGGGCAAGCTCGCGCTGTAGGTACGGCTTGATAGACCAGCGCTTAATTTGCTCTTCAAAATTATCAAGATCGGAGCGCTTGATAACGGAGTTGCTGCGAACCGCCCTAATCATGAGATTTCTAGCGGTGTGGTCAAGTGATACAAATTCGATGATATCCGCGCGATAACCCAGAAGGCGCAAAATTTCCGCGCGTAATGAGTCAGTCATTAGATCTGCAAATCTCTCTTTGGTAATTCCATGACGTAGGAGTATTTTCCATGGATCATCAGGTGCAGAAATCTGCTGATTTAAATCATGGTGGCAACATGGTGAGACCAAGATGGCTTTAGCTCCAGCCCGCACTGCATATGCGAGAGCATCATCTGTAGCTGTATCGCAAGCGTGAAGCGCTATAACCAACGACGTGGGCGTAATCGGAAAATCTGAAATGCTAGAAGCAATAAATGAAACTGAATCCGAGATTCCAGCTGATTCTGCAATTTTAGAATTACGCTCTCTCGAATCTAAACGCGTATCTACGCCAGTAACTTTTACAGTCAAACCTTTGTGAGTTAAATACTTGTGAACTGCGAAAGTCAAATAGGCATTCCCACAACCTAAATCAATTATAGATATCTCGCCGCTACCAAGATCGGGAATTAGCTGGTCAATGATGCGAAGAAAGTCATCGACTTGATGAAATTTATCGCTTTGGCGAGGTATTAGATTTCCCTCTTTATCTGAGATACCTAAAACTTGAAAAATTGAATCGCTAACCTTTAAACGTCTCTCTTTATTTCGATTATGACTTAAGTCTACTTCTCGATGTATTTCAGGGTTTAACATTCCTTGTTTGGTCTCGCTTTCCATCGTGAGATACGAGTTGTAGATATAGCTCATCTCGAATTACGACTGGTCGTATATCAATTCTTTCGGACGTTGGATGGTGCGATTTGCGTCGACCAGAGATGATCGCGCGATGAAGCGATTTAGCATCGGTAATCCAATCTTGGATTTCACCGATCTCACTCATGGCTCACCATTTCGTCTCGTAGCAGTTAAAACTCTCCATTAGTCTAGGGGCGTGAAGATTGGACGAGTAGTTCTCTGGGTGCTTGTGCCGATAACTTCCATTCTTTCAGTGGCTTCAATCTGGGCGACTTTTCATTATGGACCTTTCGGCAAGCCATCACAAAGTGCTCTCCGTTGCGCAGAAGTTCGTGAGTTAATTCTTGACGAAGAAGTTGCCGGTAAAGCCCAATGGAACGTTTATCGCCAACAAGTAGAAGAGTTCAAAACTTTACCTGCGGATTCACCAGATCGAGGTATCGCCGTCTCCGAGATTTCCCTCTCTGTTATTGATGTCTTGGGTCACGATTTAACAATTTACCAAGCCCTTGAAGAGAATATTGGTTGTGTAAAGATGGATCGCCGCGAGGACGTTCCAGGATTGGTTACTGAGACTGCATCCACCATTAATTATTTGAATGGAAGCGAGCCAATTAATGGAGTCTTCTTTAATCCAGAACTTGGCTCTTGGAATGTAGATTTCTATTCGCAATATGCAAGCGCACTCGATTTCCTAAAAGCCACTGCGGACGAATCAAGCGTTTAGGAAAGATTTAAATAGCTTTCCGTTTTCGAAGCGTATCTCGGTTTATTTGTTTAGAGCGCTCGTGTTTTTTGCGAAGCTGAAGTTCAATAGTTTCGGCCGCCTCATCAAAAGCTGCTAAATCATTAAAAGCGCTGGCCTGGGCTCGAACTAGCGGTCCGGCACCATGTGAGGTAATAGTGACATGATGCGATGAATTCTTGCCGTGGTGCGGATTATTTTCATGAATGATTTCAACAACAACTCGTTCTATGGGAACATTAAAACGAGATAGTCTCTCGATGCGTTCCCTTGCAATCTGTGAAAAATCCTCAGCGAGATTAACTCCGCGAGCATGAATTGTGATTTCCAATGTTTCCCCCAATCTCGAGGTGTTGGCTAAACGCTAGCCACCCGATGCAGGAAATTCAATAAGCGATCTAGATTGGGATTGCGACGAGAACTAGAGTTAATGCCGCGGCAAGTGC
>JBEANJ010000021.1:0-22083 GCA_041165565.1 Actinomycetota bacterium | reverse complement strand
GATAAAACTATCTCTCGATCACGCTCTCGGCCACGATCGCGATTTCGGTCTCGACCTCGATGACGATCTCTTCGCCATTCGCGATCTCCGCGATCTTCACGGCCCTCGTTATCGGAATTATTCGCTCCGTCGGAGCCATCTCTTTGATCATCTTTCATCTCTTCATCCTCTTCTGAATTCTTACGTCCTTGCGAGCGAGCAGCGCGGCGTGCTTCACGTTCGGCACGTGCGGCTTCACGGTTTGCTGCCTGCAAATCTGAGATTGCTTGGACCAGGTCAGGTTTCTTTAATTCAGTTGCGCCTTCGATGCCAAGATTTGCCGCAATCTTCCGAAGATCAGGAAGGAGCATCGCCGAAAGATCTCCGGCTTCTCTGCGAGCGCGGGTGCTGGTGTCTGCCATTATCTTGCTTGCTACTTTCTTTTATTTTTGATTTTTATGCGATTGATGCGGATTTTGTACTGAGAGCTTTGCCTCTGCTGTTTCTTTGGGATCGAAATTTCTTTCGCATCCCGCTTTGGATTTAGAGACCAGAGGAATGTTGGCTCACCTACCGCCGTACCTGAGAACGGTATCAGTTACCCCGGCGCCTCGGCAAAACAACCAAATTTAAGCGTTAGATGTGATGGCTCCTGCTGGGGAAAGCTCTACATCAATTGGGCGGAAGCTATCCCCCGCGCTTCGAATAATGTCGTCATGTTCTGCGGCGGTGGTGTTGTGAAGAACTAGTACCGAAGGGCCTGCTCCGGAAATAACAGCTGCCACACCAGCTCCCCGTAATTTGTTCACAAGATCTACCGATTTTGGCATCGCTTCACGTCGAAACTTTTGATGCAAGAAATCCTCGGTCGCTGCAAATAGAAGATCTGGTCGTACCGAGAGCGCATGAACAAGTAGCGCAGCTCTTCCGGTGTTCTTAGTAGCGTCTTGATGAGAAATAGATTCTGGTAAAAGTTTACGAGCTTTACCCGTTGAGAGTTGTGAATTTGGTACAAGCAATAACGCACGTATCGAGGCATCGACCGAGAATCGCGCGGCACATCCCGTCGGCACGCCAACCCGATCTTCCATCCAAGAAATAGTTGCGCCACCCAAAGCGGCTGCGGCTACATTATCTGGATGACCTTCAAGATCTGTTGCAAGCGCAATCAAATCTTCATCGCTCATCAATGAGTTTCCAGATAGAACTAAAGAGCGTGCGAGATTTAGTCCACCAACAATTGCGGCGGCTGATGAACCGAGGCCTCTGCCGTGAGGAATCTGATTTAGGGCGCGCAGCGCAATCCCGCGCGGTTTTCCACCCATAAATTCAAAGCCGCGCATCATGGCTTTAATAACTAGATGCTTACCGTCTCGCTTTACTTCATCGGCCCCTTCGCCTGTTACATCAACATCGAATAATTCTTCATCAAGAATTTGGGCAACATAAATATCGCGCATCTCAAAAGCAATAGCGAGCGCATCAAAACCGGGGCCCAAATTTGCCGCCGAAGCAGGCACGGTTACTTGAATTGGCGTAGCTTTATAAGTCAGTCGGTCTTTAAATCCTCTTGCCATCAGCTCAATCCAATCACTTCGGCGGCTCGCTTAACATCAACTGGCACAATGATTGGAGCTGGCGCACCATCCAATACCCATTGGACATCCTTAAGTCCATTACCGGTAACTGTGATGACGATTCGCTTTCCCTTAGGCAACTTACCTAGAGATTTATACTTTAGAAGTCCCGCGATACCGGCAGCGCTAGATGGTTCAACGAAAATTCCCTCTTTAGCTGAAACTAATCGATAAGCAGCCAAAATCTCATCATCAGTCACCATATCTATTAGGCCATTAGATTCATCGCGAGCAGCGATCGCCTGTTGCCATGATGCAGGATTTCCAATACGAATTGCGGTAGCGATGGTTTCGGGATTTTTTACTGGTGACCCACTTACAAGTGGCGCGGCTCCAGCGGCTTGAAATCCCCACATAGCGGGAAGATTTTTGGTACGTCCCATTTTTTTATATTCGCGATAGCCTTTCCAATATGCAGTGATATTGCCGGCATTTCCAACTGGCATTACATGAATATCAGGTGCCGCACCTAGCGCGTCAATTACTTCAAATGAAGCTGTTTTCTGTCCTTCGATGCGAAAGGGATTTACTGAATTAACGAGAGAGACTGGATATTTTTCTGATAACTCTCTAGCTAGCGTTAAACAATCATCAAAATTTCCATCTACTTGAAGGAGCTTGGCGCCATGCGCGATTGCCTGGGCTAACTTTCCCATCGCAATTTTTCCTTGTGGAACTAATACAACTGGGGTCATCCCGGCTTTGACGGCATAAGCAGCTGCGCTCGCGCTCGTATTTCCAGTTGAAGCGCAAATTACTGCTCGTGCGCCTGCCTCTGCAGCTTTGGAAATCGCCATAGTCATTCCACGATCTTTAAATGATCCAGTTGGATTGCTTCCCTCTACCTTTAACCAAATATCGTTTTCCAAAATATCTGAGAGTTGGCAGGCGGAAACTAAAGGCGTCCCACCTTCAAGCAGTGTAATTACCGGAGTTTTAGAGGTGACCGGAAGATGCTTCCGATACTCGGCGATAACTCCTCGCCACTGGTGTGCGCCCCGAGGCTTAAATAGCCTCATCGAGAGTTGCCTTCTACGCGGATGACGCTTTCAACTCTCTTTACAACCTCACTTTTTGCGAGCGCTGCAACTGTTGCGGCAAGTGAACCTTCACTAGCTTGATGCGTCATCACAATTAATTCGGCGCTAGCATCGTGGCCAGATTGTCTAACCGTCTCGATTGAGACTGAGTTAGAGGCGAAAATCTGGGCAATTGCAGCGAGAACTCCGGGCTTATCCGCCACATCCATACGAATTAAATAGCGCGTTAAAACTTGGCCACGATCTGCAAATCGTAATTCAGCGTAATCACTCTCGCCATGTCCTTCGCCACCCCTGGTTTTATTTCTTGCGATTGCGATTAAATCGCCAAGAATTGCACTTGCAGTCGGAGCGCCTCCCGCTCCTCTTCCGTAAAACATTAGTTCTCCGGCCGATTCTGCTTCTACAAATATTGCATTAAAGGATCCTCGTACTGCTGCGAGGGGGTGCTGCCGTGAAATTAAAGTTGGTTGAACGCGCACATTTATCTCACCCTTATTATTTATTTCGGCGATTGCAAGTAATTTAATTACATGGTCGATATCGCGCGCGACCGCAATATCGCGAGCCGAAATCTTTGTGATGCCCTCGCATGAAACATCCTTAATATTGACTCTGGTGTGAAATGCAAGTCCCGCAAGAATTGCAGCTTTGGCAGCAGCGTCATGCCCCTCTACATCTGCAGTTGGATCGGCTTCCGCAAATCCAAGATCTTGCGCCTCTTTTAACGCTACTGCAAAATCGCTTCCGGATTCATCCATCTTGGTAAGGATGAAATTAGTTGTTCCGTTCACAATTCCCATTACGCGATAGACATGATCCCCGACAATTGATTCACGTAGTGGTCGAAGAATCGGTATCGCACCACCTACTGCGGCTTCGTAATAAAGATCAACCCCATTTTTGTCGGCGGCTTCGAAAAGTTCCGCTCCATGGTGAGCCAATAGAGCTTTATTCGCAGTTACTACCGACTTGCCATTACCAATAGCACTTAACAGTAACTTTCGAGCTGGCTCAAGGCCGCCCATTACTTCAATCACAATATCTATCTCAGGATCATTTACGACAGATTCGGCATCCGTAGTTAGCAAATTTGCTGGCACCTTGGTGCGATTCAAATTACGGACGGCAATTTTCTTTAAATTTAATTTGGCGCCAGATCGGGCAGCAAAATCTCCCGAATCTTCTAATAAGAGGCGAACGACTTGTGAGCCAACTACGCCGCAACCGAGCATGCCAATTGTTAGCTCCTTTTTGGCATCACTCAAGATCGTTCTCCAATCGGTTTTGCGGCTTCTGCAATATCCAAGGCTAGAAGGTCTGCGTTAGTTTCGCTGCGAATTATGGTTCGAGCCATGCCTGATTGGACTGCAATCACACCAGGACGCGGCACATGATTGTAATTACTGGCCATGCTTCTTCCATATGCACCGGTTGCGGCTACTGCGATTAGGTCGCCAGGTTTGATATCACTTGGCAAGAAAACGCTATTTATTATCACATCGCCGCTCTCGCAATGTTTTCCAACGATTCGACAATCGCGCTTTGCTGCCGATGATTCGCGATTTGCAAGCACAGCTGTGTATTTCGCGTCATATAGAGAGGTGCGAATGTTGTCACTCATTCCGCCATCAACTGCAACATAAAGTCGCGTCGCTCCATCATTTAGTTTTACCTCTTTAGTTGTTCCAACTGTATAGAGAGTGACCATAGCCGGTCCGATTATTGCCCTACCCGGCTCAATCGAAAATCGTGGAATTGCCAAACCCAATCTTTCACAACTTGAAATAACAACTTTGTGAATTTGCTTCAATAGTTTTTCAGCTGAGATGGGCTGATCAGAATCCATGTAAGCAATACCAAATCCGCCGCCAATTATTAGTTCTGGCAACTCAACTTTGAATTCATCTTTATATCTCTTCAAGAACTCTAAGAGTTTTACGGCAGTAGCATCAAATGCTTCGCCAGAAAAAATCTGGGAACCGATATGGGAATGGACTCCAACAAGACTCAAAGAGGAAGACTTGGCTATCTCCATTACCGCGTTCCAGGCCGCGCCACTTGCTATTGAGAATCCAAATTTCACATCTTCAATAGCGGTAGTTATGTATTCGTGTGTGTGCGCTTCAACACCTGGATTAAGGCGGATGATTATCTTTTGAGTCTTTCCCTGAAGTCCCGCTAGACGAGAGACCCGTTCAATCTCTTGTAGCGAATCGACCACAATAGTGGAAACACCATAATCAAGAGCTTCTGTGATTTCAGACTCGGATTTATTGTTCCCATGCATCTCAATTCTTGCGCCGGGAAATTTAGCTGCGGCAACAACCGCAAGTTCGCCGCCCGTGCAAACATCTATATTGAGACCAAGCTCCTTAATAATTTTCGCTACCTCAACCGAGACAAACGCTTTAGCCGCATAAAAGACATCGCCGGCTCTATCTTGGAACGTTTCGTATAACGCTTGCTGCCACATATTTGCACGAGCCTTTAAATCGGTTTCATCCAATATAAAAATTGGCGTATTAAATTTTGCGGAAATTGATGTAACCGCGCAACCACCAATATTGACCTCACCGTTAACCCGAGTAGCGCCGCTCGGCCAAATTAATGGATTTAGATCGCTCATGATCACATTCGCTCCGGAGCGCTCACGCCAAGTAGCGATAGGCCATTCTTAATAGTCTGGGCAGTTGCCGCACAGAGTGAAGCTCTAGCGTTATGCAAGTCAGACACCTTCTCCTCGCCCATTGGTAACACTCGACAGTCGTTGTAGAAACCATGATACAAAGTTGCTAACTCTTCGATAAATCGAGCGATCCGATGTGGCTGGCGCAGTCGAGCAGACTGGGCAACAATTTCGGGATATTCAGCTAGTGCACCGAGAAGTTCGCGCTCACGTTGATGCCCTAGTAATTCCGGGTTATATGAGTCCAACCCATATTGAACGCGTAGTTCTTCGGCGTTACGCAATAGCGCGGCAATTCGAGCATAAGCATATTGGACGTAGTACACCGGATTTTCATTGGTTCGTTTCTTCAATAGATCCAAGTCCATCACCATCGGAGTATCTGTCGGGTATCGAATCAGTGTGTAGCGAGCTGCATCAACGCCAACTTTTTCCACCAATTCCTCCAAAGTAATTATGGTTCCAGCTCGCTTTGAGAGTTTCAGCTCTTCCCCGCCTTCAATTATTTTGACCATTTGGCCAATCAGAACTTCGATATTTGAATCAGGGTCGTCTCCAGAGCAAGCGGCGGTTGTTTTCAACCGCGCAACGTAACCGTGGTGATCTGCCCCGAGCATATAAATGCAGATATCAAAACCACGGGCGCGTTTGTTTAAATAGTAAGCGGTATCCGAAGCAAAATAAGTTAATTCACCACCGGATTTAACGAGGACTCGATCTTTATCGTCTCCAAAGTCCGTAGTTCGCAACCAAACCGCTCCTTCTGATTCAAAAACGTGTCCTTGGGTGCGCAATTTATTGAGTGATTTCTCCCAGTCCTCACCTGAGTGAAGTGTTCGTTCAGAGAACCAGATATCGAAATGTGTACCGAATTCGTCCAAGACATCCTTCTGTTGCTGCAGTTGTAACGCGTATCCAGCTTCTCTAAATTCTGCAATAGATTCAGATTCAGGTAATTTCTTCAAATCAGGGCGCTGTGCATCAATTAATTTACCGAGCTCTTCGATGTAATCCCCTTGGTAACCATCTTCTGGTCTTGGGATTCCCAACACGGAAGCGCGAATTGAAGCACCAAAAAGATCCATCTGGTTACCACGATCATTTATATAGAACTCTCTAACAACCCGAGCGCCGGCAGCCGAGAGCACGCGAGCTAGTGCATCGCCCACCGCTGCCCAACGAGTATGTCCGAGATGAAGCGGTCCGGTTGGATTGGCGCTGATGAATTCGAGATTTATCGAGATTCCAGAGAGCGAATTAGACTTGCCGAAATTTTCTCGCTCCTTAAGAATCCGGTTCACAATTGAACCTTGGCTCGATTTATCTAAAGTGATATTTATAAATCCGGGACCAGCAACTTCTATCTTTGCTATAGCGTTATTGGAAAGTAATTTGGATTGAATTAATGTTGCGATATCGCGGGGCGCTTTACCCTCATTTTTTGCGAGGGCTAATGCAATTGAACTTGCGTAATCTCCGTGTTCTCGATTCTTGGGACGCTCAAGCGGAATATTTTCTATTGCCAAGGTCTTGTCAGCGAAAGTCTTTGCGATATCACTCGTCAATTCACCATTTTTTAAGGCAACCGAAATCGCTTCAGCCAAGGCCTCGGCCACAACATTTTGAGGTGATATCGACACCCAACTAAGGGTACTGAGTCAATGTTGCGGGAAGGCTGAAATTTTTACCTAAACGTTATTTTGTAGGCGTGGCGCTGCGCCTAGACATGACTCAAGTTTCTTTCTCCTATCGACCTAAATGGGCTAGATTTCGCCCGAATCAAATCCGAGGCATCTGCCTCCTGAGATCATTGATGATCATTGGTTCGCAATTACCTACTTTCGAAAGGGTATAACAGTATGAAGAAGCGCCGTTTGGCGATCTCTGCAATTGTTGCAGCGTTCGCTTTGATTCTCACCGGTTGCGGAAGCTCATCAGATGAAGCTGCTGATGGCTTTGTTGGCGTCATCCTTCCAGATGCTGCATCTTCAGCTCGATGGGAGACCGCTGATCGCGGCTTCCTCCAAGCTGCATTTGATGAAGCAGGTGTGCAGGCTGACATCCAGAATGCAAATGGTGACAAGGCTGCATTCAGCTGGTGCCAAGGTTCTAATTCTTGTAAACCTTGACTCCGAGTCTGCAAAGGCTGTTCAAGATAAGGCTGCAGCGCAAGGTGTCCCAACAATCGACTATGACCGTCTAACTTTGAACGGTTCAGCGTCCTACTATGTTTCATTTGATAACGAAGCTGTCGGTCGTCTCCAGGGTGAAGGCATCAAGGGATGTCTCGATGCCGCGGGCAAGACCAAGGCACGTATCGTTTATCTAAATGGTTCACCAACCGATAACAACGCAACGCTATTTAAGGCTGGATATGACTCCGTCCTACGTCCGTTGATCGATTCTGGTGATTACACACTCGTCGACGACCAGGCTGTTCCCGATTGGGATAACGCCAAGGGCGGAACCATTTTCGAGCAGCAACTTGCTAAGGCAAAGGGCAAGCTCGATGCAGTTGTATCTGCTAACGAAGGCCTTGGCCTCGCAGCAGTAGCTGTACTAAAGAAGAATGGTTTGAACGGCAAGGTTTGCGTTTCCGGACAGGATGCAACCGTTGATGGTCTCCGTGCAATTTTGACCGGAGATCTTTCAAATACCGTTTACAAGGCGATTAAGGCAGAAGCAAACGCTGCTGCTGAACTCGCAATTGCACTTCTCAAGGGTGAAGAAGCAACAACCGCAACCGGTTCAGTAAACAATGGAACAGTTGATGTTCCATCAGTTCTACTCGTACCAGTTGCAATCACTAAAGAGAATGTAAGTGTTGTAATTGAAGATGGCTTCCAGACTCGCGAAGCAGTATGCGAAGGCATCGAAGAACTCTGCACCGCTAACGGCATCTAATTGCTGATAGCTGGCAAGTAGTTATGAGAACAGCCCGAGTTCGCTCGGGCTGTTTCTCTTTTCGGGACTCTTTTTGAAATAGTTTCCTTCCAGATATTGAAAATTCGACGTTAAACCCGGTTGACTAGGAGCCAAGATGAGTAATCCAATCCTTTCCATGCGTGGAATAAATAAGTCTTTTGGCCCGGTCCACGTACTAAGAGATGTTAATTTCGATGCATATTCTGGAAAGGTCACCGCTCTGGTTGGCGATAACGGTGCTGGAAAGAGCACGTTAATTAAATGTATCGCTGGCATATACATTGCAGATAGCGGTGAGACATATTTCAATGAGAAGAAAGTTTCCATAGGTGGCCCTCGAGATGCCACAGAACTTGGAATTGAAGTTGTCTATCAAGATCTAGCCCTTTGCGACAATCTAGATATTGTCCATAACATGTTTCTTGGCCGCGAAGAGAAGAGTGGTCCAACGCTTGATGAATCAAAAATGGAGGCGATGGCAAAGAAAACGCTTGATGGGCTGAGCGTTCGAACAGTTAAATCGATTCGCCAACAGGTAGCTTCGCTAAGCGGTGGTCAACGCCAGACCGTTGCAATCGCACGCGCCGTGCTTTGGAATAGCAAAGTCGTGATCCTTGATGAGCCAACAGCAGCCCTCGGCGTAGCTCAGACCGAACAAGTATTAAAGCTGGTTAGACAGCTAGCGGATAACGGGTTAGCAGTCATCGTAATTTCGCATAACCTAAATGATGTTTTTCAGGTTGCTGACAATATCGCTGCGATGTATCTGGGCTCCATGGCAGCACAGGTTGAGAAGTCAAAAGTTACCCAGAATGATGTCGTTCAATTAATTACCACAGGTAGAGCCGAGAATTTGAGCGGAGCATCTAAATGAGCGAACAAATCACCATCGATAAATCGCTGCGGGATTGGTGGAGCCGAGTAAAAGCTGGGCAAACTGGTGCGCTTCCTGCGCTATTAGGTTTACTTGTTCTTTGTCTGGTTTTTGGATCTATGAGTTCGGTATTTCTAACACCTGGCAATTTCGCAAATCTTCTAACTCAAGCAGCTGCGGTAATCGTTATTGCAATGGGACTGGTCTTTGTTCTTCTGCTTGGAGAGATTGATCTATCTGCTGGTTACGCAGCGGGTGTCTGCGGAGCAGTCTTAGTCATCTTAATTACTGAATCAGATTATCAATGGTGGATTGCATTTCCGCTTAGTATTTTGGTTGGAGTTGTGCTTGGCGGACTTATTGGTTATCTAGTTGCCGAACTTCGAATTCCTTCATTCGTTGTCACCTTAGCAACTTTCCTAGCCTTTCAAGGTCTATTGCTATTACTTGTGGGCGAAGGCGGCACTATAAGAATTGAAGACCCAGTAATTCTTGCGGTCGAGAATAAGAATTTATCCGTTTCAAGTAGTTGGATATTCTTTATTTTCGTAGCTGGGGCCTATTTAATATCGGGAATTTGGAAGTTCTACCGTAGAAAAAGGGCCGGACTCTCCGACAATTTATTTAAATTCTGGCTGATTAAGGCAATTACTCTGGTCGTGATTGGTGCCGCCGCAACTAGCGCTCTAACTGTTGAGCGAAGCAATAATCCAGATTTAGTAAGTTTGCGCGGTATTCCATATGTTGTCCCTGTCATATTAGTTCTCTTAGTTGGTGGAACTTTTGTTCTTACGAAGACATCTTTTGGATTACATATTTACGCGGTAGGTGGAAACGCAGAAGCTGCAAGGCGAGCCGGTATAAATGTGAAAATGGTGCGTATTTCAGCATTTATGATCTGTTCTGGATTTGCCGCAATCGCTGGCATGATCTTTGTATCTCGCGCTAATTCAATTTCGCCAACGACAGGTGGAAGCTCCACACTTCTCTATGCAGTTGGCGCAGCCGTCATCGGAGGAACTAGTCTCTTCGGCGGTAAAGGAAAAGTAAGTGATGCGATTCTGGGCGGATTAGTAGTTGCAGTTATTGACAATGGCATGGCACTTTTGGGATATCCAGCTGGAATTAAGTTTATGGTGACCGGCGCCGTTCTTTTGATCTCCGCATCTATAGATGCTTTCTCTAGGCGAGGCGCAGCCACAACTTAGAGAGAATTTTTTGCGGTATTCTCAGCGACTCTTGCGGGAGTGGTGAAATGGCAGACACGCAGCTGTGTCTTCGGACGTGTGGGTTCAAGTCCCACCTCCCGCACCAATCACCCCATTTCCAGCACCTAGTAACTCGTGGCAGGATGCCGCTCCTAATAAATATTCAAAGGACCAGGAGCGCTAAATGGCTGAGAAAAACTTCCTCTCATGGGTTGGTTTTAAAGGTGATGAACAATCAAAACCTGGCGCAGCTGATAACACACAACCGCTGGAAAGAATTAGGCAGCTTGAATCTCAATTAGCCGATCTTCGTTCGCGTAGAGATATAACAGCGCTATCAAAAGAAGAATTTGAAATTCTCGCGACTGAAACCGCGATGTCCATTATCAAAACTGCGCAACAACGCGAATCTAAAGCAAATGCCATCGCAGATCGCATCATTAGCGAAAGTAAGAAAAGCGCTTCTGCTGCGCTAGAAAGTGCGCAAGCTAAAGCAAATTCGATCCTAACCTCTGCTGAAACGCGTGGCCGGAAATACTTAGAGGCGGCTGAGGCAGATGCCGCAGAATTAGTATCTGCAGCTGAACAAGAAAGCTCAGACTTGCTCGCAAGTAGGAAGCGTGAAGCGAGCGGAATCGTAAGTGGCGCTAAACGTGAAGCAGAGCGATTGGTACAGAGCGCTGCCACCGAAATAGTCGGTTATAAGAGTTGGCTCAACCAGGTGATTTCAGAAGCGGAAAGACTCTATCGAATCCAGTCTCAGTCCCTTGATGCAGCCGAAGGAGCGATTCGCCAATCGCGTGACCGACTTGATACCGCCTTCAATCGATTGAATGAATTCCAAAGACAGATTGATGCTGTTGCAAGTTCGGATGGCAGACTTTCGGATAAAGCCAAGATTACAAATTCTGCTAATACTGAATCTTCAAAGAAAGAATCTGCTACTAAGTCGAAGAGCTCTAAGGCAGCGCCGCGACGTCGTCGTTGATGTCAAATTCAAGCAATCGTTATATCCATTCAGTAGACGGATTACGTGCCGTTGCTGTAATCGCCGTACTTCTTTATCACCTCGGTATTGATTGGATTCCTGGAGGATTTCTCGGGGTAGATCTCTTCTTTGTTATCTCTGGTTATGTTATTACTGGTTTAATTTTGGATTCAATCGAGCGATCTGGCGGACTAGATCTTCGCGCATTCTATTTAAGTCGTGTGAGGCGGTTGCTCCCAGCGCTAGTTGCGATGGTGGTATTCACAACTCTTTTCATAGGAGTTTACGCTCCAGAAACAGTTCGCAGATTTCTAGCTGATCTGCCATATGTTTTTACCGGAACTATTAATTGGGCGCTAGTTAATCGCCAGCAAGATTATTTTGAAGCTATTGGACGACCACCATTGCTTCAACACACCTGGTCCCTCGCGGTAGAGGCGCAGTTTTATTTAATTTGGCCCCTAGTTCTTCTCTTTGTACTTAGATTCCTAGGAAAGCGCAATATTTCATTTGTTGCTTTGGGAATTGCACTGGCATCAGGAATAGCTCTCTTTGCTTATTCAATACAAATCGACATCAAAGAATCGGCAGTAAGTCACGTCTATTTTGGAACTGATACCCACTCGATTGGATTATTCCTTGGCTCTGCATTAGCCGTAAGTTGGAAACCCCAAAATTTAACTAGAGATATTGCTAAGCGCGCCCAAGATTTTATCGACTTGATTGGCGTCTTCGGCCTTCTTGGATTGTTAAGTACTTTTCTATTCATCCGAGAGAGCGATCCGACGCTTTATCGAATTGCCTTTCCCCTGTCAGCGCTCTTTGCCTGTGCAACTCTGGCCTCTGTTGTGCATCCGGCATCTCGCTTTGCTCCAATTCTGAGTACCAAGCCACTGCTTTGGATTGGTGAACGTTCCTACGGGATATATATCTGGCATTGGATTGTCTTTCAATTAACGAGACCTTCCATTGATTTAGTTGGCGACGATTGGGCGCTGTATGCGCTTCGAATCTTGATCGTTTTCGCCTTAGCCGATATCTCACTGCGCTACATCGAAGTTCCGATTCGACGAGGTTATTTCGAGCTCTGGTTCCGAGGTATGAAATATCGGGCCAAGTCAGTACAGATTCGCCAGAAAATTATGACGCTTTCCGTCGTCGTGATAACGATTGCTGCTACTTCTGTGGTCTCAGTTAATGCGATACAACGTGCAGATCAGATTGCTGCCGCTGAAGCTGCTCAGGCCGCCGCAAATGAAAACGCATCCAATGATGGAGTGATTACAGATGCCGCTACTCCTGGACTTTGGGTAACGGGAGATTCAGTGATACTTGGTATTCGAAATGTTCTTGCATCTTACGAAAAAATTGAGTTAATCAACGCCCGCGTTGGCCGCCAGATTGGCGAGTTAATTGAAGTAGCTCAAACTGATCAGAAATTCGTATCTGATTCACCGGTGGTTCTCAATTTAGGCAACAACAATCGGTTGAGCGAATCTGATGTTACGGAATTGATGGAGATCGTTAAAGGTCAGCCCCGCATCATCGTCGTCAACACCGCTGTTCCAAGAGGTTGGCGCGATGAGAATAATGAATTAATTTCAAAAGTTGTTTCGCGATATCCAAATACCACAATTGTAGATTGGCAACGAATCTCAGAGAACCATCCAGAATACTTTGCCTCCGATGGCGTGCACCTTAATCCGCCAGGAGTAAACGCTTACGTCTCGGCGATCTTAGAAGTTTTAAAGAGGTAAGTACGAGTTACTCGTACTTACCCTTAAGAGCAAACTTTGCGCCATCAGCTTTCATTCCATCGGAGTAAACCGACTGGATGAAGAACTGAGTGCCACCTTCATCTCCGACTCGAGCAATATCAAGATTTAACTGATCTGCTGGGACCGTTGCTACTTCGATGAAATCACGAGCGTTATACGAAATCGAAACCAAGTATCCGGTAAGTCCTTCAGTTGCCATTGGCGCAACCCAACGAAGAGTTACACCTCCGGAAGCATTATTAATTGCAACAAATTTTGAAGGAGCTTCATAAACTAAATCACCAGCAGGCTCTTCACTGGGCTCTTCCGTTGGTTCAGCCGTTGGCTCTTCGGTTACAGATTCAGTTGGAGTTGGTTCAGCAGTTGTGTTGTCATCATTTGATGAATTTGAGAGCGCGAAAATTGCTAATAAGACAACGCCCGCAATTACCAAAAAGAAGACGCCATTTGAATTCTTCTTCTTTACAACTGGCTTTGCAGAAGGAACTGAGGTTGCTGGCTTAGGAGTACTTGAAGTTGAGGTAAAAGACGATGAGCCACGAGTCGGAACTGGTGGAATTACCAATTTCGATACATCTACAGCTTTTGCACTTCGCTTTGCCGACTTCTTTGCTGGTCGCTTTGCGCTTCGCGCCGACTTCTTCGCAGTTCGCTTTACGGCACGCTTTGCTGGACGTTTCGCTGCAGCTCGCTTTGCTGGACGCTTCCGCGCCGCCGACTTCTTCTTTGTTGCCACTTAGTATCTCCTCATATTTGTGGATGTTTCGTCGAACCCACCTAGGGAGAAGCCTACCTTTTCAATCCCCCAGAACCAGTTAATCAAGCCAGAACCAGTTAATTGGGTTTTAGGAAGGGTCTGATTTTTGGGGTGAGATCTCTCAGCGCTTTTGACCGATGGCTGATTGCATCCTTCTCGGATGGGCTCAACTCACCCAAGGTTCGATTTAAATTCTCCGGTTCAAAGATTGGGTCATATCCAAAGCCATTAGTACCTGTCGGTTGATTCCTTATTTTCCCCTCTAGTTCACCGCGGACCAATAATTCCCTGCCATCTGGAGTAACTAAAGCCAATACCGCAACGAATTTAGCGCGACGGTTTTCATCTAGGACACCTTTCAAATCCTCCAATAGGCGACTGATATTTGCTGCATCATCACCATGTCTGCCCGAGTATCGAGCCGAAAAAATTCCTGGAGCTCCATTTAGCGCTTCAACAGCCAGTCCGCTGTCATCAGCCAGCGCCGGTAGATTGGTAAAACTACTAACTGCGCGCGCCTTAAGAATTGCATTCTCTTCAAAAGTTGATCCCGTCTCTGCGACATCCGGAAAATCAATATCGGTGATAACAGAAATTCCTACCTCGCTCAAAATCCGCTGAAATTCTGCGATCTTCCCCGCATTTTTTGATGCGATAACAATTCCGATTGATGAACTATCCACTTATTTACTAAGCGCTGCTTTCTGTAGATTTGCTAATTCTTTACAACCGGCAGCGCCCAAATCCAATAGTTGATTTAAAAGGTGTCGATCAAAAGGTTTGCCTTCTGCGGTGCCTTGCACTTCGACAAATTCACCACTATCGGTGCACACAATATTCATATCAGTTTCTGCACTCACATCTTCTTCATAACAAAGATCAAGCATTGGTTGGCCTTTGATAATCCCAACGCTAACTGCAGCGACTGATCCGGTCAGGGGCAATGTTTTAATATGTCCTTTTTCTTTCGCCCAATTAAGAGCGTCAACGAGAGCTACATACGCTCCCGTGATAGCGGCCGTTCGTGTTCCACCATCGGCTTGGAGAACATCGCAGTCAAGAACGATTGTGTTCTCGCCAAGTACATTCATATCGACGATAGAGCGGAGCGATCTTCCAACGAGACGCGATATTTCTTGGGTCCGGCCACCTAACTTTCCCTTGACGCTCTCTCGATCAGATCGAGTATGAGTCGCGCGCGGCAACATTGAATACTCGGATGTGACCCAACCTTTTCCGCTGCCGACCAACCAACGCGGAACGCCCGGCGTAAATGATGCGACGCATAACACTCGGGTATTGCCAAAAGAAATTAATACCGAGCCTTCGGCTTGATTAAGCCAATTTCTTTCAAAACTGATTGGGCGAAGTTGCTCATTCATTCGGCCATCATTTCGCGCCACAATTTCTCCCATCAGATTAATTCACCCTTACTTGACTTTACCTCGCCCACCTCGGGTCCGAGAAATCTTCGAGCTAATTTTGCAAATGATTCGGTATCTCCGCTTGAAAAGAATTTATAGCTAGGCTTTAAATTCGAAGTTCGCAGTAAACCTTTCTCAACCAAAGTTCTATAGAGATCTTTTGCAGTTTCTTCAGCGCTTGAAACTAGCGTTACATCATTTCCCATCACAAATGAGATTACGCCGGTAAGTAGCGGATAGTGGGTGCAACCGAGAACTAAGGTATCGATTCCTTTGGACTTTAGGCCGGCAAGATAATCTTCAGCAAGCTTTTGAAGAGCCGAACCAGAAGTCTCACCGCGCTCTACAAAGCTAACAAACTGCGGACATGCCGCAGTTGTTAATTCAAGTTTTGTGGCGGCAGCGAAAGCATCGTCATAAGCTCGTGAATCAATTGTGGTTTGAGTGCCTATCACTCCAACTTTTCCATTGCGAGTCGCAGAAACTGCGCGCCGGACCGCCGGTTGAATAACTTCAATAACTGGAATCGAATATCGTTCTCTGGCATCACGGAGCATCGCTGCGCTTGCGGTGTTGCATGCGATAACGATTGCCTTTACTCCCGAATCGACTAGTCGATCCATAATTTCAAGTGCGTATGCTCGAACTTCCGCTAATGCGCGAGGGCCATAAGGTCCGCGAGCGGTATCTCCGAAATAAATAATCGATTCGTTAGGAAGTTGATCAATGATTGCGCGCGCAACCGTTAGGCCACCTACGCCGGAATCAAAGATGCCGATTGGTCGATCGCTCATTGAATTTCCCGAATCTGGCATTGTGGAAGTCTAAGCGAGCCAATGTCCGATTTGCCCGATAATCCAAAATATTTGGCCGAAAAGGCCATCATTGTTAAAAATTTATCGCGAGTTCAGGTTGAACAACTCGCGAGTAAGTAGGACGCTTTTCCCTAATTGTGGCCGATGTCGTCCATTCCAGGGCGGAGCAAGTCACAACGGCTCACTTCAAACCGAAGTTTGAGCAAACCGATCGGCTCATTAAATGAGCGAAGCCCACGGAGGCCAATTTGTTAACAACCATGGACTTAACTGCAACGCAGTGGAGCGCCGTATATAACGTCCTTTCTTTCGGACTTATCTCGATGCTTGCGACAACGGTTTATACCCTTGTCTCAACAAACCGCGTTCTCCCAAAGTATCGAAATGCGCTAGTTCTATCCTCGATGGTTACATTCATCGCGGGATACCACTACATCCGCATCTTCGACTCATTCCACGCAGCATCAATGGTGGAAGGAAGCGTTGGTAAGGTAGTAACTGCAGGTCACCCAGATGCATTTAACGAGGGATATCGTTATGTTGACTGGATTCTTACTGTTCCCCTACTTCTCGTTGAAGTTATCGCCGTTCTTGCCCTTGCAAGAGAGGCTTCAAAGTCTCTGATTACCCGTCTCGTTCCTGCATCTGCAGCGATGATTGCACTTGGTTACCCAGGTGAAATCTCAGCCGATCAGGGCACCAAGATTCTTTACGGTGTACTCTCGACAATTCCATTCCTTTATATTCTCTATGTCCTCTTCGTAGAGTTGAGCAAGTCCTTGGATCGCCAGCCAGAAGGCGTCGCCGCAACAGTCGGTCGACTACGTCTTCTCTTGGTCGCTTCATGGGGCGTGTACCCAATTGCATACCTACTCCCGATTATCGATGCAGACGGCGCAGCAAGCTCTGGCGCATATGTCGGTCGTCAGGTCGGCTACACAATCGCAGACATCCTCGCCAAGTGCGTATGGGGTCTAACAATCGTAAAGATTGCGCGAATGAAGTCGGTTGCAGAAGGAATGAAGGACGATCACTAAATTTAGTGATTTACAGAAAAGGCCCGGGAGACCGGGCCTTTTCGCTTTTCTAATGATTAAGTTTCACGTTAAGTCACTCTAGAGTTTCTAGAAGTGATTGTTGTAACCAACCGAGCCAAGAATAAACAGCGTAGACCGCCTTCATCGGATCGCTATCGGTAGCCAATTCGTATCTAGCTTTTACTTGGGAGCTTGCATTATTTTCATCTTGACTTCCAATACCATCTTGACTTCCAATACCATCTTGACTTCCAATACCGAGACGAACGGCAAGTGCTAGACGTAAATCGTTTAGCGAACTTAACCAGGAGCCCACATCGGCTAACTTAATTTTTACTTCAAATGTAGCCCGCTCTAAAGGTTGATCGGCGCTCCATTCTTCTTCAGAAGGCGTAAGGGCTTCATAAATCAGATGCGCGTTCGCCCGCTTTTTCTCGCGTAATCCATCTTCGGTATACCTGCGAAATTCGGAGGCTGCTTTCTCATCTTCATATGCATTCGGCAAAAGCCTTCGAAGAACTGGATCATCTGGAGGTGCTTCATTTCCATTTAATCCAAGGAGATTGAAAAGTGGATCTGGTTCAGCGATAGTTGGTTCCCCAAGTAATTCAAGTAATTGCTCTAGAAGATTGATTAATACTTGTGCCTCTTGAGTTGTTAGCGCAATTCTAAACTCGCCCTCATTTACTCTTTCAAATTTTGAACTCATCTTTATAGCTCGTCTGCGCGTTGAATAGTTGCCCAGAGTCCATACTCATGGAGTCGTTGTACATCGCGCTCCATCTCTTCACGTGTTCCCGAGGAAACGGTGGCGCGTCCTTCGTTATGCACTTTTAGCATTAATTCATGTGCTTTCTCTTTTGAATATCCAAATACGACCATGAATACATGTGTCACGTAAGTCATCAGATTTACGGGATCGTCCCAGACCACACAAATCCAAGGTCGATCCGGTTTTAGATCAATCTCGATTTCTGAATCAGTAAGAGTGCCCTGCGCCATCGCTACTCATTAGATTCATTAGAAGGTTCTTTTCTGAGCCCCGCATATATCTCTTTACATGTGGGACAGATCGGAAAATTTTTTGGATCTCGATTCGGAATCCATCGCTTTCCGCATAATGCGGTTACAGCTTTTCCAGTTACTGCGGATTCGACTATTTTCTCTTTTCTAACATAATGCGCAAATCTCTCATGGTCGCCGGATTCAAGATCCTCTTTGAGGCGCTCATCGAGTTGCGCATCAGTTAATTCATCAACGCCACCACGTCGTGTGAAGAGCCCCATGCGAAATGACATGTCTCAATAATAGGAGAGGTTGATTAGGATAGGCAGGTGAAGGATCTACTCAGAACCGAGCACCTCTCGCGCCCACAAGTTGAGACTCTCTTAGCGACCGCGCGTGACTTCGCCAACGATGCCGTGAGCGCAAGTAAGGCTCTGGCTAATCGCACAGTAGCGATTTACATGACCAAGCCGTCAACGCGTACTCGCCTCGCATCGGAGAGTGCAGTTGCACATCTTGGTGGAACTCCAATCTTCATCCGAGGTGATGAACTTCAAATTGGAAGAGGCGAGACAATCTCAGATACGGCCCGCGTCATAAGTCAATTTGCTAGCGCGTTGATCGTTCGCACCTATAAACAGAGTGATGTTGACGAATTAGGTCGCGCCGCCACCATTCCTGTAATTAATGGATTGACTGATGATGATCATCCGACTCAGCTACTTGCAGATTGGATGGTTCTTAACGAGAAGTTTGGTGACGATCTAACAGGGCGAAAATTCGCATACGTGGGCGATGGAAATAATATGGCTAATACCTGGCTTACTTTGGGCGCGATTATGGGTGCGAATATCGTGGTCGCAACGCCAAGTGGAAAATTTTCAGTTGCGCAACCTGTCATAGATCGAGCCAACGAAATTGCTAAGAAAACGGGCGCCAAGTTAGAGATAAGTAATGATCCTGAATCCGTAAAAGGTGCATCGGCCATTTACACCGATGTCTGGCTCTCAATGGGCGATTCTGATGCTGAAAAAACAGAGAGAGTTAAGGCGTTATCTCCATTTGCCGTCACGCCAAAGTTAATGTCACTCGCTGCTAAAGATGCGATTTTCATGCACTGCCTCCCAGCGCATCGCGGAGAGGAAGTTTCAGCTGAAGTTATTGATGGAGATCAATCAGTTGTTTGGCGACAAGCTTTCCATCGAAGAACTACTATCCAATCAATTCTCTATCATTTAACTCGCGGCGGTATTTGATGGCGGTCTTGTGAAAATATTTGTACCTAAAGAGAGCAAATCTGGCGAGCGAAGAGTCGCTTTGGTGCCAGAACTCGTATCCAAATTAACTAGAGCTGGCTTCACGGTTTCTATTGAAAAAGGCGCTGGTGATTTTGCTGGAGCTAGTGATCAAATGTTTTTGGCTGCCGGAGCAGAGATTGCGGCCGAGACGGATATTTCAAGTGCTGATGTAATACTTTCCGTGCAGCCGCTGACAGTCTCTCAATTTGGAAATTTAAAACGAGGCGCGATTACTATCTCGTTCTTATCGCCCACAAACTCTTCAGACGTGATCGAAGTGGCAGCTAAATCAGGCGCCACTGCTTTCTCTTTGGAGCTTGTACCGAGAATTTCCCGCGCCCAATCCATGGATGCGCTTACTTCACAGGCGCTCTGTGCTGGATACCGCGCTGCATTAGTCGCTGCTGAACTCTCACCAAGATTCTTTCCACTTTTGATGACAGCAGCCGGCACTGTTACTCCAGCCAACGTTTTAGTACTCGGCGCAGGTGTCGCTGGATTGCAAGCGATTGCAACGGCGCGACGACTTGGCGCAGTTGTCTCGGCTTACGATGTCAGGCCATCTTCGGCTGATGAAGTTCGCTCAATGGGCGCTACCTTTATTGAACTAGAACTAGAAGCGTTGGAGGGTGCGGGTGGTTATGCCCGTGAGATGACCGAAGAGCGCGCAGCTAAACAGCGTGAATTGCTAAAGCCATTTATTGAAAAATCACATGTATTGATAACCACCGCAGCAGTTCCAGGCCGACCAGCGCCACGTTTAGTGACTAAAGAAATGTATGCGAATATGGCAAATGGTTCAGTAATTGTTGACCTCGCCGCAGAATCTGGTGGAAATGTCGAGGGCTCGGTCGCAGGAGAAGTAATCAAAACAGGAAACGGTTTGATTATTTGGGGCGGCAAGGATGTTCCAAGTCAACTTCCGTTTCACGCCTCATCTCTTTATGCTCGAAATGTTGTAAACCTTCTTCTTTTAATGGTTAAGGATGGAAAAATTGCAATTGATTTCACTGATGAAATTATTGATGCTGCAGCGCTGACCCACGAGGGCGTAATTAGAAATCCAAAAGGAGCCAAATAGTGGAAGCTATAGCCATCATCTCTATTTTTGTGCTCGCAGTCTTCGTTGGCTTTGAGGTTGTTTCTAAGGTTTCATCAACGTTGCATACCCCTTTAATGAGCGGCGCCAACGCGATTCACGGCGTTATCTTGGTCGGCGCAATAATCGTTGCAGATCATGCCGAGACATCGTTAGAGCTTGGACTTTCCGTAGCAGCAATAATTCTCGCAACTGTGAATATGGTCGGTGGATTTGTGGTGACCGATCGAATGCTTGAGATGTTCAAAGGTAAGGCGCGAGATAATTCAGGCAAGTCAAAGGGTGAGAAATGAATTCATTTCTTTATGACCTAATTGGCTTACTCGCGGGAGTCTGTTTCATACTCTCGCTTAAAGGACTCTCGCATCCAAGAACTGCTCGCCGCGGAAATCTATTGGGAGCCTTAGGCGCAACCATTGCAACGATTTTGGTTTTTTTCCGTTCTGAGAATGAGGGACGAAATTTAATTTGGATTATTGGCGCAATCGTAATTGGAGTCATTATTGGCGTGCCAGCAGCCCGTAAAGTTCAAATGACGGCTATGCCCCAGCTAGTTGCGCTATTTAACGGAGTTGGCGGAGGCGCCGCAGCTTTAGTCGCGATTGTTGAATATATGAAACTAGGTGAGAGCGCTTCTCTTGCTGAAGTAATTGCAACAGTGTTTACCGTTGTTGTTGGCTGTGTTTCTTTCTCTGGGTCAATCGTAACTTTTTTGAAATTACAGGAGTTAATGACAACTGCTCCAGTTGTATTCCCCGGAGGTCGATTTGTTATTGCGGCAACATTAGCCGGGGTACTTGGCGTTTCAGGATGGGTCGTAGCCGCGCTCGGTACAACTCCATTATTGATATTGGCTCTCTTATCTTTAGTTTTTGGCGTGCTATTTGTTCTTCCGGTTGGTGGCGCCGATGTCCCAATTGTTATCTCATTATTAAATGCATTTACTGGCTTAACAGTTGCCGCATCCGGTTATGTACTCCAGGCTACTTTATTAATAATTGCCGGAACTTTAGTTGGCGCATCGGGCACAATTTTGACGAGATTAATGGCAGAAGCGATGGGTCGCTCATTATTTGGAACTCTCTTTGGGGCATTCACCGCAAAAGCGCAGTCAGCAACGGGTTCTGTAGAAAATCGACCGGTTAAATCAGGAACCCCTGATGACGTTGCTATTCTCTTGAATTATGCGCGGCGAGTTGTAATTGTTCCAGGCTTTGGTTTAGCGGTCGCACAAGCTCAGCACACCGTGCGCGAACTTGCTGATCTGCTTACAACAAAGGGAATCGACGTTGCATATGGAATTCATCCAGTCGCCGGCCGTATGCCAGGTCATATGAATGTGCTCTTGGCGGAGGCGAATGTTCCTTATGAACAGCTCTCTGAGATGGATGAAGTTAATCCAACATTCCCCCAAACTGATGTCGCGTTAATTATCGGCGCTAATGATGTAGTTAATCCTGCTGCAAAGACCACGCCAGGCTGCCCAATTTATGGAATGCCAATTCTTGATGTAGCCCAGGCGGGAAATGT
>JBEANJ010000020.1:0-11922 GCA_041165565.1 Actinomycetota bacterium | reverse complement strand
CATGGATAATCAGAATACGGAATGGAGAATATGAGATGACCTTCTCGGTGAAGATGCCTGCTCTCGGCGAGAGTGTCACTGAAGGAACAGTTACTCGTTGGCTAAAAGCAGAGGGCGAACAGGTTGCACTGGATGAACCCTTACTCGAAGTCTCGACCGACAAAGTCGATACTGAAATTCCCTCTCCTGCAGCTGGCGTCCTTCAGAAAATTGTCGTAGCCGTAGATCAAACCGTAGCTGTTGGAGCAGAGTTGGCGCTGATTGGGGATAGCGCTGGATCCAGCGCTGTGGCTGCGCCACAACCGGTTGTAGAGAAACCTGTCGCAGCTCCTTCGATTCCTACAAATAATGTAACTGAGAGTTCTAACTCCGCAACGATTGTCGTGATGCCGGCGCTCGGTGAATCAGTATCTGAAGGAACAGTTACCCGTTGGCTAAAGTCTGTCGGAGATCAAGTGAATGCAGATGAACCATTACTTGAAGTCTCTACCGACAAAGTTGATACGGAAATTCCCTCTCCAGCAACAGGAATTCTGCTCTCAATTGATGTTCCTGTAGATTCAACGGTTCCGGTTGGAGCCCGGTTAGCTTCAATTGGGGCTAGCAGCGCACAGAAAGCGCCTGCGCCCAGTGTTCCAACTACTTCTGCTCCAGCTGCAAGTGCGCCGGTAGCTCAACCTTCAATTCAAGAGCCACCTAGAGTCGTTCCTGCTTCCGAAAGCGTTTCTTCCGCGCCGGCTAAATCGAGTGGAGCGCTCATAGATGCTTACGTAACACCAATCGTTAGAAAACTTGCCAACGAAAATGGTGTCGACCTCGCAAAGGTAAAGGGAACCGGAGTTGGTGGGAGAATTCGAAAAGAAGATGTGCTCTCGGCCGTAGGTAAGCCGAGTATCCCCTCTTCGCCAATAATTTCTTCGACCCAAAATCTTAAGCAACCTCAGGCCCAAGCAAAACCAATTGCTGTCTCGCCACTTCGCGGCACCAAAGTAACGATGTCACGTCTTCGCAAAGTGATTGCAGCTCGCATGTTGGAATCTCTCCAAGTAAGCGCGCAATTGACGACTGTCATCGAGGTAGATATCACTCGTATAGCGCGGTTGCGCGATCAAGCTAAAGCAAATTTTGAAAGTCGCGAAGGTGTGAAGTTGAGCTTCCTACCATTCTTCTCAGTTGCAGTTTGCGAAGCTTTGAAAGTACATCCAGTTCTAAATGCCTCTGTAGAAGGGGATGAGATTACCTACCACGCCGCCGAACACCTTGGAATAGCAGTCGATACAGAGCGTGGTTTGTTGGTTCCGGTAATTCGTGATGCTGGCGATTTAAATATGGGAGGAATTGCTCGCAAAATTGCAGATGTCGCTGCGCGCACTCGCGATAATCAAATCTCACCTGACGAATTAGGTGGCGGAACATTCACAATTACCAACACTGGTTCTAGGGGTGCACTCTTTGATACTCCAATCATCAATCAACCTCAGGTAGCGATTCTGGGAATTGGCGCTGTTGTAAAACGGCCGATGGTGGTTAAGGGTGAAGATGGTGGAGAAACAATTGCTATTAGATCCATGGTTTATCTTGCGCTTTCTTACGATCATCGAATTGTTGATGGCGCAGATGCGGCTCGATTCCTCTCGACATTAAAGGAGCGACTCGAGAGCGGCAGATTTGAATCGGATCTAGGGCTCTAGTGGCAAACTCTCTTCAGCGGATTGCAATAACCGGGGCGACCGGGATGATTGGTTCGGCGTTAGTGGGACATTTGAAATCTGAAGGTCACACCGTACAGAAATTAGTTCGTCGCAATACGGTTTCATCTGATGAAGTTTCTTGGGATCCAAAGAAAGGCGAAATAGATCTTGCTTCCTTAGAAGGTGTCGATGCAGTCATTCATTTGGCAGGCGCCAATGTCGGTGATAAACGATGGAGCAAGAGCTATCGAGCTGAGATCTTAAATTCAAGATTACTCGGAACCACAACGATTGCGAATGCAGTTTCTCAACTAAAGCCATCTGTATTTATCTCAGCCAGCGCAATTGGTTGGTACGGAGAGACCGGAAATCGCGCAGTAACTGAAAGCGATCGTCCGGGCGATGATTTCTTAGCTGCAGTCTGTAAAGAGTGGGAAGCTGCAGCAGATATTGCTAAAGATGTGCGAACTGTAAAACTGCGAACCGGTTTAGTTCTGGAGCCAAATAGCGGTGCGCTCGGCAAGATGTTGCCACTCTTTCGCCTTGGTCTCGGCGGAAAACTTGGTAGCGGGCGACAATGGTGGTCTTGGATAACTCTGCACGATCAGATTCGAGCGATATGTTTTCTACTAGAAAATGAATTATCTGGTGCTATCAATTTAACTTCACCAAATCCAGCAACAAACCAAGAATTTACCTCAGCGCTAGCGCGAGCGCTACGTCGGCCAGCGCTATTCCCTGTCCCGAGTATCGCGCTTAAATTAGTGCTAGGTGGATTTTCTACCGAAGTTTTAGGATCGAAGAGAGTGCTCCCCCAAAAATTAACGGAGGCTGGTTTCCAATTCGACTTCCCTCACTTAGCGCCAGCTCTCGATGCACTTATTGAAAAGAACTAATTTCATTTGCTACTAGCTTCCCGCTTAGTAACGCGCCTTGCTGCGAAGGCGTCGTCCGCCAGTCTCCGGCACACCAGATGCCATTGACCTTTAAATCAGCCACTAATTCACTCTTCGGAGCTTTGAAAGGCAGCGAAAAGGGTATTACTCGTTTCGTTAAAAATCGCCAGTCTGCTGTTTTCACTCCCCAAAGTTGCTTGAGGTGATTCTTTACTGATAATTCATCAACTTCCTTTAACGTTGTGGCGGCAAGGAGTGTGCGCCCGGTTGGTGCATAACTTGGCGCCACATTTGAAAGCGCAATTGAATTAATAACTGGACCTTTTCCCCCAACTCGCAAAAACTTGCTTGCAATTTCTCCTTCTGCGATATCAAAATACCAAGTAGCACTGTAATTCATAACGGGAGAGGAAATCCCAAGCAGATTGCTTGCAGAAAGTGGGTCAGTAGCAATAACCACAAAATCGGCATCGAATTCGCCGTTAGATGTCACAACTTTTTTCTGCGAGACTGATCTAACATCGATATTAAATTCGATATCTAGCCCAGCTGCCAGCGCCTCAGAAACTCTTCCTACGCCACCTTCTACCAACACGGGAGCGCCTTTTATGAACCAATGAATTAACTCTCTAACTACCTTATTTGAGACCGAAGAGACATCGGTTAGTACGACTCCATCAAGAAACGGCTTCAATAAGTTAGTTACTAACTTTGGTGAATTCAAGAGCGCTTCGCTGAATGCAATATCTTCTGTGGGCCTGCGAAGATAATTTAGAAACGCAAATTTCTCAGGAAAAGATCCAAAACGGCCGGAAAGTAAATCTGGAAGAAAACTGAGATTACTTCTTGGATCGCCAACTTTAAAAATTTGTTCGCCATCAACGACCTCTAGGCCCTTTGCCAATTTATTGCTTGAAATGCCGTCCAAAATCGCAGTTTCACGTAACTCGGCATAACTTGGATTTATAACCTGAAAACCATTATCTATAGTGAAACCCTCTACAAAGTCCGTTGTAATTCTGCCGCCTGGACGATCATTTTTTTCAAGAATCTGAACCGCAAAACCTCTCTCCTGTAGGACTCGGGCGCAGTTCAAACCTGCCCACCCTGCTCCGCAAATCAAGGCGCGTTGCATTATCTAAAGCTTTCCCACTCTCTTGCTTGGTCAATCAGTCGCGCAACATCTAGAACAAATTCGCGACTGATCGGCATATCTGATTTAGCTTTAATCGCTTCTTTTACGAGTCGATAGAATTCAACGTAATTTCCAGCAATTCCTGGATAATTTATTGCTCCCTCTCCTCGCCAAAGCTCGAATTCGCTTGTCGCACTTTGATCTTTCCACCCAAACTCTTGCGGCTTAAGTCCCGAGCGCAAAAGCGCTTCTTGTGGATCAAGCTCTCGACAGATTAACGCGCCCGTTCTGCCGAGGAGCCTCACTCGTGGTCCGGGTGCGCCGGAAATAGAACTTGCGCTTAAATGGGATTCAATTCCACTTGCATGCTTCAGTATTAGAAAAACGTCATCGTCAGATGCATTTTTAACGCTCCTGACTGATGAGTACTTTAATTCGGCGCTGCCAAATAAGTGGAGAGCGATCGAAACTAGGTGTGTTTGTAAGTCAAGAAGTATTCCCCCACCATCATTGGAACTAAGCGATTCTCGCCACGAATCTAAATTAGGTTCTGGGCGGAACCTCTCGAACCTAGATTCATACCTAAATAATTCACCAATTGAATTGTTTAAAACTAAATCCTGTATTGTCAAAGTATCGCTATCAAATAGTCGATTATAGAAAGCCGTTACAGGAACAGATCGCAGGTCCGCATATTCAAAAAGCTCGAGAGTTTCATAATAATTTCGGCCAACAGGTTTATCAACAACAACCGGAATTCCAGCATCTATAGCGAGTTTGGCATGCTCGCAATGAAATTCATTTGTTGAGGCTACAACTACTAGGTCAAGTTCTTCAGCTACCAACTCTTCTGCTGATGAAAGAATCGTTGCGAGCGGGAATTCTTTATGTGCCTGACCACGCTTTTCTAGAGAACGAGAGGCAACTGCAGAAATGAAAAAGCCCGCGCCTTGAAGTAGTGGCGCGTGAAAATATCTCCCAGCTAAACCGTAACCAATTATGCCTACGCGCATTAATTTTTCTGATGTTGCAGCTTAGAAGGCCACCAGATTTTTGGTCCAATAACTTTAACTAAGGCTGGTACCAAGAGTGAGCGAACCACAATTGTGTCGAGCAATACGCCAAAGGCAACTGCGAAGCCAATCTCCGCCAAGAACACAAGTGGTAATACACCCAGTACTCCAAATGTTGCAGCGAGAACAACTCCGGCGGAAGTTATGACACCACCTGTAACCGTTAGCCCCTTAATCACCCCAGCGCGTGTTCCAATTTTCTGAGCTTCTTCGCGCACTCTGGTCATTAAGAAGATGTTGTAATCAATACCTAAAGCGACGAGGAATACAAATGCGAAGAGTGGGAATGAGGCATCTGTGCCTGCAAAACCGAATACATGCTCAAAGACAAGAGCACAAACTCCTAGTGTTGCAGCAAACGAAAGCACAACCGTTGCAAGGAGCAGGCCAGCAGCCAAAATACTTCTAAGGAGCAAGCCAAGAATTATGGCTATCAGTATTAAAACTGTCGGGATGATGACTCGGTTATCGCGTTTGGATGATTCATCAATATCGAATCCGACCGCTGTCTGACCTCCAATCAGAACGCTCTCATCTACGGCTTTGGCAGCTTCTCGCATCGTAGGAATTAACTCTTTTGCTTGCGCAGAATCGGCAGGAACATTTAACGTGGCATATAGCAGCGCTCTACCATCAACAATTTTTACATCAGCAGATGGCTGTCGAGTAACCGGATCTGTTTCAGTTACGGGAACGACGCTTGCCACATCGGGAATGCCACGAATTGCAGCAGCTACCGCATCAATTTTCGCTACTGGCACAATCACTTCGACCGGCGAACCTTCACCGCTAGGGAAATGTTCGCCCAACTTCTCTAGCCCAATTACCGAATCAGTTCGAGATGTAAAGGCTTCGGTCTGGGAAAGTCCATCGCTCTTTAAAGTTGTAGAAAACCCAGCCAGAATAATCAACCCAACTGCAGTTGAAATCCAGATTGGCTTAGGCCTGCGATCAACAAGATTTCCAACTTTTGACCAGAAGCCGGATAACTTCTCATCCACGTCGTCAAATTTAGGAATTCTTGGCCAAAAAACCCAACGGCCAACGATTACAAGTAGTGATGGAAGTAAAGTAAGTGCAGCGAACATAGCAGAAGCGATTCCAATTGAACCAACTGGGCCCAAACCGCGGTTGCTTGATAGATCGCTTAAGAGAAGAACCATTAAACCCGCGATTACTGTTGAACCGGAAGCTAAAATCGGTTCAATCACACCGCGCAAAGCAATTCGCATTGAATCGTATCGAGATTCGTGATGATGTAATTCTTCTCGATATCGTGAAATCAGCAAAAGCGCATAGTCAGTCGCCGCTCCCAGCACAAGTACATCCAAAATTCCTTGAGTTTGGCCATTCAAGTCAACAATATTTGCCTTGGCGAGGTAATACACAATCATTGTTGCTAGACCCAACGCAGTTCCGGCCGTGAAAAGCGGAATTATCCATAGAATCGGCGAGCGATAAACTAAAATCAAAATTATTGCAACCACAATCAAAGTGGTACGTAGCAAAGTGGTATCAATTGAGCCAAATGCATCAAATAAATCCGAGAAAATTCCGCCAGGACCGGTCACGTGCGAATCAATTCCTGGTACCGAACTTTTCATTTCTTCGCGAATAAATTCCACGATTAATGGCAGCGCCGGCTCATCTCCGATATTTTCGCCCGCTATTTCGGCATTTAATTGAACATTTATAAGCGCTGCCTTGCCATCTGCTGAGGGAATTGCTTGTAGCGGAATTCCTGGGGCAAAATAATCTGAGAGTGGTTTTCCTGATTCGGGAAGAACTTTCGTTCCAAGGGTTGCGGCAAACTCATTTACTTTTTGGAAACCAGCTGGATTACTCGAAGGGCTTAACTCACCTACAAATATCAGAAGCGTCGGAAGCAAGTTAGCGCTCTGATCTTGGAACTGCACAGTTATCTTGCTGGCAGCCGTAGATTCAGCGCTATTCGGTAAAAATGCTGAGTTATCGTTCTCTTGAACATTGGATATCTTGGAAAAGGCTTGCCCGGAGAACCCTCCGATGGCCAGCCAGGCGATAATGGTCACAATCGCAATCCAAAGGGCTTTTCTCGCCTTGCTTCGAAGTTTCTTCTCATCAGTAATTGTCATAATTCGCAATTCTAGGCTAGATACTCCCTCTTTCAGATCAGAAGCGAGGCTCGGTCATTAAAAGTAGGCTAAGGGGGTGAGCACAACCACATCCACGCTATCGATTCGTCAGATTGGAATTGTTGATTATGAATCTGCGTGGGACCTTCAGCGCGATCTCCACCGGAAAGTAGCTGCTGGTGAAATTGAAAATACTCTCCTTTTGTTGGAGCACCCACCGATTTTTACAGCGGGACGACGCACGCTTGATTCGGAGCGTCCCATCGATGGTTCCAAAGTTATCGATGTAGATAGAGGCGGAAAAATAACGTTTCATGGACCAGGCCAAATTGTTGGTTATCCAATTGTTAAGTTGAGAGAGCCTGAAAATGTGGTCGGTTTCGTTCGCGAAATTGAGTTGTCGCTTATTGATTTATGTAATTCTCTGGGCATTCCCGCAGAGAGGTATTGCGAGCGAAGTGGAGTTTGGATTCGAGATGAATATGGGGATCGTAAAATTGCCGCAATTGGAATTAGGGTTGCTAAAGGCGTAACCATGCACGGCTTCGCCTTAAATATAGATCCGGATCTCTCTTACTTCAGTCGAATTATTCCTTGTGGCATACCAGATGCAGGTGTTACATCAATTTCAAAAGAACTTGGAAGAGAGGTCTCGGTTGCCGAAATCCAACCTCTTCTTTTGGAGCGGATCAGTGAAGCCCTCAAGAGAGTTGCGATTTGATGATTGCTCCAGACGGAAGGAAGCTGCTTCGAATTGAAGCTCGAAACGCCGAGACCCCGATTGAGAAGAAGCCAGATTGGATAAAAACTCGGGCAAAAATGGGACCGGAATATATGTCGCTGAGATCTTTAGTCTCGCGAGAAGGATTGCATACGGTGTGCCAAGAGGCAGCTTGTCCAAATATCTTTGAATGTTGGGAAGATCGGGAGGCTACATTCCTCATTGGTGGTGAGCAATGCACTCGCCGCTGCGATTTCTGCAATATAGATACCGGAAAACCGGAACCATTAGATCGTGACGAGCCACGCCGAGTCGCAGAATCTGTTAGAGCAATGGGGCTTCGTTACGCGACAGTTACCGGAGTTGCCCGCGATGATTTGGAAGATGAAGGTGCCTGGTTATATGCCGAAACTATTCGAGCGATACACGAACTAAACAGCGATTGCGGAGTTGAGATGTTGGCTCCTGATTTCTCCGGAAACAATGAATTACTCCATCAAGTTTTCGAATCGAAACCAGAGGTTTTTGCCCATAATCTTGAAACTGTTCCCCGAATCTTCAAACGGATTAGACCTGCATTCAATTATGAGAGATCACTCGACGTAATTTCAAAGGCCAGAGATTTTGGGCTTATTACCAAATCAAATCTGATTTTAGGTTTGGGAGAAGAGAAATCTGAGATATCACAAGCGCTCAATGATCTCCGTTCCGCTGGATGCGATCTCATAACTATCACTCAGTACCTCAGGCCATCCCCAAGGCACCATCCGGTAGAACGCTGGGTAAAACCGCAAGAATTTGTGGACCTTGCAACAGAAGCGAGAGCACTTGGATTTTTGGGCGTTATGAGTGGGCCCTTGGTTCGTTCAAGTTATCGCGCTGGTCAACTTTATAAAGAAGCGATCTCTGCTCGAGCAGTAAGCAATGGCTGAATTCGTTTATCCCCCGGTGATTGGGATATTTAAAGGACTGTGGAAAACATTGGGGCTGAGATTTAGTTTCCAGGGCCAATCACATGTCCCGCGAAAAGGTGCAGCACTCCTTGCTATGAATCATGTTAGTTATTTGGATTTTGCAATCGCAGGTACTGCGTTGCTCTCATCAAAGCGACTGGCGCGCTTCATGGCGAAGCGAGAAATCTTTGATCATCCAATTGCTGGCCCATTGATGCGGGGGATGAAGCACATCAGCGTCGATAGAAATAATGGTGGTCCATCTTTCGTCGCCGCGCTAAAAGCGCTGGAAAAAGGTGAAATCGTCGGAGTATTTCCGGAAGCCACAATCTCGCAAAGTTTTGAATTGAAGGATATGAAAACTGGAGTCATTCGATTGGCGATTGAATCTGGCGCTCCAGTCTTGCCCACTATTATTTGGGGAAGTCAGAGGATTTGGACTAAACGCCAACCAAGAAATTTCACCAGGTCTAATATTCCGATAATTGTGGCAATCGGCCCACCTCTCTATTTCAAAAGTGATCAAGACCCAGAATTAGGTTTGGCGCAATTACGGGGCTCGATGGCAGAGTTACTTAGCGAAGTTCAACGTAGTTATCCCGATTCCCACGTTGGCCAGCGCTGGGCTCCCGCCCGCTTAGGCGGAACCGCACCGACTCCTGAGATGGTTGAATTGGAGAAGCGAAAGAGAAAGGAACCGTAAAGTGTTTGGACGCAAGAAGAGAGACCCCAAAGAGAAGCGATTTAAAACAATTCGCGACGCTTATGCCCTTGCTAACGGTAAGTACTCCTTTGTTCTCCTGCGCTGCCTTGCAGTCTTTGCTCCTCTATGGGCGCTCGGAATTGGAGTTGGATCAATTTGGGATCGCCCTGGTTACGCCGCTTTTGTTACATTCCCAATTGCGCTTTTAGGTGGATTCTTCTTCTTTACGAGGTTAGCAAGTAATGCGGCTTATGCTTCAATCGAAGGGCAACAAGGAGCTGGCGCAAGCGTATTGATGTCGATTAGACGAGGTTGGACGGTAACTCCCGCGGTCAATGTAAACAAGAATCAAGATATGGTCCATCGAGCAGTTGGCCGACCAGGCATAGTGCTGGTAGCTGAAGGCGGGATGGCGGTACGTGCACTATTAAATGATGAGCGACGCAAAATGGAGAGATTTGCTCCTGGAGTTCCAATTCACGAATTGATAGTCGGTAATGGCGTAGATGAAGTCTCCGTGCGGAAATTACAGCGACGCATGAAAAAGTTTCCAAAGAAATTAGCAGCTATCCAATTACGAGAATTACGCGCAAGGCTTAAATCTATTGGAGGAATGAATATTCCAATTCCTAAAGGACCCATGCCTAAAAATCTTCGGATGCCAAAACCTCGCTAAAAGTATTAGCGAATTCGCAATACGGTGGTTTTACTAAATTTTTCGTGATAGCCCCTGCCTTCGCTATCAATAAGTAGAGCCGGAATAACCAGGGCTACCAAGAAAGTCCGAAGAAATGCAGAACTTGCTTTCACATATAAGTAATCAGGCCAAGTAACAACTCGCAGCCCAAAGGCCCGCTTGCCGATTGAAGCGCCCCCCAGAGAGGTCAGCAATCCAACTTCGACGACAAATACACCTAACCGCGCTAGCGAAGGAGCCAGTGAGCTTGCCTGGAGCGGATAGATAAGCGCGACGGTAAATGTTGCGATCGCCCAATCTACCGAGAGCGCCCCAAGGCGCCTCGGAAAACTAGCTCGCTCCCCCATGGCAGAACGCTAGCCCAGCTGATGGGAAACATAGATGTAACAAGGCGGTCATGCCTCAGTTACGGCGAACATCTACGCTTCAGCCCTAGGACATCGGGGTCCGAAAACACGGCCGGAAAGAAAAGAGATATTCCATGTTCAAATCATCATCTGAGTTAATTAGTTATATAAAGAAAGAAGGAGTAGCGCTCGTTGATGTGCGCTTCATAGATTTACCAGGAATTCAACATCACTTTAATGTTCCTGCCCATGAGATGACAGAAGATGTTTTCACAAATGGCTTTATGTTCGATGGATCTTCGATTCGAGGCTTCCAGTCAATACATGAATCAGATATGAAGCTCCTACCCGCAGCAGAAACAGCATTCATTGATCCTTTCCGGAAGGAGAAAACTCTCGTAGTTAATTTCTCCGTCGTTAATCCCGATGACAACTCTCCTTATTCACGCGATCCTCGACAAGTCGTAAACAAGGCGGTCGAATATATGCGTTCGACTGGAATCGCAGACACCGCGTATTTCGCCCCAGAAGCAGAGTTCTATGTCTTTGATCGAGTGCGTTATCAGACTGGAATGAATACCGGTTATTACGAAGTAGATTCGTACGAAGGAGCTTGGAATACGGGAATCGTTGCCGATGCTGATGGCACCCCAAATCGCGGATATCGCACACGTATTAAAGGCGGTTACTTCCCAGTCTCGCCAACAGATCAGTTTGCTGATCTGCGAGACCAGATGGTCATGAATCTTGAGAAAGTTGGATTATCAGTTGAACGAGCTCATCATGAAGTAGGTACCGCAGGACAGATGGAGGTCAACTACAGATTCAATGACATCCTTCATGCTGGCGATGATTTGATGAAGTTCAAATACGTCGTTCGAAATACTGCATGGCAGGCCGGAAAGACTGTGACCTTTATGCCAAAGCCATTATTTGGCGATAACGGTTCAGGCATGCACTGCCATCAGTCACTTTGGAAAGATGGAAAATCTCTTTTCTGGGGCGATGGTTATGCAAATCTCTCGGATATCGCACGTTGGTATATCGGCGGTATTTTGAAGCACGCGCCATCGTTACTTGCCTTCACTAACCCGACTGTCAACTCGTACAAGCGGCTAGTTCCTGGTTACGAAGCCCCGGTCAATCTCGTTTACTCCGCGAGAAATCGCTCGGCCTGCATTCGAATTCCAATAACCGGCTCCAGCCCTAAGGCAAAGCGCATCGAATTCCGCTGCCCTGATCCATCTTCAAATCCATATCTCGCGTTCTCTGCGATTTTGATGGCAGGTCTTGATGGAATTACCAACAAAATTGAACCACCAGCTCCAGTTGATAAGGATCTTTACGAATTGCATGGCGATGAAGCTAAAGCAATTCCACAAGTTCCAGGGTCGCTAGATGCGGTAATCGACAGTTTGGAAGCCGACCACGAATTTCTCACAAAGGGTGGCGTCTTCACTAAAGACTTAATCGAAACTTGGATTAATTGGAAGCGACAATCTGAGATTGATTATGTCCGTCTCCGACCACATCCAGCTGAATTCGAACTTTATTTCGATATTTAGTCTTATCCAACGTTACGCAATCTCGCT
>JBEANJ010000019.1:0-11923 GCA_041165565.1 Actinomycetota bacterium | reverse complement strand
ACCAAGCGCTTCTTACCAGTTAATCTCGATAGCTTAATTGCCGCCTCGATTGCCTCTGCTCCAGAATTACAAAAATAGACTCTCGCTGAATTCTCTCCGGTCATTTTCACTAATCTCTTAGCTAGTTTAAGGCCAGGTTCATGGGCATAAAGATTTGAAGTGTGGCTAAGGATTTTGGCTTGTTTAGAAATTGCTTTATTCACCGATGGATGAGCATGGCCAAGCAGGTTGGTGGCGATGCCTCCAATCAGGTCGAGATATTTTTTGCCATCAAAATCTTCGACAATTACACCGCGGCCGCGCCGAAGAGCAACAGTTGGTGTTGCGTAAGTTTGTTGAATTGATTCTTGCCATTTACGTGCCGCTTCCTTATTGGATTTGATCATGGCAATACCAACGTTCCGCCAACTCCTTTTAGAGCCGATTCCAGTGCTGCCGGCTCATTACCATCAATCACACGTGCCGCCTTCGCACCAGAAGTGATTGCATTTATAACCGCGGCAACTTTTGGAACCATACCGCCTTCAAATTCCATGTTTTCTAGCTCAGAAACAGAGGTCTGGTGTATCAGCGAGGATTTGTCCGGCCAATTTCGATAGATTCCAGGAACGTCTGTCATAAAAATTATCTCATCCGCTTTCATAGTTCCAGCTATGGCACCGGCAGAGGTGTCGGCATTGATATTTAATGAATTTCCCGATTCATTAACGCCGATTGGTGAAATCACGGGTAAGAATTTCTTACTTAAAAGAAGTTCTAATATCCCAGGAGAAATCGCCGTTACTTCACCTACAAATCCGTATTTACTGAAATCCTTGAATTTAGCCTGTATTAATCTGCTATCTAAGCCGGTCAAGCCAACGGCATTTGCGCCGTTTACGACCAAATCCTTTACCACTCGGCGCAAGACCTCGCCGGTCAGAGTCTTTTCCACGATATCCATAGTCGCTTCAGTAGTTACGCGCAGTCCGTCGCAAAATTCCGCCGCAATGCCTTGGGAAGTTAAAGCCTTATCAATCTGAGGACCGCCACCATGCACTACAACAAAGTCTTCTCCTTCTTTCCAGGCGGCAACAATGGGCTTACTCCAACCCGCGCTTGCGCTCATTGCGTGGCCACCAAGTTTGATTACCTTCATGTTGAATAAGCCGAATTCTCGTGTACGTACTCCACGCTTAAATCGTTAGTCAGAATTTCCGCCGAGTAGTCACCTGTCTTTAGATTAATTTCGATTGAAATCTGCTTCTCTTTAAGATTAACCAATTCTCTTGGTTCGCCAGGTGCGCTATTCACACATACCCGCACCCCATTAATTGACACATCAACTGTTTTTGGATTCATTATGGCTTTAGTCGTCCCGATAGCAGCTAGAACTCGTCCCCAATTTGGATCTTCACCAAAAAGAGCGCACTTCAATAAATTATTTCTAGCACAAGCACGTCCGACTTCTACCGCATCACGTTCGCTGCGAGCGCCGAGAGTTTTGATCGAAATTATTTTGGTATGACCTTCTGCATCAGAAATTAATTGGTAGGCCAAATTACTGCAAACCTCGGTTAATGCTGATCGTAACTGGCTTGATTCAATCTTCTCTCCCGAGGCGCCAGAAGCAAGAAATAGAACGGTATCGTTTGTTGACGTGCATCCATCAGAATCAATCCGATTAAAAGTGCGCTCACAAACCTCTTCGAAGACGGTTGCCGCCTCTCTCTCATCAACTATCGCGTCAGTCATTACGACAGAGAGCATCGTGGCGAGAGATGGCGCTAGCATTCCAGCGCCCTTAGCGATACCGGTAAAGGTAATGTTGCCAGAACTAGATGTCGAAATCTTTGGATGAGAATCAGTTGTCATAATTGCCGTCGCACAATCGACCAAGGATTCTCTACTCAAGTTTTTTAAAGTTTTCTCGATTCCATCTAGAAGTGGGTCCAAAGGCAACTGCACACCGATCATTCCGGTCGAACAGATGCCAATGTGGAGCGAATCGGTATTTAATCCCAGTGAAACTTTTTCTGCAGAACGTGTTACAGCTAATTCGCCAGCTTCGCCGGTACAAGCATTAGCGCCTCCGCTGTTTAGGAGTACGGCATCGAGCCGCCCTCCCCTTATGGCATTCTGGGTCCAAGTGACTGGAGCTGCCAAAATCTGGTTTGAGGTAAAAACTCCTGTTGCAAAATGTGTTGGTCCTTCATTAACAATTAATGCTAAATCCAAGCCTGACTTCTTGATTCCGGCGGCGACCGCGCCTCCGATAAATCCTCTCGGAAAACGAAATGTATTCATTGCCCAATACCAATTGAACTTAAGCCCAAGGATTCGTCAAAGCCAAACATTAAATTAGCGTTCTGGATCGCTTGACCGGCTGCTCCTTTACCTAAATTGTCGATTGCTGCTGACACCACAACTCTTGAGGTATGAACATCAACTGCGCATTGCAGGTGAACTGAGTTTGATCCAATAACGGATGCCGTTTTTGGCATATCTCCAAGAGGAAGCAACGTAAGAAAGTTTTCACTTTTAGTGAACTCTTGGAATGCAGCCCTGATTTCTTTATCTGAAAAATTAGTTCTGGCTGTTACAGTAGATAAAATTCCTCTCGGGATAGGCGCGAGGATTGGCGTAAAAGATATAGCGATTGCCTGTTTAGCAATCCCAGAAAGCGCCTCTTCGATTTCCGGCGTATGCTGATGAATGCCACCAAACTTGTAGGATGTTAGTGAATTTGCAACTTCGCTAGCGCTTAGAGATATCTTTCCGCTCCTACCCGCGCCTGTTGTGCCAGATGCGGCTACTGCTACTACATCGCTCCCATTAATCAAATCTAGAATCGGGGCGATCGAAATTGCTATCGCTGTTGCATAACAGCCTGGGTTAGCGACGCGATTTGCTGCAGCAATTTTTTCTCGAGAGTTGGGCAATTCGGGAAGACCATAAACCCATTTGCCAGGATGTTCGCTTCCGTAATATTTTTTCCATGCGCTGGGACTGGTCAATCTAAAATCAGCACCCAAATCAACGATTCTTACCTGTTTAGGAATCTGGGAAATAAGTTTGGATGACTCTCCATGCGGCAAGGCTACGAATACCAGATCTAGCTCGCCCATCTCCTCCGGCGTCGTTGATTGAAAGTTCTGGTCTTGGTATGTAGTCAGATGTGGATGAATCGCAGTTATTCGTTCACCAGCGTTACTTCCAGCCGCAATTAAAGAAACTTCAAATTTCGGATGTTGAGCAAGAAGGCGCAACAACTCACCGCCCGCATACCCGCTAGCGCCAACGACTCCCACTCGCATGTGCGGAGAATATCGGTTATTGCATAATCATGCAAATTCTTGCATATTTATGCGCGAATCTTTGCCCCGCACTTTTTTGCTGCATTGGCTCCGGCCCGTTCTCGCAGTACGGAGACTTCCTCGCTAGTTAAGGTGCGATCTGGAGCGCGAAAGTTGAGCGTGAAAGCTAACGAAACCTGGCCTTCTCCTTCTTTTTGATATCTATCGAAGAGTTCCACTTTTTCTAGGAGTGCACCGCCACCTTCATATAGCGCCCGGGCAACTTGAGCTGCTGGCACGGAACTATCAACAAACATCGAAATGTCTTGAATAGTTGCCGGAAGGGTATTTACGGGGTTTGCCGTTACATTTTTTCGTTCTGCTACAGCATCAAGCACCAGTCCAAAATAAATTGTTCGAGAAGGCAGCTCTAATTCCGAAGTTATTCGCGGATGAATCTCTCCAGCATGCGCAACTGGTTTACCGTTAACTCGGAATTCAGCGCATCGACCGGGATGCCAAGGGGCAAGATTTACATTGGCAATCTCAAAATCACTAACTAATTCGCGCAACAAGGAATCCGTGATTTCAACGGCATCCTCCCAGCTGGCTACACGTCCCTTACCCCACCACCCAGAATTCTCGATCTCACCGGCTACTACCGCAGCTAGATGTAAAGATTGAAACGGGACACTTTCGTATATTTTCTTTATCTCAGAAGCGCTAGGTTTCTTTTGAGTGGAAACTTGCGGTCGGACTGGTAGAGCATCTAAATTTCTAAAAATCAATCCGGTTTCGAAAAGCGCAACAGACTTTTCTCCACGGGACAAATTGCGCGCTGCAGACTTGAGTAGTCCTGGAGAAAGATGGGTTCTCAATAAAGGAAACTTATCCGAAATCGGATTAGCAATCTTAAAAGCCTTCGATCTATCGCCAGTAAAGCCGAATAATTCAATTTCTTCCTTATTAGTAAATGGAAAATTTTGAATCTCAACAAATCCTCTCGATGCAAGCGCTATTGAAAGCGCCCTGCGTCGTCCTGAGAGGTACGAAATTCCGGCGCGTTGTTGATTCGCGCTAGGCGGCTTTGGAAGAGAGTCAGGAATTCGATCATAGCCGTAGTAGCGAGCTACTTCTTCAGCCACGTCCGAAAGGTGTGCTAGATCAGGTCGCCAAGAAGGTGGGGTAATCGCCCATGTTTTAGAACTTCGTTTGATCTGACAACCGATTTTAAGTAACGCCTGACTAACTTCAGCCTGGGAATACTTCGCACCTACAAGAGCAGATATCTCTTCTGGGTTTATTGCGAATTTCTTATTCGGCGAAATGGAGCCTTGAGATGAATAGCCGTGATATTTCGCACCGCCATATTCCATTAAAAGTTGAACAGCTCTTGCTGAAGCCAAATCAGCTAGCGCAGGATCGACACCTCTTTCGAAGCGCCTTGACGCTTCGGTGGATAGTTGATGGCTCCGAGATTGGCGGGCAACACCCTCGGAAGCAAAGTGTGCTGCCTCAATCGCTAACCGTGTAGTAACTTCAGAAACTTCACTTTCCCGGCCACCCATTGTGCCACCGAGGGCGAGTGGTTTTTTCAAGTCCGCGATAATGATGTCTTCCGGATTCAATTTCCGCTTCTCGCCATCAAGAGTTACAAGTGCTTGATATCTGCCGGCTCTCTGTACTTGCAACCTTCCTTCAATTTTTTCGGCATCGAACGCATGAAGGGGCTGACCGATTTCAAGCATCACGTAATTTGTAACATCAACTGCAAGCGAAATCGGGCGCATTCCGGCTTGGGCAATTCTGCGCGCCATCCAATCGGGTGTCTTCGAATTTGGATTAAATCCCGAAAGGCTCCTTAAGAAAATCAAATCTGCAGCTTTTTTATCCATTATGGCAACACGGAGAATTTTTCCAGGTTTCTTGCCTCTTTGGATTTTACTAAGAATCGCTTTGCGATCTATATCAGTAAACTTCAAATTCATTGCCATCGCCAATTCGCGCGCTGCTCCCCTAATGGACATGGCATAGCCTCGATCAGGGTTGATCGAAATATCAAAAACGGGATCGGTAGCGCCGAGAATTGAAAGTGCTTCGCTACCGTTTCGAACCTTTTTTACCGCGCTATCAATAACAATAATTCCGGAGTGGTCATCACCAAGGCCTAATTCGCGCGCTGAACAAATCATTCCATCGCTGATATGACCGTAAGTCTCTCGGGCGCTTATACGAAAATCACCAGGCAGAGTTGCTCCGGGTAATGCAACAACTACTCTGTCGCCTACTTCGAAATTCGTCGCGCCACAAATAACAAAGCGAGTTTTCTTTTCGCCAACATCAAGACCGACATATCTGATGGGCTTCTTATGCTCCTTCAACTCCTTTATTGAAAGGACAGTGGCAATTTTCAGCGGCCCCTTTATGTGACTTGCGGGAATATCGATACTCTCAACTTCGAATCCAACTTTCACAAAAGCTTCAGCGATCATCGCGGGAGTGACATTCTTGGGGAAAGCTACAAATTCTGCTAACCACGATAATGGAAGTTTCATCTTATGCCGTTTCCAAAACTTCGAGAAAACCGAACATCGCCTTCAACGATGTCGTGCATGTCAGTAATGCCATGGCGAACCATGAGAGTTCTTTCTAGTCCCATCCCAAATGCAAAACCGGAGTATGTATCTGGATCTATTCCACAGACTTTCAATACTTTCGGATTCACCATGCCACAGCCGCCCCACTCAATCCATTTGCCGTTGTAGAAGAAGTCAACTTCCGCACTCGGTTCAGTGAATGGAAAATAAGAAGGGCGAATGCGCGTTTCTACATCTTGACCAAAAATTCGAGCTGCGAAAAGAGAGAGCGTTCCTTTCAGGTCAGCCATAGTTATGCCTTTATCGACTACTAGACCCTCCACCTGATTAAATACTGGAGAATGCGTGGCATCGAGTGCATCCGAGCGAAATGTGCGACCCGGGCAGATCACAAATATTGGAGGTTTTCGCTCCAACATAGTTCGTATTTGTACTGGAGAAGTTTGAGTTCTCAGGACAAGATCGGACTGGAGCGGTTCAATGAAAAATGTGTCCTGCATAGTCCTTGCTGGATGATTAACGGGGATATTCAGCGCATCAAAGTTCAGCCATCCCGACTCAAGTTCTGGACCTTCCACAACTTCGTATCCAAGTCCCGTGAACAGATCCTCGATTTCGTGTCGTAATTGCGTAAGCGGGTGCAGGGCGCCTTGGGAAGTTCTTTTTGGTGCGATTGATGTATCGACGCTCTCCTTATTCAATGTTATTGAGTCTCGATCTGATTTGAGTTTTCGTTCTCGATCATCATGAGCTTGATTGATGTCTGCTCTTGCCGATCCGATTAGCTTTCCAAGAGTGGCCCGCTCTTCTATCGGAATCTGGCTTAGCATCTGGTTTGCTTTCGCAATCGGCGATCGATCGCCAACATGGGAAATTTTTACATTTTTCAACGCATCCAAATCTTCAGCGGACTCAATGGCAGAGAGTGCTGCTTGCTTGATTTCTGTTATCTGATTTGGGGTTAAAGACACCCGGAGATTCTACCGATGAGCCCAGCGCATGCGGTCGATTCAGGCGTTCGCCACGGCATACATGACGACAGAAGCAGCCGTCGCAAGATTTAGACTCTCCGCGCTACCTGTCATTGGGATGCTGACTGACGTTGCCGAAATACTTCGAAAAGCTTCATCATTTAATCCTCTGGCCTCGTTACCGAAAATCCAGATCGAGCCCTGATCTCTCACTCGCTTAGAGATATCGGCCAAAGCTACAGATCCATTGGCCGAGGTAGTGAAGATTTCAATTTGATTCAGCCTTGCGAATTCAGCAATAGCGGCAAGAGTTATTTTGGTTGCTATTTGTATCTGCCATAGCGAGCCTGCTGTGGAGCGAATAACTTTTGGGCTATAGATATCGACAGAATTGTCGGAAAAAATGACGCCATCGAAACCAAAAGCGTCGGCAGTTCGAATTACAGTTCCAGCATTTCCTGGATCTTGAATCTGCCAAAAATACGCTAGCTTAGGATTTGGTATCCCCTTAAACGCGTCAAGCCCATGTACTTCTAGATTTACCAGTGCCAGCACGCCTTGTGGGGTAACAGTGTCTGCCATAGCTTTCATAACCTGATCAGAAACTTCAATTATTTCGCCGGTCCAACTCTCCTGGAGTCTCTCGCGCCCACCAGAGGTGACATAAATACTCTCTATCAAATCTGGTTTTGAGCGAATCAGTGATGCAACATTCGAGGGACCCTCGACTACATACATTTTTTTCTCATCGCGCGCCTTGGCCCCACGAGGACCTAAAAGAGCCTTCACTTTCTCGACGTGCGAGGAGTGAAGGCTCGTGATCATGAAGCTTAAGAGACTTTAACGTTCTTCTTAGCGACCTCAACTAGATTTGCAAATGCTTTTGGATCATTTGTTGCCAAATCCGAGAGAGCTCTGCGATCGATTTCGATACCTGCGCTCTTAAGTCCTTGAATCAACCGATTGTAAGTTATGCCATTTTCGCGAGCAGCTGCATTAATTCTAGTAATCCAGAGCTGACGAAAATCGCCTTTCTTGTCTTTGCGGTCGTTGAAGGCATAAATCATCGAGTGAGTAACTTGTTCTTTTGCCTTGGTAAATAGGCGCGAACGTTGGCCACGGTAACCACTGGCGCGCTCGAGAATAGTTCTACGCTTTTTGGCGGCATGAACGCCGCGTTTTACTCTCGCCATTGTCTATACCCCTTACTTCAGACCAAGCAAGCGCTTGGCGGAAAATGTGTTGCGATCATTTGCTGTTGCATCCTTGGAGAGGCGTCTGGTTAGCCTGGATGATTTTCTCTCAAGTAGGTGGCGCTTTCCGGCACGTTCATGCATAACTTTTCCGCTTCCAGTAACGCGAAAAGTCTTCTTCGCTCCACTATGTGTTTTCATCTTTGGCATTCGTATCTCCCTTTCCTACTTTTTCTCGCTCTTTACGGCTGCTGCCCGGCGCTTTGCCTCGGCTACCGCCTCGCTCTTCTTCTTCAATGGCCCAAGCACCATCGTCATGCTTCTGCCCTCGCGTTTTGGAGCGAATTCCACAAAACCGGTGTTTGCAACATCTTCAGCAAGTCGCTGTAATAGTCGAAAACCCATTTCAGGTCGAGTTTGCTCTCTTCCCTTAAACTGAACCGTCACCTTTACTTTATCCCCGCTTAGAAGAAACTTTTCAATGTGATTCTTCTTAGTTTCGTAATCATGATTTTCAATCTTTAGACCAAGTCGAATCTCTTTCACAATTATGTGAGTTTGATTCTGACGAGCTTCCCGTGCCTTCTGGGCAATCTCGTACTTGTATTTTCCAAAATCCATGATTTTGCATACAGGTGGTTGAGCTTCTGGCGCGATTTCGACGAGGTCGTATCCCGCTTCTTCTGCAAGTCTTAATGCGACATCAGTCGCAACGACTCCAACTTGCTCACCTGCTGCACCAATCAAACGTACTTCGGATACTCGAATACGATCATTGATACGCGGTTCTGCTGTGCTGATAAAGGTCCCTTTCGGATTGAAACAAAAGAAAAGGAGGCCGCGCTACTTCTTGACCATCTCGCATGAAGGCGAGGTAGGTGGGAGCGGCGAGCTCCACTTCTTCATGGCCTGGTGGCCAACCGCCTTAGGCTACAACGAAGGGAGAACGAGACAAAATCGAGCGCTCCGGAGTGCGGTTTCTGCTAACAACATCTAGCGTTAGGGCATGAAACCTGAAATACATAAAATAACTGATGTTCAGGTGGGGCTATCTGAAGAGTTGCCCGGTAGACAACGACGATACTTTTATTCAATGATGGTTCGAACCATCTGCTTCTTGCTCGCCGTATTCACTCCAAGTCCTTTCCGTTGGTTCTTTCTTTTTGGAGCAATCACGCTGCCATATATCTCGGTAATTGTGGCAAATGCTGGACGAGAAACTATTCGAGGTGAAACTAAATTACTTCGCTCGCGCCGCCGCGAGATTGGTAGATGAAACGTTTAATTGGGTTGACCGCACTTGCCATCTTTTTGGTTGCGATCTGTCTTCAAGCGGCCTCATGGCAATACGACCGACATATGCAACGTAGTTCATACAACTCACTTATTGAAGCGAATATAGAACGACCGACCTTGTCAGAGGGTCAAATATCTAATTTGGATGACAAGGATCTCTCATGGCGTGAACTAAAACTAACCGGATCCTTTAGGCCTGAATTCGAACTACTAGTTCGAAATCGTTACCAGAATGGCGAGTACGGCTTTGGAGTAGTAACGCTCTTTCGCTCTAACTCAGGTAGAAATTACTGGGTGGATAGAGGATGGGCTAAGGCAGGACCAGATGCCAAAACACCACCGATTACTCAAGAAATTGATGATAGCGCGGTGACGATTCTGGGAAGGATTCACACGGATCGCATTGACCGGCAAGTCGGTGGAACGCTCTTTGCTATGCCACGGGGTGACGGTTCCAGTGAGTTACGAAAATGGGATAACGAAGGTCAAATCAAAACGGAAAATATCTATTTGGATTTAATCGAAGCTAGTAATTTTGCTCCGCAATTCCCCACTCAATTGCCACCGCTAAGTGATGGACCCCATCTTGCTTACACATTCCAGTGGTTAATTTTCGCTATTCTGGTCATATTTGGTTACGGATTAGTCCTGCGAGAAGATTTTAGAGATCGCCAAAAAACTAATTAAGAACCTGACGTTGGTATAAATCTGAGTAGATCCCACCCTTAGCAACCAATTCCTCGTGTTTTCCTATTTCTTTGATTTCGCCAGATTCAAGAACGATGATCTGATCTGCAGATTTAATTGTCGAGAGCCGATGAGCAATCACGATACTGGTGCGTCCAATTAGGGCATTTCCTAGCGCTTTCTGGACCAACTCCTCATTTTCGGAATCCAAATGAGCTGTTGCTTCATCGAGAATTACAATTCTCGGCGATTTAAGCAATAGTCGTGCAATAGCTAATCTCTGTTTTTCGCCCCCAGAAAGCCGGTGGCCGCGATCGCCGACGATAGTTTCTAAGCCATTGGGCAGCGACTTTATGAAATCCCAAATAGCAGCAGATTCACAAGCCAACCGCATCTCTTCCTCAGTCGCATCACTCTTTGCATACTTTAGATTATCCGAAATTGATTGATGGAACATATGCGCGTCTTGGGTAACTACGCCTATACCTGCTCGAAGACTTGATAATTTGATTTCGCGAACATCAATTTCATTGATTTTTATGGAACCCGAAGTTACGTCATAAAGCCTAGGGATCAAGCTAGCAATTGTGGTTTTACCTGAGCCAGAAAGACCAACGAGCGCAGTTAATGTTCCGGGTTCACATTTGAAAGTTATACCTTTGAGAATCTCGCCAGAGTCAACTATTTCTGCTTTTGCAGTTCCTTCAAGTGATGCCAACGAGATCTCCTCGGCACGTGGATACGAGAAGCGAACATTATTAAAGGAAACCGCAAGGTCTTTGTTCGGTAGCGAGATAGCGTTTTCTTTATCGCTCACCATCGGTTCCAAATCGAGAACTTCAAAGACTCTTTCGAAAGATACTAGTGCGGTCATTACATCAACTCTGACATTTGATAGTGCAGTTAAGGGACCATAAAGTCGAACTAAAAGCGTCGTAATTGCCAACAATGTCCCAAGAGTTATCTCTTTATTGATAGTTAAGTGGCCACCTACTCCATAGGCCAATGCCGTTGCGATGGCGGCAATAGAGGTTAGGGCGATGAAGAAGAATCTCTGCAATAGCGCTATGGATATTCCAATATCAGCGACTTTCCGGGCTCTTTTAGCAAACTCATCATGTTCAACTTTAAGATTTCCATAGAGCGAGACTAAGAGGGCGCCAGAAACATTAAATCTCTCTGTCATGGTTGTGGACATTTCTGCGTTAACTCCAAATGATTCCCGCGTTAAACTCGCAAGTTTCCTTCCCACCCACTTTGTCGGCCAAAGGAAAACTGGTAGCAGAATTAAGGAGAGCGCAGTTATTTCCCATGAAAGTGTCAGCATGGCTCCGATGACCAAAATTAGAGTCAAGGTGTTACTCAAGAGTCCGGAGAGAGTGCTAGTAAAGGCTTGTTGGGCTCCAATAACATCAGAATTCAATCTAGATATGAGCGAACCGGTCTGAGTACGTGTAAAGAAAGCTAACGATTGCTTTTGAACATGGCTGAAAACTTCAGTTCGCAAATCATAGATAAGGCCTTCGCCAATTCGGGAAGAGAACCATCGACCAACTAAACTAAATATTGCGTCGGCAACAGCAACTACTCCCACCAATAACGCCATTTGCGTAACTATTCCTGGATTATTGGGAACCACACCCTGGTCAATTAGGCGTTTAAGTAGAAGTGGTGAGGTTACAACGAGAATGGCATCAATAATCACTGTGGCCAAGAAAAGAATTAAAGATATTCGATAAGGGGTGGCATACCTTGCGATTCGCGAAATGGTTCCAGGTTTAAGTCTTTGATCCTTTACTGACTGATCGGATGTTAACGATCTAAAGGACATCCACATCGCATACTGGGACACCCAATAACCCTAGTCGACTGCGACTTTGTTAGACGGTAAAACCGATAGCGCG
>JBEANJ010000018.1:0-12538 GCA_041165565.1 Actinomycetota bacterium | reverse complement strand
CGAGGTTTATGGATACAAAGCTGCCCGCAGAGTTATTTTTACAGGTTTTGGAATTGGCATCCTCGCTGGACTGACTTTCTGGTTAATCCAAATCTCTCCTGCCGCCTCAAGTTGGGAGAACCAAGCAGCATTTGAAGCAATCCTTGGATTTGTTCCACAAATCGTCGTCGCAAGTGTAATTGCCTTCTTGCTAGGTCAAATCTCTAATTCGTGGACTTTAGTTTGGATTAAGAGACGAACTCATGGCAAGAGCCTCTGGGCAAGATTAATCGGCTCTACTGTGGTTGGTGAGTTTGTAGATACCTTCGTCTTCACATTAATTGCCTCGCTGGGTAGATTAAATTTTGAAGAATTTCTAAATTATCTTGCTACTGGTTATATCTATAAGACTTTATTTGAAGTAATTCTCTTGCCGATAACCTATCGAGTGATCGCAAGAGTCAAACGACACGAGGGAATCGATACTTAACTGCTAGTTTTATAAATCCTTAATCTGGGTGTAGTTAATCTAGTGGGAAATCTCTGCGAATCTCGTGCGAAGTTTCAATCTCAATTTGGGTCTGGCCATCGATAGTGATCTCAGTTCTTCGGTATTGAGTGATAATCTCAGTCTGGCTATATCCGGCCATCTGTTGTAGTTGAATCAAATGTAGCTGATGCGCAATCCGCTCCTGCAGAGTTGTTGGCGCAGTCTCACAACACGTTCTAACCAGAAGCGCTCGCACAACATCGATAGTGCGTCGCTCGATCTCAAGTTGATTTCTACAATCGGCACAATCTTGAAGATGGAAAGCAATTTCATTGAAAGTTGCTGAATCCTCAATCTGGTTATCGATAAATGGGATGAGCCATTCCTGGCATTGGAGGCAGTTAATCGACTCCATCATGACCCTCCCTTTACATAGCCCAACTCGCGGGCATACTCGGTCAACTTCTCACGGAGCTGTTTTCTTCCCCGATGGAGGCGGGACATTACGGTTCCCGTTGGAACTCCAACGATTTCTGCCACTTCCTTGTAAGAGAAGCCTTCGACGTCGGCAAGATATACGGCGATGCGAAACTCTTCAGGAATCTCTAACAGCGCCCGTTTGATATCGCTATCCGGAAGATTCTCTAAAGCCACATCCTCCGCAGATTTACCTTGATCACTTGTGTGAGATGCGGCTTCTGCCAGTTGCCAATCTTCTGCCTCGCTATCTGAAGTTTGTGGCCTGCGTTGGTCTTTTCTATATGTATTTATAAAAGTAGTTGTTAATACGCGATATAGCCAGGCTTTCAAATTGGTGCCAGGTTCAAATTGATGAAATGAGGTGTAGGCCTTTGCATATGTATCTTGGACGAGATCTTGGGCATCATCAGGATTTCTCGTATACCGAAGGGCAGCTGCATAAAGTTGATTCATATATTGCAAAGCATCTTTCTCAAAACGCTTAGCTCGCTGCGCGGCCGATTCTTTCTCGCGATCTACGCGAACCAATTCACCCGCTCCAGAGTTGGAATCCTTGCTCAACTCTTTTCGCTCATCTTTGCTCGCCATCAATGCTAAGGATATAGCCTCAGCACCAAGTTGGATAATTCTCAGAGCTCTAGAAGAGAGTCTCCGGTTCTCCAACCTCAAGCGGTTCGATTAATTCGGCTCCATTATTCTTAATTGAATTAACAAGTGGGCGAACTGGCCAGAATTGAAGCGCGCTATCGTCTTCTCGCAAACTTACCAATTCAACAAGCGTGTTGGTCTCAGTTAAGTTTGGATCCAACCAACGATCCCATAAATTACGTGGCAAAAATACCGGCATTCGATTATGGACATCAGCAAGTTTGCCGACCGCATCACAGGTCATAATTGCGGCGCTTCGTCGCTCTACACCCTCAGGCGAACGCCATGAATCAAAAATTCCAGCAAAAGCAAGGAGATGTGAATCTTTACGTGAAATATAAACCGGTTGCTTGGATTTAAGCGCTCCTAATTCAGTTGCCCATTCATAATAACCACTAGCAGGTATTAAGCATCGCTTAGTATGAAACGCATTTCGAAAAGTTGGTTTCTCGAAAACTGTCTCGGATCGCGCATTGATTGCTTGCGATTGAGAACGTAGCGCTGTCTCACCATCCTTGCTCCATGGTGCGATTAATCCCCAACTTACGACATCAAGAACGCGCTCTTTACCTTTAATAATGTAGATATCTTGAGTCGGCTTGATATTCCAATCAACTGGCAACATTCGATTCGGCTCGCCACTAGTGGTGAATTCCTCCGCAATTTCTGCTGCCATTGCCGAAAGCGCAAATCTTCCACACATACTGACATTTAAGTCGACTTCTTCGATTTAATCCAACAGGTAGAATTCCATGATGAGCGATTGGCAAGCACCATTTAGAGGTGATAAGCCGATTTCTGCGACGTTAACCATCCCCGGATCTAAATCTGCAACAAACCGAGCACTAGTACTAGCAGCTTTGGCCCAGACCCCTTCAACCTTGATCCGACCGCTACATTCCAGAGATACCGAATTAATGATCAAAGCGCTTAAGTCTCTCGGTACTGAAATTTCTATTGCATCTTCCGATAGCGATGCGACCATACTTGTGAATCCAAAAAAACTTATGGGTCCGGCCTCCATAGATGTTGGAAATGCCGGAACTGTGATGCGTTTTCTTCTACCTGTTGCTGCTCTCGCGCAAGGTTTGATTCATTTTGATGGAGATCCAAGATCCCACGAACGACCTGTAGGGCCATTAATCAAGGCGCTAATTGATCTTGGAGTTTCAATCGAGCATGGCGGGAGATTTGCGCTACCGCTAACGATAAATGGTTCTGGCGGTATAGCTGGTGGCGCGGTATCAGTTGATGCTAGTAAATCTAGTCAATTCCTATCTGCGCTTTTACTTGCAGCTCCTGCCATGCGCAATGGACTGGAAGTGCGAAATGTAGGAGAACATTTACCTTCACTTCCTCATATTGAAATGACGCTCGACTTATTGGAAACCTTTGGCGCAGAAATCAGTGTAGAAAGTAATCTTTGGCGAGTTAAGGGATCTCTATCCGGAAAAACCATTTCTATTGAGCCCGATCTCTCAAATGCCGCTCCCTTTATGGCTGCGGTGATGATCTGCGGCGGAGAAGTAATAATTAAGGATTGGCCAACAAAAACTAAGCAGCCAGGTGATCGCCTTAGAGAAATTTTTACCCGAATGGGCGCAACTATGGAGTTTGTCGAATCTGGATTAAAAGTTAGTGGTAACGGTGTAGTACATGGTATGAATATTGATCTTCGCGACGAGGGTGAGCTAACTCCGGTAATTGCCGCGCTCGCAGCGCTCGCAGATTCACCTTCGCATTTGACTGGCATCGGACACCTTAGGTTGCACGAAACTGATCGATTAAGCGCACTCAGAAAAGAATTAGAGCTGCTTGGTGGCAAAGTTACCGAAGGACCAGACTCACTTTTGATTGAGCCACAAACCTTGCACGCAGGAACATTTCATACTTATGAAGACCATAGATTGGCAACGGCAGGAGCGCTGTTGGGACTAAAAGTTTCCGGAATAAAAGTTGAAAATATTGAAACCACTCGTAAGACTCTTCCTGATTTTGTTGCACTCTGGAGCACGATTCTCAAATGAGAAAACGGTACGACGAATCAGATGCTCGCATTCGCGCACCCCGCTCCAAACCCCGCAGAAGTAAAGATCGGCCCGATTACTCATCGCTAGCTACAGCTACCGTTATAACAGTCGATCGCGGACGAATAACTTCAATTCTTGATGATGGTCTCGAAGTTACCGCAATGAAAGCGCGAGAATTAGGAAAAAACGCCATAGTCGTCGGAGACTTAATCAAATTGGATGGAGATCTTTCGGGCGCTCCTGGCACTCTGGCTAGAGCCGTCGAAGTTGAGCCAAGAAGAAATACTTTATCTCGCACAATTGACGATGCAGGGGCACAAGAAAAAGTTGTCGCAGCAAATGTGGATCAACTCTTGATTGTCGTTGCAGCTGCAAATCCAGAGCCCCGCCATGGATTTGTGGACCGTTGCTTGGCAGTCGCATTCGATCAAGGAATTAAACCGATACTTGTCATCACTAAATCGGATCTTGCTAATCCAGCCGAATTTATCTCAGATTACGAATCTCTAGATATTGATATCTTTAAGAGCGCGCTACCGAAAGAAATCCGTAGCGAAAGCGCTAAATCCGAAGAAATAGTTAAGTTAAGTAGCGCGCTAAAAGGTAAACGTTCAGTTTTAATTGGCCATAGCGGCGTTGGAAAATCAACCTTGGTAAATGCAATTGCGAAGAGCTCGCTTCGCTCTACCGGAGATGTTAATGAAGCAACTGGTCGAGGGCGCCACACATCTTCAAGTGCATATGCCTTTGAACTTCCCGGCTCTGGCTGGATTATCGATACTCCCGGCGTTCGCTCATTCGGACTTGAACATATCGATAGAAATCGAATTATTGGATCCTTTGAAGAGTTAGCGCGGTTGATTGTGAAATGTCCAAAGAATTGCTCTCATGATGAAGAGCGTTGTGCCTTAAATGAGGCGAGTGAAAGCGGGTCGAAGCGTCGGATTGCGGGTCTACGCCGAATACTTGCCGCCAGCAAACGCTAATCTAGCGCCATGATTTCTTCTGGTGCGAGCGAAATCGAACTTCTTAAAGTACTAGCTGATACTTCTGATGAGATCTCAATGGCGCGTTACCACGCGCTGGATTTAAAGGTTGAGACAAAACCTGATCGCACCCCTGTGACTGACGCAGATCGTTCCGTTGAAGAGGCGCTGCGAAAAATTCTTGCAAAGGATCGCCCCGATTACTTAATCGTTGGCGAAGAATTTGGTTCTCCTGAACAAATTTCAAATGGAACTCATTATTTTGTAATTGATCCGATTGATGGCACCAAGAATTTCTTGCGGGGAGTTCCAATCTGGGCAACGCTGATTGGATTAGTGGAACGCAATAGTTCAGGCGATGATCGGGTAATTGCCGGAATGGTTAGCGCACCCGCTTTATTTCGTCGCTGGTACGCAGCTGCTGGTTTTGGCGCTTTTACAGAGGTTAATGGTGGACCTGCCACCCAAATTAACGTCTCTAAAGTTGGCGCATTAAGCGATGCTTCAATCTCTTTCTCAGATTTAGCAGACTGGGGAGATCGCAAAGAGAGTTATCTGGCGATACTTGATCAAGTTTGGCGAGTCAGAGGCATCGGAGATTTCTGGTCTCATATGTTGGTAGCAGAAGGAGCCGTCGATATCGCTGCCGAACCTAAATTAGCGCTCTGGGATATGGCTGCGCTCGCCATAATTGTTGAAGAGGCGGGCGGAATCTTCTCTGATTTCCAAGGTGTGCCCGGTCCATTTGGAGCTGGCGGCATCTCTTCTAATCGCGCACTGCATCCTAAATTTTTGGCTGCAATCAACTCGGGAAAAATTAGTAATTAAAATGCCAAGTGATCTTGATTTGGAGCAGGTAGATCTACAGATATCCGGAATGACTTGCTCATCATGTGTGGCAACAATCGAAAGATCCCTTAATAAAGTGCCTGGGGCGAAGGCCACGGTAAATCTCGCTACTGAGAGCGCACATATCTTGGTTCCGCGTGGCACTCGAAATAAGGATCTGATTGACGCCGTTACCAGCGCTGGATACAAAGCGAAATTGCGAACCGATGAGAGTGAGAGCTTCTCTCATACGCGCAAGATGGGGTTGCGCACTCTAATTTCAATTCTTTTAACTATTCCAGTAATTGTTATATCAATGGTTCACACAATTCATAGCGATGTTGATAATTATATTTTGACTCAACTCGATCGATTTAATTTACCTAATCCCCTTTATTCTCCAAGTGGTTGGTTGGCTATTTCTTTGACCGCTCCAGTCGTAATTTTTATCGCTTGGCCAATTCACCGCGCCGCGATTCGCAATTTCACTCATCCCACTATGGATAATCTGATTTCGCTCGGTTCAATATCTGCATTTGCTTGGTCTATTTATGCAAATTCCACAGGAGCTGGAGACATTTATGCTGAAGTCGCAGCAGCAGTCATTACTTTTATCGTCTTTGGGCGATTTCTAGAATCGAGAGCGAAGCGTCGTGCTGGAAGCGCGCTCGCTAAATTGATTTCACTTGGAAGTAAGGAGGTGCGAATTCTGCGGGGTAACGAAGAGATTGTTGCTCCGATTGAGAATTTGCAAGTCGGCGATAACTGCATCGTACGTGCTGGCGAACGTATTCCTACAGATGGCAGAGTCATTGAAGGATTTAGCTCGGTAGATAATTCTTTACTTACCGGTGAATCACTTCCAGTTGAGGTCAGCATCGGCTCTTCAGTTATTGCTGGTGCCATTAATCAATCAGGAAGATTAGTTATTTGCGCAACTCGAGTTGGAAGTGATACTGAACTATCTCGAATAACAAAAATGGTCCTGGCGGCACAGAGTGAGAAGGCGCCAATTCAAAGACTTGCCGATCGAATCAGCGCAGTATTTGTCCCAATTGTCTTACTAATTGCAATTGGAACTTTAGCAACATGGATTTATCTTGATAACCCGCTCTCTAATTCAATCTCAGCGGCTGTCGCTGTATTGGTCATCGCCTGTCCATGTGCACTTGGATTAGCAACGCCCGTGGCGCTCCTTGTCGCTACAGGTCGTGGTGCACGCAGTGGGATCATCTTGCGAAGAACAGTGGTATTAGAAGTCGCGCCAAAAATTGATGCCGTAATTCTGGATAAAACTGGGACTATCACTACGGGTCAGATGCAAGTTGTGAATAAAATCTTTGATTACTCTCCAAAGGTTGGTATTACTGAGGATGCTACGAGATTGGCTATTTTGACTGTAGTTAGAGAGAGCAATCATCCCGTTGCCGGTGCGATTGCTAGGAATCTAGCAATGGAAATTTCAAATGGACCTTCACTTCCATTTACTGATTTAGAAGAGACTAGTGGTCAAGGGATTGCAGCTCGAGTTCAATTTGCTGCGGGTGGATTACCGGTGATAATCGGTTCGCCAAATTCGATACGTAAGGCAACCTTAAATATTCCAGATTCATTTGAGGCTGTAATAAATACCGCACAGAAAAATGGCAATTCAATCGCCCTAGCTGCGATTGACGGTATCGCCGTCGCCGCCTTTGAAGTTGGCGACACAATTCGTCCGGATTCATCAAGTGCAATCCGTAAGCTACGAGAGCGCGGAATAAGTATCTATCTTGCATCTGGAGACAATGCGGCAGTTACCAAGCGCATTGCTAGTGAAGTGGGTATCGATGAAAAATTAGTGCTCGCGGGCGCTTCCCCGGATATGAAAATAGAGAAAGTTAAGGAGATTCAGGCAACTGGTTCCAAAGTTCTTATGGTTGGAGATGGCGTTAATGATGCCGCTGCGTTAGCTGCCGCGGATTTAAGTATTGCAATGGGAACCGGAACGGATACCGCGATTGCAACTGCTGATATAACTTTGATGCAACCAAGTCTTGGCGATGCGATCAAGGCCATAGATCTTTCTCGGAAAACTCTAAGAATTATTCGGACCAATCTTGGATGGGCCTTTATTTACAACATAATTGGTATTCCAATAGCTGCAATTGGAGCGTTAAATCCGATGTATGCCGGCGGCGCTATGGCATTTTCCAGTCTTTTCGTAGTTTTGAATTCGCTTCGGCTTAATCGAAGCACTAGCCTCGCCCGGTGAATATAACTCTCTCAATCTGGGTTGCAACTGTTGCTCTGATTCTTGGGCTCTTGCTCTTTGATTTATTAACTTCAACTCGCAAGGCTCATGATGTTTCATTTAGAGAGGCCACTTTCTGGTCCGTTTTCTATATTGCCGTTGCTGTCATATTTGGAATCTGGGTTTGGGCTGATTACGGCACTCAATTTGGGAAAGAGTACTTCGCCGCATATATCGTTGAGAAATCACTATCCATGGATAACCTCTTTGTATTTATAATCATTCTCACTAATTTTGCAGTTCCCACTATCTACCATCAGCGTGTCTTAATGGTTGGGATTGTCCTTGCCCTAATAATGAGAGCAATTTTTATTGCGATTGGTGCCGCCGCACTCGAAGCATTTGCATTTACTTTTGTAATCTTTGGCGCTGTCTTGCTCTGGACCGGCATAAAGCTAATGCAACATTGGGATGAAGATCCGGATCTAAGTGAAAATCCCATCGTGAATTACGCGCAGCGGAAATTTAATTTCACAGATCAGTATCATGGTACGAAATTATTCATTAAAGAAAATGGCAAGCGGTTTGCCACTCCACTTCTACTCGTAATGATTGCAATTGGAGCTACAGACTTACTCTTCGCGCTAGATTCAATACCGGCTACTTTTGGAGTAACTCAAGAACCATTCTTAGTTTTTGCTGCTAACGCCTTCGCCCTACTTGGATTACGAGCCCTCTACTTCCTAATGAAGAACTTGGTCCAAAAACTTATCTACTTCTCCCTCGGACTCTCATTCATCCTGGTCTTTATTGGAATCAAATTAATGCTGCTCTGGGCCTATGAAGAATTCGATGCCCCGACAAAGATTTCGACCAATATCTCTTTGATTGTAATTGGCTCAATTCTTGCGATATCCACAATCGCTAGCTTGATTAAGTCGAAGAGAGATCCTTCAGCCGTTGCGCATGCTGGTCGGATGTCTGATCCCAAAAAGCAAAAAGAGGGAAATAAGTAGCGGGGGCAGGATTTGAACCTACGACCTCTGGGTTATGAGCCCAGCGAGCTACCGAGCTGCTCCACCCCGCGTCGGTAAGTCGAACAATAGAGGTTGTTTAGTAAATGAACCAAATCTCTATTCAGGCCAATTCTCAACTTGGACTAAATCCTTATTTGGACTAAATCTCTACTCAGAAAAGAGCTAGCGACGTTGTGCGTTTACCGCCGCTTCAATTGCCGCCTTCAAGCGATCTTGCGCCTTTCCGTAAGCGGCAAAGTCTCCACGAGTCAATGCTGCCTGCGCATCAGCAAGCGCGCGTTGCGCACTTTCCAGCGCTTGTTGTAAATCATTGCCGCCGCTACCGGTTCCTGGTGTGGTTGGCGTATCGCTACCTGGAATATCTCTCGAGCCGCTATCGCCACCAAATACTTGATCGAGAGCGCCGCGTAGCGTGTCATCAAAACCAATCTTCTCACCGAAAGAAACTAGAACTTTCTGGAGCAGTGGATAAGCCGCCGTGTTAGCAGTTGCTCTTACATAGACTGGTTGAACATAAAGCAAGCCACCACCGACTGGGAGCGTTAAAAGATTTCCAAGAACTACATCAGATCCACCTTGTCGCAATAATGAAAGTGAGAGCGCAACAGTTGGATTTGCTTCAAAGTTAGAGGCAACCTGTGATGGGCCAGCGATATTGGTGGAGCGCTGTAATTGCAGAACAGTGAATTTGCCATAGTTATCACCCGGATCTGAATTCACGACTGCAAATGCTGAGAGGTTTTCACGTCCACCTCTTGGAACAAATGGCGTCGTCAATGAGAATGAAGCTTTCTCTTCGCCAGGCAATTTCAAAGTGTAGAAATATGGTGGTTGGGCTCCAGCATTTGCGCCAAGGGTAGAGGGATCTCTAGGCACTCTCCAGAAATCTTGTCCGCCGTAGAAAGCATTGGAATTCTTCACATGGTAGAGCGATAAAACATCACGTTGTACGCGGAAGATATCTTCGGGATATCGAACATGTGAGATTAAAGCTTCACTCATTTCAGTGCGTGGTTTTACCACCGTGGGAAATGCCTTAGTCCAAGTTTGAAGTACTGGATCTTTTTCATCCCAGGCGTAGAGAGTGACGGTGCCATCATAAGCATCGACTGTTGCTTTAATTGAATTTCTAATGTAATTGATCTTTGAATTGGGAACAGCGGTTAGCGGATTATTATTTATATTAAGCGCATCAGTCGTGGCGCCCGAGACATCTACTGTTCGAGAGTATGGATATCCCGCGCTCGTTGTGTAGCCATCGATTATCCAAACAATCTTGCCATCAACAATTGCAGGATAAGGATCGCCATCGAGTTTTAACCAGGGAGCGACTTTTGCAACCCGATCTCTTGGGACTCGATTGAAGATAATTTTGGATTCAGAATTAATTAAATTTGAGAGAAGAATTCGCTGCTCTTGGTAATGAATTGCAAAGAGTAATCTTGAGAAGAGTGAGCCCATAGGTACGCCACCGGTACCGGTATAGGTGTAATTTTTCTGGCCGTTAGGTGAAGCATCATCTGGGTAATCAAACTCGACTTGTTCGCCGCCCTTAAGAGCTCCAATTATTGAATACTCTGGATTGTTCTCTCCGAAATAAATTCTTGGTTGGAAATCTCCCAAAATTCCCTTTGGTGGGATATCTCCCATTGTGAATACCGGTTTTCCATCAATATCTTGAGCATTTCCATATGCTCCGACAAACCCAAAACCATGGGTATAGACAAGATGGTCATTAATCCAATTTCTATTTGGATTACCTTCAATATTCAATTCACGGACCGCTACGACCATATCGCGCATCTTTCCGTCAATAAGATATCGATCAACATCAAGTGATTCTGTGAATGTGTAATAAGGCTTGATCTGTTGGAGTTGGCGGAATGTTGAGGACAAGACATTTGGATCCATCAATCTAATGTTTGCAATAGTATCGACATCATTGTTTAACTGGCCTGCGCTGGTGTCGATTGTGGCCTGGTAATCCTTAACTTCAACTTTATCTAAACCATATGCAGCTCTAGTGGATTCAATATTGCGCTGAATGTAAGGTGATTCTTTAGCAGATTCACTCGGTTTAACTTGGAATTGTTGGATTAAGGCTGGGTAAACGCCGGATATCAAGAAAGATGAGATGCCAAGAAGTGCTAGTCCTGCCGCAGGTAATACCCATGAGCGGCGAATGATATTTGCAAAAAATAAAAGTGAGCAGATTATGGCAATACCGGTCAAGATTGATTTTGCAGGTAGAACTGCGTTGACGTCGGTATAGGTAAGACCGGTGATGATTCCTTGATCGGAAATTGCAAGTGCAAATCGATCTAGCCAATAGGCAATCGCCTTAATTGCGACAATTGCTCCCAAGAGAATTGAAAGTTGTACTCGAGCGGTAACTGTTGTCCGATCTTCGCGAACTTGTGGGCGGATTCCTCCGTATATGTAGTGAACTACAGTCGCGGCGATAGTTGCCAATATCAAAGTTGAAATTGCCCAGCCAACTAGCGATTGCCAGAATGGCAAGGTAAACATAAAGAATGAGATATCGCGGTTAAATTGCGGATCAAAAACGCCAAATGGAGTTGCGTTTCTATATAGCAACCAGCTCTCCCAGAACTGGGATCCAGCAGATCCAGCAAAATAGAAAATCGCAAGGAAAATACCTACTACAGCAATCTTTTTAATTGGTTCAATTTGAGAGCGATATCGCTCTAAATTATCGGCCTCTACCGTTGTCGGAACATATATTGGTCGACGCTTGTAAGCCACGACTATGTTGGAAACAATGACAAGAGCGGTAACTAAACCAAAGGCAACAAATAAAGTAGCCCTGGTGACTAATAGCGTGGTCCAAACTGATGCGTAATCGACCGATCTAAACCACAAGTAGTCGACATAGAAACCACTAAGTGAGACCAGAACAACCGCCAAGACTGTCAAAATTATTACCGTCAAAGGTAGAGCGCCTAGTCGACGAGGTTGGCCCGGATTTCTCTTTGGAAAATTGAAATTACGGAATGGATTTTCGGGACCGCTGCCAAATGTCATGAGGCGAGGTTATCCAAACTTTCGCAAGTAGGAAATTTGAAGCTATCCGGCGCTCGCAGGAAGGTTATTGCTTCAGAAAGCGTAGTGACTGGGATTACCTGTAAACCTTTAGGAACGTGTCGGATATCTACACAATTTTCTCTTGGCGCAAGGAAAATTGTCGCTCCTTTACGTGAAGCGCCGATCATTTTCTCTTCAATTCCCCCAATGGCTCCGACTCGACCGCTTGGAGTGATGGTTCCAGTTCCAGCAATTGTTCTTCCTCTCAGCAAGTCCTCAGCACCAAGTTTTTCGACCAAGCCAAGGGCAAAAATCAAACCACCGCTAGGTCCGCCTACGCCGCGAAGATTAAAAGTTACATCTATTGGAAATTCAGCGCTCGTGCCCACCAAGATTCCGATTGCGGGTCCATCACCAACATCAATGTTTTTTGTGAGTTTCACATCTACTGATAATCGCTTTAGCTGACCATCTACAACTCTCTCAACTTCAATTCGAATTACATCGCCAACTTTGCGACCCTTATAAGCATCTCTGATCTCTTCAATTTCCTTTATGACTTTCCCGTCAACCACTCGAATCCGATCGCCCTCTTTAAGAATTCCGACGGCATTGGAGTAATCACGCACTCTGCTAACAACGTAATCCTCGGTTATTTCATAGCCAAGATAATTTAGAGCTGCAGCAGTGGCCGCAGTGCGAGAGACCGCCATTTCGACTCTTGAGTCGCGTTGCAGTTCGCGGTCCTTACTTGCTGGTGGATAAACGCTCTCTCGAGGCAG
>JBEANJ010000017.1:0-13052 GCA_041165565.1 Actinomycetota bacterium | reverse complement strand
TAGATCATTCCAAGTCCAAAGGAACTGGAATATGGCAAACGAAGCTATGGCCGGGATGCTAAGCGGTAGAACTATTTGTCGAAAAACTTTGAAATGATCAGCTCCATCTACTCGTGCGGCCTCAATAAGTTCTCTAGGAAGTTGTGCAATGAAATTATGTAGTAGAAATATCGCTAGCGGTAATCCAAACATTGTGTGAGCCAGCCAAATGGGAATAAATGTGCCGGTAATTCCAAAGCTTGGAATGATTGGAATCGTTCCAATATGTAAACCACCTGAGAATAGTTGAAGGAGTGGAATCAGTGACATTTGTAGCGGGATTACTTGTAGCGCAAATATTGTGAAGAAGAGGATATTTCTACCCTTGAAATCGAACCAGGCAATTGCGTATGCAGCAAAAATAGCTATGGTTATCGGAATTATTGTTGAGGGAATGACAATTGCGAAAGTATTTAGAAAATACTGACTTAAGGGAGGGGTCGCACCTCTGCCTTCAAATAGAACTCGGGAATAGTTGGTCAAGGTAAATTCAGGATTGGTGAATACAGTCCACCATCCAGAAGTATTTATCCCTTTGCTCGGCCGAAATGAAGTCACAAATAGGCCAAGAGTTGGAATGGTCCAGACCAAAGCAAGAATTATCGCCGCAAAACTGGCCCACGGACTACTTAAGTGAGTTCTTACGTTCTTCATAGTCGCTCACTCTGCTCTCGTTTCAAATGCCAGACGTTGTAGATAACTAATGGCAATACTCCAAAGAAGAGAATTACTGCGAGCGCGCTACCTGTTCCATAATTAAGGGCTCGAAACGATTGGTTATACATCTCATTTGCGATAACACTTGTTTTGAAATTCCCACCAGTCATAGTTCGAATAATGTCAAAGACTTTGAGCGCCCCAATGGTGATCGTACTCAAAACGACAATTACGGTTCCTCTAATCATTGGAACGGTCACCCGAGAGAAACGTTTCCAACCACTCGCACCGTCAAGCATTGAAGCTTCTAGAATTTCATCTGGAATTGCCTTGATGGCAGCTGATAGCACAACCATTGCGAAACCGGTTTGAATCCAGACAAAGACTACGATTAAAAGCAGAGTGTTTAGCGGAGTTTCTAGTAACCAATTGGAAGGGACAAATCCCAGCCATTCGGTAATCTGACTCAATAAGCCAATCTCTGGCGATTTTTCGTTCGGTTGAAATTGATAAACAAATTTCCAAATAATTCCGGCGCCAACAAATGAAATGGCCATTGGCATAAATATCAAAGACTTAACGAGGCCAGGGCGCCTCATTCGATCAGTAAGGACTGCGATGGTTAATCCAAATCCTGTCGATGCAATCGGAGCCACCAACATCCAAATTCCCGTGTTCTTTAGGACATCGAGTATTTCTGGCTGGGTGAAGGCCCAATAATAATTTTCCCATCCAATGAAACTATCGCCGCGCGCATCTCTAAAAGAGAGATAAATAGTGCGAAAAGCTGGTGCGACTAGACCTATAAATAAAAACGCAATTGCCGGGATGAGAAAAATTAAATATTTGAGATAACGTTGAATCTTTTCGCTTGTGCGTTCTGCAAGTGAGAAAGCGAGAAAGACAAGAAGTGCAAAGATTGCAATAGTCAGCCCTAAACCGGTCAACTTGGAGACTGCTTGCTCCAATTGAGATTGTCGCGCTGCTATTTCGATCATGCACTCTCCGATTTACGACAATTTAGGCGAAAGGGTGCGGCGCCTATCGGCTACCGCACCCTCCCACTATCAATTAGCTCTGATAACGAGAGTTATCAGGACTTTGGCCATGACTTCTCGATTGCATCAAGAACAGCCTTATCAGACTTGTTCTCTGCAACCCATGCGGTCATTTCCTTCCAGAATGAGCCAGCGCCGACGGCTGCTGGCATCGCATCAGATCCATCGAATCGGAATGTGGTTGCGCTCTTTAGAATCTCAACCGCATTCTTATTTACTGGATCTGCAACATTTGCGACATCTAGGCCCTTGTTAGCTGAGAACCAACCACCAAGTGAGGCCTTCTTGTTATTCCATTCAGGAGATGTCAGATATAGCTGAACTGCAGCAACTTCTGGACGGTCTGCAAATGCGCCAACGAATTCGCCGCCACCTAGAGCAGGACGTTGGTCAGCAGTTACGCCTGGGAAGTAGAAGGTGGTAATACCGCCTTCTGTTGCAGTGTCATCTGGAGTAACGATTGTCGCACCATAATCAGCGGCGAGAATTCCGCCGATAAATGATGCTTGACGATGCATCGCACATGAACCATCAACAAGTCCCTTGCCACCTTCTTGGAATGTGGTGGTTGCAATCGCAGGTACGTTTCCAACGTACTTCTTATTCTTTAGGATCTTTCCTGCTTCCTTTAGAACTGCTGCAACCTTTGGATCGTTAAATGGAATTGTGTGGTTTACCCACGCATCGTAAGTTTCTGCATCGTTAACACGAAGCATCAAATCTTCCATCCAGTCAGTTCCGACCCAACCAGTTGCATCTCCAGATCCAAAGCCAACGCACCATGGTTGTACTTTGCCCTCGGCTGCAATCTTGTCTGAAAGCGCAAGTAGTTCGCTCCAAGTTGTTGGGATAGACCAACCGTTATCTGCGAAAGTCTTTGGTGAATACCATACAAACGACTTTACGTTTGCACCAAGAGGTGCTGCGTAGAAAGTGCCATCAACAGTTCCGTATGCCTTCCAATCTGCACCGTAATATTCATCGGCTGCAGCAGATACGGCATCGGATGCTGGAATCATCTTTCCAGTCGCAACCATTGCCTTCAAAAGTCCAGGCTGTGGGAAAACGGCAATATCTGGAGCAGTTCCACCTTCAACACGTACTGGAAGTTGTGCCTCAAATTCTGCGGTTCCATTCCAGTTGATTGTTATTCCAGTGCACTCTTCAAATTCAGCGAAGGATTCCTGGTAGATCTCTGCTTCTGGGCTTCGAATCGAAGAATAGATTTCTACTTCGGTTCCTTCAGCTCCTTGATAAGCAGCATACGCGTCACAGTTTGCGCCACTTGCAGAATCATCGGAGCTTCCGCATCCGGTGAGAACTAGGGCGAGCGCTGCAACAATTCCGGTCGTCAACGTTAGACGACGTCGCAATGATGCGGTCATTATTTCCCTTTCCAATTTCGCCTCCAACGGAGGTAACGCCCTTAGGGCCCTAAGGGCTTTGGGGATAGTTTTCTATTTAATGGCGTTAAGAGCAATACCAATTTTTACCTCAATATGCGTGGTTTTTTAACAAATCTGTTATCTGACTTACAACGTAAGCCAGCAGGTTGAGTCTTTTGCCAAGTGCAGCTCGGTTCCTTTCACTTTCACTTCAGGGTTTGATCCGATTAAAAGTTTTGCCTGTAGTTCTAATGGAATCAATAAATCTTGATTGGTCGTGTTTGCAAATACGATTAGTCCAGGCTCTCTCTTAAATCCAATTACACCTGGTTGCGTTTCCAGCCATCCAATTTCTTGATTGGTAGATTTCTTTAAAGCTGGATGAGAGTTGCGAATTTCAAGACTCAAGTGATAAAGATTTAGCGAACTTTCCTCATCTTCCATTTGAGAAGTTACAGATTCATTCAAATTGAAAGTCATAGGTAGCCATGGTTTGCCTCTTGTAAAACCGAAGCTCTCTTCATTACTCCAAGGAATGGGAACTCTTGCCCCGTCTCTACCTTTATCTAAACCCTTGGTTCGAAAATAGACTGGATCTTGGCGAGCTGAATCTGGAATTAAACCGTCGGAAAGTCCTAACTCTTCGCCCTGGTATATATAGCAACCACCAGGGAGTGCATGTGTTAGCAATGCAAAGGCACGCGCACGTCGCTTACCAAGTTCTCCGCCGCCTAATCGTGTAACCAAGCGCGGAGAATCATGATTCGACAAAACCCATGTTGCTGGAGCTCCCACAGCGCCAACTTCAGAGAGAGTTCGCTTGATTGCCGAAATTAGAAATTCGCCATCCCAAGGTGCTATCAAAAAATCAAAGTTGAAAATCTGATGGAGTTCATCGCTTCTTACATATCTTGCTGCTCGCGAGCTGGGATGCACCCATGCTTCTGCTACGGCAATCCGCTCGCCCGGATAACTTTCAAATATCTCTCGCCAGTTACGATAAATTTCGTGAACACCTTCGCGGTCAAAAAATGGAACATTGCTTAATAGTGCCGCTCTCTCATTTTCTGGCATATCAGTAACGTCTAATCTGAGCGCTCTGGTGAGTCCTACTGGGTCTGGATGATCTTTCATAATCTCATCTTTAGCTAGGCCATGAGCAACATCTATTCGAAATCCATCGACCCCTAAATCAAGCCAGAATCTCAATGTTTTTTCAAAATCGTTCCGCACTTCTTGGTTTTGCCAATTCAAATCTGCTTGAGTTGAGTCAAATAAGTGCAGGTACCACTGTGCATCCGTTCCATCTTTCAGACGCGTCCAGGCTGGTCCACCAAATATTGAGTTCCAATTATTTGGTGGAATTTCGCCTTGCTTGCCACGGCCATCATAGAAGTGAAACCGCTTTCTAGCTTCGGAATTTTTTGGTGAATTTACTGCTTCTTTAAACCAAACATGATCAATCGAAAAATGATTTGGGACAATATCAACGATTATTTTCAGTCCTACGTTATGTGTCTGCTTTATAAGCTCTTCAGCCGTAGCTAAGTTTCCGAATCGAGGATCAACATCTCTCGGGTCTGATACGTCGTAACCGCCATCTTTATTTGGAGACCTATAAAAAGGACTAAGCCAAATTGCATCAACACCGAGCCAACGAAGATACGAAAGCCTCTTGATTACACCACGAAGATCTCCTTCGCCATCGCCATCGGAATCCTGAAACGACCTTGGGTAAACCTGATAGATGGTCGCGTTACGCCACCAACCCTGGTTCAGATTTTTCATCACAAAATCAGCCTAGCGTTTACTATCCGGATATGGCAGTAATCAGTCTAGGGGAATCAAGGGATATTGCAGAGAGAATAGTTTTACTCGAACCGCGGTTCCATGAAGTCGTCGCAAGATTTGGTCCATGCCCAATTGGTACGAATCGTTCAAGAGAGTCAAATTTTGCAGCTTTAGTTGAATCAATTCTTGGTCAACAACTCTCAATAAAAGCGGCTGATACAATTATCGAGCGCGTCAAAAAACTTAGTAATGGAAAACTTGATCCACAAATACTCGGAAAAATTCCACCACAAAGGCTACGTAAGGCGGGATGTTCACGACATAAAACCAGAGCCGTTCGCGAGCTGGCAGTTGCAATTTCCTCAGGTCGACTGAATTTGAAATCAATCGGCAAAAAGTCAGAAGTCGAGATTTCTGAACTACTACTACCTCTCCACGGTATCGGTAACTGGACGATTGAAATGTTTATGATTTTTCAGCTAGGCCGAATTGATATTTGGCCAGTTGGAGATTTGGGAGTTCGACGCGGGTGGGAGAAAATTCATCAAGTTAAAGGCGAGATAACGCCTCTAGAACTTAAAGAAGCTGGAGAAAAATTCCGTCCTTTTCGCAGTCATTTAGCCTGGTATTGCTGGCGAGCCCATTCAATCTATAAATAAGGCTATTGATATTTCAATTTTTTGGTTTTAATACTAGTGCGACTGAATTAATGCACCAGCGTTGATCTGTTGGAACTGCGTATCCTTCGCCTTCAAATACATGTCCTAGATGTGATCCACACTTCGCGCAACGAACTTCAGTCCTTATTCGTGGCGCGAGAGAACGATCTTCTAACAGGATTACTGCATCATCTTCTGTTGGAGCGTAGAAAGAGGGCCAGCCACATCCAGAGTGAAATTTGTGGTCACTTCTGAAAAGTTCTGCACCACAGGCTTTACACTCATAAACGCCGATGGTTTCACTCTCGTAGTACTCTCCCGTGAAAGCAACTTCTGTGCCAGCCTTGCGCAGTACTTCAAATGATTTGGGATCAAGTTCGCTCTTAAGTTTTGCGTCATCTAATTGAACTTCGAAAGGTTTTCCAGTTAAAGGATTTATTTTTGGAAGAATAGAACCAGGCTCCATCATTAACTTTTTACCTTTGGAAATGGGATTCCTGTACTCGAATGACAATCGTAGCCATCAGGATTCTTCTCTAGATATCGCTGGTGATACTCCTCAGCCAGCCAATAAACATGTGGCTTAGCTTCTTGAATTTCTGTGACAATTTCGTCAAATCCTTTACTCGTAAGAAGTTCGTTGTAGATTTCTCTAGTATTTATAGCAGCAATCATCTGCTCTTCGGTGGTCGTAAAGATAGCGCTTCGATACTGGGTTCCAATATCGCCACCTTGGCGATTGAGTGAAGTGGGATCGTGCATGGTCCAGAATTCTTCAAGTAAGCGAATATATGAAATCTGTGTTGGATCAAATTCAACTTCTACGGTTTCCGCATGATTAGTGGCTCCAGAACAAACTTCCTTGTAGGTTGGATTGGCTTTGTGACCGCCCATGTATCCAACTGAAGTTGAAATTACTCCCGGAAGATTCCAGAATCTTCGTTCGGCTCCCCAAAAACAACCAGTTGCAAAGAATGCTTTTTCAATCACCGCCGAATCTTGGCACGATTTTTCGCTGATAGTCTTCTGAAAGCTGGTCTGCTCCGGGGGTTGAACTCTATTGAGGTGGGATTGTTCAAAAATCTCATAAGCGCGACCCAACTCACCTTCGGAAACTCTTGAGTATCGAAGTAATACGCGAGAGAATTAACGCGCCCAATCGGGCAAGAATGCATCTGAACTGCGCCTAGGCGCGAAGGAGTTGCCGTGGACCTTAATGCGGATTGGCGCCATAAGGCTGCCTGCCGCCACGTTGATCCAGAGCTCTTCTTCCCGGTTGGAAACACCGGGCCGGCAATCGCCCAGATTGAAGAAGCCAAGAAGGTCTGTGCGAAATGTGAAGTTCGCGAACCGTGCTTACAGTGGGCGCTTGAAAGTGGACAAGATTCCGGTGTTTGGGGTGGGTTATCTGAAGATGAGAGAAGAGCCATGAAGCGTCGTGCAGCAAGACACCGAGCTCGACTCCTCGAGAGTCAGAACCAAATCCAATAATCACCTCTTAGGGGACTTTAAAAGTAACGATTACTTCTGTGCCCGGACGAGAATTACTGAAGATTAAAGCTCCACTTAATTCATTTTCCGTTAAAGTTTTTACGATTTCAAGTCCGAGATTTGAATTATCTTTCAAATTAAAACCAATTGGAAGTCCAGAACCGTCATCCCTTACTACAACCTTTACATCTCGATCTACTCGTTGCACTATTACATCTACTTTCGAACCTATTTCTGATAATCCGTGTTCGAGCGAATTTTGAATAAGCTCTGTAATGATTAATGCTAAAGGTGTGGCTAGAAGCGCCGGGATTGAGCCAAACTCCCCAGAATAATTGATTGAAATTTCGCCAGGCCTAGGACTCAATTCCACAGAATTCTTTACAATTTTCGATAGTACTTCATCAAACGAGATTGAATCTCGGGCACTATTTGAGAGCGTTTCATGCACAAGCGCAATCGAACTTATCCTTCGAACCGCCTCCTCTAATGCCAATCTTGAATAATCATCATCGACACGACGGCTCTGGAGTCGTAGCAGCGCAGAAACGGATTGCAAATTGTTCTTAACTCGATGATGAATCTCTCGAATTGTCGCATCTTTACTCAATAAAGCACGATCTCTTCTTCTCAATTCGGTTACGTTGTGAACTAAAACTACTGCTCCGAAATGTTTTCCGTCTTGCTTCAAAGGTATCGCCAGGAGATCGAGAGTTCCGTTGTCATTATCGAATTCCTCTCGCCTCGCAGAACGACCATTCATGGTTAATAGCCAACTCTCTTCTCTGGGCTCTTTGCTGCTACTTAAATTTTCCAAGATTTCGCCGAGTGAAATACCCTCCATATCTCGATTCCACCCGAGTCTGCTGAAAGCACTTCGAGCATTCGGACTTGCAAAAGTAATTTGTGAATCTACATCTAAGCGAATTAAGCCATCTCCAACTCGAGGGGCTGACTCGGAACGATAGGAGCTATCACGTATTGGAAATTCTCCAGACACAACCATTCGATAAAGCAGATTTGCTATCTCTCGATAATTTAACTCAAGTTTTGATGGCGTTCTCATAGTTTCAATATTTCTATGACGAGTAATAACCGCAATAGCTCTACCTTGGAAGTGAACTGGCACGTATTCTTGCTTAACATTAAATTCACCTAGACGCGCTGGCTCTTGATCGCGAATCATTAATCCAGATTCAAGCGCCTTGGTTATCGCAATCTCTTCTTCACCTGCAGATTTGATACCTACAAGATCTTGAGTGAAAACGGTTGCCGAAGTCATGGGTCGAACCTGGGCGATTGCAATTAGTCCAGAATCTTTAGCATGAGCCCAAAGAACTAAATCGGCAAAGGAGAGATCGGCGAGCATCTGCCACTCACTTATTAACTCGGAGAGTCGGGAAACCTCCGAATCAGAAAGGCTAGTGTCATCGCCTAGTTCTCTAATGGACATGGCGTCAGATTACTCAATGAATCGCTGGGCTACCTGGTTGAGCGCTTTTCTCATCTTTGAACGAGGTGCTACATCCACTAAAGCACAATATTGAGCTTTGGCTTTATCCATACTCACTCGATCGTATGGAATTGCAAAGAAATCAAAATCACTTACTCGAGCCTTGAATCTCTTAAATATTGAACGCTCTCTTACCGAATTGGCTGTTTGATTAAATATAAAAAAGGGTCTTCCAGTGCAAGTTTTATTTTCTAGTGAATCCAAGAAGTTCTCTAACTCAAACATATGATTGTTGTCTGGTTGCATCACGAAGATGATTGATTTCGCCGATTGTAAAGTTTCCACGTATTCTCGAGCTTGCTTTCGTCGATCAGAGATTGCTGACTTTAAATCGATAATAGCCCCGATGTCGGCGACGTTTATGGCGCTATTCGAAAAACTTCCACTACTAACCATCAAACTAGATCTTAATTTTGTAGATTCACGATCTCGTTTACCTCCGAGAAGAAATGCAATGTCCTTTCGAGATGGATGCAAATCTACAAGGCATACCTCTCGTGAATTGGAGATTTCTATGGCGAGATTAATGGCAACTGTAGTAACGCCAGAACCACCCGATGTGCCAGTCACCACTATGAGATCATCGCGGACTCTAGGCGAATAAACTTTTGTCCCCAAATCAGATTGTTGAATTGTCCTTGCAATATGTTTACTTAAACTTGACTCTTCTGTTTTTAGCATTTCCAATGCTGATACGGAAATGAGATTAGGTCGCTGATTCAATTGCTTACGAATACTTCTTGGGATTTCTAGCCAATCATGAATTAGGACCATTCGAACTTCTGAATTTGGAAGAGCCTCCAAATAATTTTGTAATTCATTCTCATTGACGGCTCGAAATCCAATCCGAGCATCTGAACCAAACCCTTTTACTATTTGACTAATGCACCAATCTTCCTGATCAGCATCGTTCAGGAAAGTTACAATTTCAATCATTTCTCGCTAATGCGCTCGACTAGGAGAAAATTAAAGCTACTCATTGTGGCAATTAAATCTGGAACTAAGGTGTCAGGGACTAACAAGGTAATGCCAATCGCACCACCTATTTCCCCTCCAGTATTGTCAATATTTTCAACACCAACAGATTCCAGAATTAATTCAGATACCACACCGGCTTGGGAAGATAATTGATTAGGGACGCCGTAAATATCCACGATATCGCCAGCACTCAAACCTAGTGGAGACATAAGGCGCTCGACTTGAATTGGGACGCGTTGCAAGGAGGTATCTGCCTGGGTAGATAGAGCAAAACTAGGAATTAGCTCCGCAGCTCCAATTCTTCGAACTACTGAAGTTCCTACAATTTCAACTTTTGCATCCAAATATTGTTCCGCATTGTTAAGTAATCTAACTTTAACCGGCGTAATATCTTTTTCTTCGATGATTTTTCCTGGTGCTAAATCTGTTGAACTTGCCCATACCGTAATTGTTCGATCGGAGGCAGAGCTAATTAGAAATGCGGAAAGAAATGAGGTGATGATGAGTATTAGACCAAGTAAATAGCGAGGTGTTAGCAGAAACAAAGTTTCTTTAATCGATGAATTTATTGATTTCACGAGTAATAGATATCGCATAGTAAGCAATTCGGATTAATCTTCCACAGCCAGGCTCATACTTTCGGATGAGGCGAAAGCGATATCTCTGCCGGATTCTCTTCTCTATGCATCAGTTAGAGCAGGATTTTCTCGAGTTTTTTATTGACACCCCGAGTCAACCCCCTCAAAACTACTCCCGATTAATTCTGAGGCCAACCACTCATGGTGAGAGTTTTGATCCTGGTTTCGCCCCAATTCCAACCTCGCCAGATGAATTGCCTGATCCGGAGAGATTTACGTTGGCTTACATAGTGAGCGTATTAGAGGTGATGCTAGGCAAAAGACAATTACGGCAGATTGCACGTAATACACATCGCTTTGTCTATGACTCCATCTCAAATCGAATAGGCACACTCACTGATCCTCCAAAGATTCAGAGAATTCATCGAAGCTACCCGATTGTCGGTGCCATTGAAGTAGTTGTGACTCTGAAATTCAAAAAGCGAATCCGCGCATTAGTTCTGAGATTTGAAGGTGTAGATGGGAGGTGGCTATGTACGGAATTCGAATTATTGTGATGCGCCGTGGCAGCGCTTATATTTCTTACCTGAACCACAAGGACACGGTGAATTCCTAGAGATTCCGGTTGTGGCGGTTTCTCCGTCCTCAGTTGGCGCCGAATACTGGAGGTTTTCAGTTGCTGATTTCTCTGTTACGCCCTTCGCTTCAACTTTAGAATTTTCTACTTTAACTTCTACATTAAACAGGAATCCGACAACCTCTTCCTTCATTGCCTCAATCATCGCTGCAAAGAGGTCATAGCCTTCTTTTTGATATTCAACAAGCGGATCTCGCTGCGCCATAGCTCTTAGCCCAATACCTTCTTGCAAATAATCCATTTCATATAGATGCTCGCGCCATTTTCTATCTAAAACAGATAGCAGAATTTTTCTCTCCAATTCACGAATTACTTCGCTTCCGAGTTCTGCTTCGCGTTTCTCGTACGCGCCTAAAATATCCGAGACAATTCTCTCCGAGAGGAAGATTTGATCGAAACCAGTTCGACCGCCCACCTCTTTCTCGAGATCTTCAACTGTAAATGAGATTGGATAAATTGCTTTTAGTACGGTCCAGAGTTTCTCTAGATCCCACTCTTCGGGATACCCCTCTGAGGTGGCTACCGTTACGTAACCTCTGATTGTGTCCTCGATAAAAGTACGTACTTGCTCCTTAAGGTCGGCCCCTTCGAGAACTTCACGACGTTCGGCGTAAACCACTTCGCGCTGGCGATTCATCACATCGTCATACTTCAAGACATTTTTTCTTACCTCAAAATTTTGAGATTCGACTTGAGTTTGGGCAGATTTGATTGCGTTTGAAACCATTTTTGATTCAATTGGAGTGTTTTCTGGAATACCAGCTGCTGTTAAAAATCTTTCTACGAGCGCTGAGTTGAAGCGACGCATCAAATCATCTTGTAGTGAAAGATAAAACCTAGACTCTCCTGGATCGCCTTGACGACCCGATCTACCACGTAACTGATTATCGATTCGCCGCGACTCGTGTCTTTCGGTTCCCAAAACATATAAGCCGCCAAGGCCAACCACTTGTTCATGAGCCTCTTTTACGGCAGCTTTCTGTCGCGCAATCTCACTCGGCCAGAGTCGCTCGTATTCCTCTGCGTTTTCTACTGGGGAAATTACCTGGCGTTGTAATTCAAAATCTGCCATGAATTCAGGGTTGCCACCAAGCATGATGTCTGTACCTCGACCAGCCATATTGGTCGCAACTGTTACAGCGCCTTTAGTTCCAGCTCGGGCAATAATCGCAGCCTCGCGCTCATGCTGTTTCGCATTTAGAACTTCATGAGTGACGCCTCTTTTTCGCAATACCTGAGAAAGATATTCTGATTTCTCAACGCTCACCGTACCAACGAGAACAGGTTGGCCTTTTCGGTGGCGCTCGGCAATATCGTCAGCAACCGCTTCGAATTTTGAAGTTTCGGTTTTATACACTAAATCGGATTGATCGATACGAGTCATTGGTTTATTTGTGGGAATTGGAATTACGCCTAGGCGATAAATCTGCATAAATTCGGCTGCTTCCGTCATTGCAGTACCGGTCATTCCAGAGAGTTTCTCGTACATACGGAAGTAGTTCTGGAGAGTTATAGTAGCTAGCGTCTGATTTTCATCTCTAATCTCAACTTTTTCTTTCGCCTCTAGAGCCTGGTGTAATCCTTCGCTGTAACGACGTCCAGCCAAAACTCGACCAGTGTGCTCATCGACGATCAACAAATCGCCATTCATAATTACATAATCTTTATCTCTTTTGAAGAGCTCTTTAGCCTTTAGTGCATTATTCAAGTAACCAATAAGTGGGGTATTTACAGACTCATACAAGTTATCAATCTTGAGAAACTCTTCTACTTTAGCAACGCCAGCATCAAGAATTCCAACCGTTCGTTTCTTTTCATCAACCTCGTAGTGTTCGCCTCGCACTAACCTTGCGGAAATATTTGCAAACTCTACGTACCATTTAGTTGCTTTATCTGCAGGTCCACTAATAATTAGTGGCGTTCTGGCTTCGTCGATAAGAATCGAATCTACTTCGTCCACAATTGCAAAATTGTGGCCTCGCTGAACACAATCAGATAGCGACCAGGCCATATTGTCACGAAGGTAATCAAAGCCGAATTCATTATTGGTACCGTAAGTGATGTCAGCCCCGTACTGTTCGCGTCGCTCCTGAGGTGTCATGGAAGCGAGGATTACTCCAACTTTAAGTCCGAGGAATCGATGGATTCGACCCATCCATTCGCTATCACGTTCAGCTAAATAATCATTTGTGGTAACAATATGAACTCCATCGCCACTTAGCGCGTTCAAATACGCGGGTAAAGTTGCAACTAAAGTTTTACCTTC
>JBEANJ010000016.1:0-22560 GCA_041165565.1 Actinomycetota bacterium | reverse complement strand
CCGCCTCCATAACGCTTCCGCCACACCCTTGCCTCAGCGACTCTCTCTTTTGAGGAGATCATCAGTGAACCAATAGGCGCTCCTAATCCCTTGGAGAGGCATACGCTCAGTGTTTCGAAATTTCTTCCATATTCAAATAATGGAACGCCACTAGCTACATGAGAATTCCAAATTCGGGCGCCATCTAAATGAAGTTTTATACCGTTTGGTTCCGCCCATTTTTTTAAAGACTCAATTTCCTCAATATCTTGAACTGTTCCGCCCCCGAAATTATGCGTATTCTCAATCGCAATTGCCGTTGTTGAAACGAGATAGGGGCCAGAGTTTGGACGGGCGATTTCAATTGCACGAATCGCGGAGAGTTTGCCGTGGGGATCACTCCAAGTTCTAGTTGTGATGCCGCTAAAAGCCGCCGCAGCTCCCAATTCAGCTCGAACAATATGTGAATTTACTTCGCAAATTAACTCTTCTCCAGGCTTGACTAAGGTTCTTATACAAAGTTGATTCGCGAGTGAGCCTGAAGGTGTAAATACAGCAGCTTCTTTGCCAAATAATTTAGCCGCTTTTTCTTCGAGTAAATTTACAGTGGGATCATCTCCGTAAACATCATCACCGACTTTCGCCGTTGAGATTGCCTCTCGCATTGCTGGTGTTGGCTGGGTTACGGTATCTGAGCGTAGGTCAACAATCATGTTTGCAGTATGCCATCTTTAGGCGGCGAAACTCTAGGTTGGACAATCATTATCATCGCGATAAGAATCAAGGAACCTCCAATGAGGATTCGAAGGGTTAATGGTTCAAATCCCAGTAAGACTGAGAAAAAGGCCGCGAACACGACTTCGGTCGTAAGGATTACAGCAACTTTAACCGCTGAAATTCTTGCCTGCGACCAGGTTTGGACGATGAATGCAAGAAAAGTAGCAAATACTGCAGTAAAGGCAACGACGCTCCACGTTTGGATATCTGGCGGTGGAGTGAAGCCTGATATCGAAGCCGGAATCCCCGCAACAATCGCACAAGTTAAAAGCTGAACAAAAGTCAGAAGGTAAGTGTCAAAATTCTTGCTCCACCTACTTAGCAAAATTATGTGAATTGCAAAGAGGATTGCTGAGGCAAGAACGAATAATTCACCGACTCCAATTGACCAGCCTGAGATTGAAAGTACGCCAAGTCCGATTGTCGCCAATACAATGTAGAACCAAGCTAGTCGGGTTATGTGATCTCGAAAAACAATAAGCCCTATGAGCGGTGTAAAAACTACATATAGACCAGTAACGAATCCTGTTATTGCTGGAGTGGTTCTCTCGAGGCCTAGTGTTTGAAAAATGTATCCAGCCCCAAGAGCAAATCCAGCAAGTGAACCTCGAGATATCAATTTCCAACTCAATTTTGTGAAGATAGCCGGTCGGACAAGAATCATTATCAGAGAGGCCAAAATAAATCTGCTGAAAAGAAAACTAAAGACGTCCTGCTGGTCCAAGATGTCTTTCATCCAAACAAATGAAATTCCCCAGACCGCGGCGACAGCCAGAAGTGCCCAAGGGGCAAGAAGCAGCATTATTTCCTCATCTTCTTTAGCATTGAAACTTCCCGACCATGTTCTGGTTCTTCGCCTGGTGTTTCTAAGATTAAAGGAGCATTCAAAATCGCTGGATGAGCGAGCAATTCCTCAAAAGGTCGTTTGCCTATCTCGCCTTCGCCTAAATTTTGATGACGGTCTTTTAGTGATCCAAGGACATCCATAGAGTCATTAGCGTGAATTAATTGAATTCTCTCTTCACCAACGACTTCTACCAGTAAGTCAATTGTTTTCGCCATTCCGCCTGGCGTCTTAATATCGTGGCCGGCAGCAAAAACATGGCAGGTATCGAGACAAACTCCTACTTTGGGGTGCCAGTCCAATGCATCAAAATAGTGCTTTAAGTCATCCAGTTTTCTCACTAAAGATTGTCCTTGTCCCGCCGTAGGCTCAAGAAGTAACCAAGGATCATTATCCTTTAATCTATTTAGAATCGGCATTACGCCCTTTTTTATCTGTTGCCAAGCTTTCTTAACATGATTCTCGTCTACAGCCGAACCTGTATGGACGACTACTCCCTTTGCGCCGATTTCGCGTCCTCGCCTTAGCGAATATTCCGTTGAGGAAAGTGAATTTTCATATGTACTTGCAGTAGGTGATCCTAAATTGATTAAGAAAGGAGCATGGACATAGGTCTCTATATCCAATTCTTCCGCTAACTCCCTAAATTTTTGATCCGCTTCAAGATTGGGATTGGGCATTGCCCAGCCTCTTGGGTTAGATGTAAAAACTTGAATTGCTTCCGCTTGAATAGTTTTCGCATATTCTATTGAACGTTTTGCCATGCCTCCAGAGGTTGGGACATGCGCTCCAATGCGAGGCGGTTTCACGAGCTCACCCTACAGTGATAGTTACTTTTGAACCTCGTTTAACTTTTGTGCCTACCTTCGGCGAGATATTTGTAACAAATTTCTCTTTCTTTGTGCCAACTTTCTTGACATTGACTCTTAAGTTTTGATCTTCAAGAGCGGTAATGGCTTTAATCTCGCTCAATCCAAAAACATTTGGGATAAAGACAAATTCCGTTCCTTTCGAAACCAACAAAGTTATTTGGCTTCCCTTATCAGCCGCGCCAGCGCTTGGACTTTGCGAGACTACGGCACCAGCAGGAAGATCTTCACTGAAGACATACTTTGTATCTACTTCAAAACCATTTTCAGATAATTCATTCAATGCCTGTTCACCGCTCTTGCCTTTGTAATCAACAATTTCTAACTTTTCTGTTCCTTTAGAAATGACGAGAATCACATTGGATTCTCGTTTGACTCTTTCGCCCCCAGCAGGTGAGGACCTCATTACAAGGCCATTCGCAATCTCGCTAGAAAACTCTTCAGTTATCTCACTTACCACTAAATTGTTATCTTCAATCAACTTTTGTGCGGCTTGTGGTGTCAATCCAATTAGATTCGGAATTAATATTCGTTCCTTGCCTTTAGATGTGAAAACTGTTACTTCGCCACCTTCGTCAACGCGACCGCCACCGGCGGGATCGGACTTGATTATTCTCCCTTCCGGAATATCTTCATTAAATTCTTCGGTTCCGAGTTTTAGAGTTAGGCCTAGATTTGAGAGTACTGCTCTAGCTTCTTTAACAGTTGCGCCGGCAAGAGATGGCACAACAATTTTTGAACCAGGTCCGGCAAATGCATACCAACCAATAGCGATAAGTGAAATCAATAGAGTGACAGCGATACGACGATTTCTTCGGACTCGATTAGAGACTCGCTTAGTCTTGCCCGTATTCTCTCGATTCACTTCGTTCTCACTCTCTTTCGGAGTTGATTTTGCTTCGCGTGATTTTCTTTTTCGTTCTCTTTCTTTGATGGGTTCCCTTAGAGGAGCGGGCGGAAGGTCTAACTCCAAGCTAAGTTGACGTTTGCGGGGGTCAATCTTTTCAGAGAGCTTGCGCAATTCTTCAAGCAGTGCGGCTCCGTCTGCTGGTCGTTTATCTGGATTTATGTCGGTAGCTCTTAGCACCAGATCATCAACCTCAATCGGAATGCCAGGATTAACTGAAGATGGGGCGGGAACTCTCTCATTCACATGCCTGATAGCTATCTGTACTGGATCCTCGCCTTGATAGGGCTTCTGACCAGTTAGTAATTCGAATAGAACAATTCCAAGTGAGTAGATATCGCTTCGAGCATCAGCAACGCCGCGTTGCACTTGCTCTGGGGAAAGATAGGAAACGCTACCCAAAATAACACTTGACTCGGCGGTCATTGTTGTCCCGAGTAACGCACCTCTGGCCAATCCGAAATCTGCAATCTTTATTCTTCCTTCATTCGAAACCAAAATATTCTCAGGTTTGATATCACGATGAACAATTCCCAATCGATGCGCCGCTGATAGCGCACTTGCAACCGGAATGATCATTTGTAGCACGTTAGAAATTGTCGCTGGACCTTGCTCGAACATGTAATCCCTTAGAGTTGCACCTTCAACCAACTCCATAACTATAAATACGCATGGAGTTCCACCTTGATTCCAGCCTTGGTCTAACACTGAAACTATATTTGGGTGAGAGAGCGCGGCGGCCGCTTTGGCCTCCCTAATAAACCTCTCGACGAATTTCTCATCTTGAGCCAGATGAGGATGCATTATCTTTACGGCGATTGACCGATCCAAGCGCAAATCAGTTGCGGCATATATGGTTGCCATTCCTCCAGATGCAACTATCCGATTCAGCTTATAACGGCCATCAATTACTTCGCCGGTAAGGTCAGACACAAGAAGATTTTAGATGAAGAAGTTACCGTCAAAGCGGAAGGTGGCACAATCTCGGGTGTTTTCTAGTTCAAAATGCGACCGTTCTCGCTGTTGCCAGATTCTCATTTCATTCTCAAGATAATCGCCGTCTCTCCGTAGCACTCTCTGTAAACCTACTTCTTGATCAATATCAATCCAAATAATCTGATCTAGATATTTTCGAGTTACTCTCTGGGCGCTTCCAACACCTTCAAGTAAATATAGACTCGCGTCTGGTAACCTCTCTAAATCTCCAAAACTCGAAGTTAACCAATTAAATTTACGAATAGAAGCTTTTTTCCCGAGATGAAGCGGCCTCAAAATCTGATTCTCGAGAGTTCGCGTCAATGTATCTGTTAGAGCATTCTCCCAACCATCGTAGATATCGTCCATATGAATCGTATGCACGTAACCAAATTTCCAAGCACTACCAATGCGGGCAGCTAATGTCGTTTTGCCGGCACCTGCCGGGCCATCAATCGAGATCAAATAGAACTTCCTATTTAGTGGTGGCTTATCGACAACCACACTTAATAGTTCGTCTAATGACTTGGCCAACGTGACCTGCTTCGCCAGCGAAATAGTCCATAAATGGCAATCACAGTAAAAATCGAATAAAGCAAACTTGTGAAATAGAGATCTTGACGGAAATAATGCCAAGTCCCGAAGGTATCGATGAGAATCCACGCAATCCAAGTGCAAGACCATCAAAATCTGTGCAATAGCGCTTGACACAAGCAATAAAGAATCGGGCCAAGAGGCTGCTGCTCCAATATCTCCGAGAATAGGTGCCGAAATTGTCCAGATAACTACGAGCGCAATAATCCAGATGGCCCGCTCGGGCCAAGTCATTGATCTTGGTTCTACTCCGGTAGCTTTCCATCCGAATAAACCCCAGATTGCTGCCGCGATAAATATTAACTGTAGAAGTGCACTTGCAAAAAGGTCTACTTGCAAGAAGAAAATTCCGTAAAGAGTGCTACTTAAAATCCACCATGGCCAAGCTATACGAACTCCTCGGGCGCCAAGATAGACAGCAACTAGCGAAGTTAATACGGATAGTAACTCGAGTAAAGTGACTTCGTAGCTCCATGCTTCAAAAATGATATTCATTTGAATCCTTTCCAATTCGCATTATCAAACTGGTCCGACGGTCGACCCTAAGGTCCTCTCAGCCAACTTTTGGCTCCCGATTGAATGGAAGGTTAGCATAAGGCGTGCTCAAGTTCTCATATTTTGCGATGCTCCTTTTCACGGTTGTGGGATCTTTCTGGCTGGAAATTTTTCTTAAAGTGGGAGTCTTGAGAAGGATGAAGAGAGCCATACTTTCAATTATTCCCACAGCTGTAATCTTCTTAATTTGGGATTACTACGCTGTAATTAATGGACATTGGTGGTTCGATAAAAATCAAGTAATTGGAATTTTTGGTCCAAAGGGAATCCCATTAGAAGAATTTCTATTTTTCTTGGTTGTTCCTCTGGCATCTTTATTAACAATAGAAGCGGTTCGAATTCAGAAGCGGCACTGGAAATTTGGTGATGAATCGTGACTTATACCCAGCTTGCCATTCTCTCAGTCCTTATTGTCATTTTGATAGATCTAGCCATTCTAAGAACCCGCTTAATTACAAGAAGAGGATTTTGGACGGCCTACGCGATCATTCTCTTCTTTCAATTGATAACTAATTGGTGGCTCACTTCCCGGGGGATTCTTACTTACAACGAGTCGGTAATAACAGGATTGAGAATTGCATCTGCTCCCGCCGAGGATTTATTTTTTGGATTCTCGATGGTCACGCTAACCATGTCGCTCTGGATTTATTGGGGGCGTCGAGGCATTCAGCGGGACTAACGAGCTGCAACAGCCCGCGCCCAGGCTGGCAATGCCACTTTGACCCTACGCAACGTAGAAGTCTTAGCCCTCTTCTCAAATACTTGGTAATTGATATTTTCTACCTCATCAACTATTCCACAGTACAGTTCACTGGCCGCTTCAATACAGGGCTGAGAACTCTTTTCTAGATACTTTATTCCGTCTGTTGCTTTACTTTGAAGTAGACGTACTCGTTCGATTTGAAATTCGATTGCTTTGCGTAACTCATCTGTTACTTTGCGTTGCTCCAACATATTTTTATCGACACCAAATGCTTTTAACTCATCCTGAGGTAGATAAACGCGGCCGCGATCTAAGTCCTCACCTATATCACGGATAAAATTCGCAAGCTGAAATGCGATTCCGAGACTCTCTGCAGCGCTCTTTGATTCTTCTTTATAAGCACTGTCAAAGCCCAAAATCGGAAGCATCTGAAGTCCAATAACGGCGGCAGATCCATAAACATACTCCATCAATGATTCATAGTTTGCGTATTCAGTAACTTCTAAGTCCATCGCCATAGAGTGTAGAAACGCTTCAAAATAGACGATGGGAATATCAAAACGTTTTACGGTATCCACTAGAGCCATACCGATTTGATCGTCACTTTCGCCTCGGTTTATATCTTGGAGCATTCGCCAACTCCACTGCTCTAGTTCGTTTCGTCGCGAAGCCGCAGATCTATTTGAATCCATCGCATCAACTATTTCATCTGCGTATCGAGCAAAGCCATAAAGCGAATGTACAAAGGGTCTCTTCGCTTTAGGTAAGAGCAAAGTTGCTAAGTAATAAGTTTTACCATGAAGTGAATTTAGGCGCTTACACTCCGAATACGACTTCCTTAAGGTTTGATTAGTTATTCCAGCCGCAGAAAGTTCATCCACGTCTCGCTCCGAGTATTCTTTCTGCGGCTAATTTTCCAGAAATTATCACCATGGGAACGCCGACTCCTGGCTGCGTTCCACTCCCAGTGAAAACTACATTCTCGAATCCACGCGCTAGATTGTTCGGTCTAAATGGTCCTGTTTGGGTAAAAGTATGCGCGCTCGCAAAGGGAGCTCCCATTTCAAGTCCCATCTTCTCCCATTCCAGTGGAGTGGTGAGATGTTCAACTTCAATTGAATCTCCGAAACCCTCGTATCCTCGCTCCTCCAAAACACGCACCATTTCATCGCGATAACGTGAAGATTCAATTCTCCAATCAATACTCGCACTTAAGTTTGGGGTGGGGAATAAGATGTAGTAACTCTCACGATCGGCTGGCGCTAAGGTGCTGTCATCTTTGCTTGGAACAGTCACCAAAAGACTAGGGTCACTCATTAAACTCTTTTTATCAATCAATTCCTCAAAAACTCCATCCCATGATTCTCCAAAATGGATATTGTGATGTGCGATATGCGAATACTTCTTTTTTGAACCCACTAAAAGAACTGCACAAGAAGGTGAGAATTCTAATTTCTTTATTCTACGAAGTGGCTTATCAAGTAGCTCAGTATAAGCAACAGGTAAATCGGGATTTAAGATTACAACGTCACACTCAAATCGTCTGCCATCTTCCGTTATAGCGGCGACAACTCGCTTTCCCCGTTTTTCTAAACGAGTAACTTTAGAGTTGTAATGAATTTTCGCACCGTGCTTGATCGCGATTGCAGCCAATGCGCGTGGTACCGCATGCATTCCACCCTTTGGAAAGAAGACCCCATTAACCGCATCCATGTAAGCAATAACCGCATAGATTGCTAGCGCCTGTTGAGGTGAGACGCCGGCGTACATAGCTTGGAACGAATAAATTCGCTGAGTTCGAGGATCCTTTAAGAACTGGGCCACTTTCGGCGCAAGTCTCCTAAAGCCTCCGATTGCAATCAATCTTGCCAAATTTGGTGTTAGTAAATCAAAGGGCGTGTCAATATTTTTATCAATAAAGTCATTCATTTCATACCTATAAAGCTTAGTTACGAAATCAACATATTTTCTGTAACCGGCAGCCTCATCGCTCCCTATAACTTTGGCAATCTCTACTTCCATTTCCTCGGTGTTTGAGTGTACGTCCAGAGTGCTGCCATCGCTATAAAAGGCTCGATAGAGTGGTTGGACCGGCATTAGCGTCAACCAATCAGTTAAATTTTCACCAACTGATGCCATGACATCTTCAATTAGCGACGGCATAGTTAAAACAGTTGGGCCAGTGTCAAAGGCATAACCGGATTTATTTAAAAGGCCATTTCTTCCCCCCGGAACTGCTTCACGTTCTAAAATTGTTACATCACGACCTTGTCCCAGCAATCTAATGGCAGCACTTAACCCTGCAAGTCCTGCTCCAACAATTACAACTTTGTCAGTTGGCCCAGTAACAGTGCGCATTTTGACTATTTCTCCCTCTGGGTTGCAGCCTTCGCCATATCCACAAGCAACTTTTTAATTTCATCCAGGCAAACTGACTTATCCAAATTTGCGACGGCCTTGTCAAAAAGTTCAGAGATTAGTCTCTCGCACTCTTCCATGGCTCCGCATCTTGAAATTACCTCTTGAATAGCAGCGATTTTAGAGCTCTCTACATTCTTATCTCCGAGTGATATCTCAAGGAGTCGTCGTTCCGATTCATTGCACTTCTCTAGGGTCAAGGCAATTAGAAGGGTTCGCTTTCCCTCTCGAATATCGTCGCCGCTTGGTTTACCTGTGACGTTTGGCTCACCAAAAATTCCCAAGAGATCATCGCGAAGTTGAAAAGCTTCACCGAGTGCTAGGCCAAAATTCGAAAAATCATCAATTAGAGTCGAATTCGCGCCAGCAAGAGCTGCACCAAATTGCAGTGGCCTTTCAATGGAATACTTACCTGATTTTAGCTGTGCAATCTTGGACGAACGAACTTTATTTGATTCACCTCTCACACTTTCTAGAACATCTAAATATTGACCAGCCATTAACTCTTCGCGCATCTCATGAAATATAGGAAGGGCTTGATTGAGTTGAGGTTGCTCAACTCCAGAGAGATACAATAATTCATCGCTCCATGCTAAAGATAAATCTCCCAACAAAATGGCTACCGAAGCCCCATAGTTCTCAGCTCGAGGGCCGCACAGGCTCTCGCTATTTTTGGGCTGGCTATGCCACCTGCTCCCAAGAATCCGAGATATGCAAAGGTTGGTCTAAATCTCTTCCCTCCATCTAAAATATATTCAGCTAATGATTTGGTTATTGGTTGGAGAAATTCATCAGTTCTGTTGAGCTTTTCGGTTTTTCCCTTTACAAAGTCAGCAAGAGCATCTTCAATTTCGATTCTGATAGAGTCTAAAGAGGTACTTGGCACGGCGTAACGGTACCCTCAACTCGTGAAGGCAAAGCCCTCTTTTTCCTTGGAATTTTTTCCGCCGCGAGATAGCGAGGGAGAGGAAAAACTTTGGAGAGCGCTCACTTCGCTCTCTGAAATCGAACCGGACTTTGTATCTGTTACATATGGAGCTGGCGGTAGCGCTCGAGACCGTACTGTAAAGGTCACGGGTGAAATCACATCGCGCACAGGTATCCGAACCGTTGCCCACCTAACTTGTGTAGGGTCAACAAAATCGGAATTGGAATCCATTCTCGATAGCTATCGCCACTCAGGAATCAAATCAATTCTCGCATTACGTGGAGATCCAGCGGGCGGACCAAGTGCAGAATGGGTCCCTACACCTGGGGGATTCGATCATTCAGATGAATTGGTTTCCCTGGCATTCCAAAAAGATTTTGAAGTTGGAGTAGCTGCCTTTCCAGATGGACATCCTGCCTCCGCGAGCTTGGAAAGGGATCTAGAAGTCTTGTTGGAAAAGGAGCGCCGTGGGGCGACATTTGCAACGACACAATTCTTCTTTTCAATTTCCAAATATAGAAAACTCAAAGACGCTCTTTTTGCAGCAGGCTCAAAGCTTTCTTTAATAGCAGGAATCTTGCCTATCACAAATTTTACTCAACTAAATCGCATGGCTCAATTGAGTGGCGCTGAAGTTCCCAAATTTATAGTGGAACAACTTGAACCTATTTCGGACAATCCAGAAATGGTTAAAGAGAAAGGTATTGAGATTGCGGCAAAACTTAGCGCTGAATTGTTAGAAGAAGGAGCGCCAGGACTCCATTTCTATACGATGAATTCAGCAAGTTCTACGATAGAAATTGTTAAGAGAATTGGATTGCGATGAGAATTGAAGTTTTCTATGAGAAATGGAGCGAACTTCATGGAGGCGCCCAAGTCAAGGGCATTGTTAAAGTGTGGCTAAATATAAGTTACTGGATGTCACGTCCTATAGTGGCACTTCGAGTAACCCCTAATTCACTCTCGTATATTTCAATCCTCGCTGGCGCAGCATTTTTACTCACAGCTAAGAGTGATTGGGCAATAGTTCTACTAGTTTTATCCTTACTTTTGGATGGTATTGATGGCTCAGTCGCAATTCTCTGCGGAAAAATCACCAGATATGGAGCTCTTCTCGATTCAGTTGCCGATCGAATCGTAGAAGTTTTCTGGTTGTTGGGTCTTTTTGTAATAGGAGCACCTTGGCAAGCCATACTTGTAATTTGGCTCGCCTCTTATCTTCAGGAGTATATGAGAGCTAGATCTATTAGCCTCGGATCCACTGAGATACTTATTGTTACCTGGTCTGAACGTCCGGTACGAGCCTCAATTATTTTTTTCGTATTGGTTGCTCGAGCTCTTGAAATTGATTCAATTGATTTCACGCTTGGTGCTACCTATTTATTACTTACTTTACAAGTTTCCAGTGTTGTCAGGTTGTTTCTTGCTCTGAGATCGCATTTGCGACAATCTCTGCACTAATAGCCACAAGCGGTAAGCCACCACCGGGATGTGCAGAGCCACCAACGCAATATAAGCCGCGAATCGGACTTCGATTCTTAGCTCTTAAGAAAGCGGAACGAGCCCCATTACTTGAAGGCCCATAAATCGAACCTCCCGGCGAATTATTCTCGATTTCAAGATCATGAGGTGTTCTAATTTTCATAAATCTAATTCGGTCTCTTACTGAAATTCCTCGTTCTTCAATTTTGGTGAGAATATTTTCGGCGTACTCCTCTTTGAATCCAGGGCGATTCCAGTCAAATCCGTGCTTCGGGTTATGTAGGGGAGCATTTACCAAAACGAACCAAGCTTCCGAATCTTCATTGGGAACTAAGGCTGGATCATCAGGATTACAGATGTAAATCGCAGGATCCGCAGGTGGCGCCCCGTAACGAAATAATGAATCAAATTCGGCATCGTAATTTTCGGGGAATAAAACGGTGTGATGGTTTAAGTTAGATTTGCCATTCAGCGCCAATAAAAGGCTGAATCCAGAAAAAGATTTTGTGGAACGGTTGATTGCTCTACGTTCAGACCAAGTTCGAATTCTAGAGACGCCGTTAGGTATGAGTTTGTTATATAGGATTTGAGAATCGATATTGGATACGACAATATCGGCTTCAACTATCTTGCCGTTATCAAGAATTACCCCATTTACTCGGCCGTTTAAGAGAGTTAGTTCCGTGACTGGAGAGTTTAGGTTTATTGAGCCGCCCAATTTTTGAAAACGCTCAGCGAGAGCAATCGGAAGCCGCCCTAGCCCGCCTGGAACGTGCCAAGCACCAAATGCTTCTTCGACGAATGCAATTGTCAAAAGAACTGCTGGGGCCAGTCTTGGGTCGGAGCCAGAGTATGTTGCATATCTATCTATTATTTTGGAAATTTCTTGTCCAGCGCCATATTTCTTCGTTAATTTGCGAAGAGAGAGCCATGGTGCGATTGTCCAAATATCACGTAGCAAATTCTTTCTTTTAATTAAGGGTAGAACTCCTCGTAACTCTCCTTCAATAAAATCTTCTCTCGAGGCATCCCACATCTTTTCAGCGCGCTTCAGTAATTTATGCCAAGTAAGTCCGTGATCGTTTCCTAGCGCTTTACTTACTGAATCAACTACTCCTGAATGTGAGAGGTTTGGAAAATCAATTACTTTTCCGTTGGCAAACTGGTAGGTAAACGCTGGATCAACCGGGGTCAACTCAGTTATCAGATTTGTTGGACCACCAGTCTTTAAGAATAAGTCTCTATATACTGCCGGTAGCGTCAAGAGTGAAGGTCCGATATCAAAGCCAAATCCCTCGATCCAGATGGTTCGGCATTTGCCTCCCACCTGATTACTGGCCTCAAAAATTTGGACCTCGTGGCCCAACTTCGCAAGTCTGGCCCCGCAAGCCAATCCCGCCATACCGGCGCCAATAATCACAACTCTTTTCGGTGAGGAGCTCTTTCTATGATGTTTCATAGTGCGCGACCTCGCCATTGAAGCTTTCCACTCAACTTCAAATTGAATGAGTAGACAATTAGGAAAACCCAGATAATTATTGAGATTGGGTGGAGAAATGAACTCCAAATTATGGATTGAGTTTTCCAAGCAGTTAGAAGTCGAGTAAAAATTACACCGAGTGATAACAGTACAGCTTGAGAATTTCCAGAAATTGCATATATGAAGGGCGCAATCGAAGTTAGGCCGAGGAAGATAATCGCAGAAATAGCGCCGTAAATTGAACCAAAAGCGCGCCACTGAGACTTCGAGTAACCCTGCAGTAATTGACTAAAATTCGCGTACATCAGGCACGTTGCACTTTCAGATCCATCTATCACGCTCCCTCGAAAGGCATGCATGCGCAATAACCTGGCCAGCTCTAAGTCATCTAAGACCTCATCACGAATTTTGGAATGGCCACCAACCGCGAGATAAGCCGCACGTTTAACAATAAAGAATTGACCATTTGCAACAGCAGTTGAACGCCGAAGACTTTTTTCGTTGAGCCTTAAAGGCAAGGTAGAGAACCAAGACCATTGCAAAAGCGGTTGAACCAAAGCGCTAGGCAAATCATCGGCTAATTGCTTTGGATAAGGAGAAAGGTAATCGAGACCCAGTTCCTCAAGTAGCGAAATTGATTCTGCGATTGCAGTTGGAGAAAGTCGCACATCTGCATCCAGGAATATCAAATATTCTCCCTTAGAGGCTCGAGCAAGTTCCATCATCGCATAATTTTTTCCAAGCCAACCCGTTGGAAGTTGTTTTCCAATTTGTATCGAGAGTCGCGAATCGGAAATTTTCTGTAGAAGTTCAAGGGTGGAGTCCGAGGACTCATCATCTCGGACGATGACTTCAAATTGGGATAGGAGTTTTTGATTTAAAGCCGAAGCCACAGACTCTTGAGCGTTTACTTCTTCATTTCGCATCGGAATAAGAATCGAAACTGAACTTGTAATTAATTTATTTGTTTCTTTCAGTCTTCTAATGGATAAAAAATTATAGATTGAAATTATAACTATTAGCAGAACTAAGACTGTCGATAACCAAAGGATAGCCGATTGAATCATTAATCACTGCGTCCAAATTTCACAGCTAAGAAATACCAAATCACAATTATTCCTAAAGCAAATCCACCGATTAGAGCTACGCCAGGCCGATCGAAGAAGAATAAGTTTCCGATGATGCCACTTATCCAACTCCAGAAAAGAAAAATTTCCGGTATGGCTCGGCTTACACCGATAGATCTTCGTTCCTTCTGGATGAATCGATCTAAGATAGCCATCAATCCCATCCCAGTTAGGAACCAGCCAAAGGTGTTTGAGAGTGGAATTTCCGGCTGAAACGGAACAGTTCGTCCGGTAATTTCCCAGGTCCAGCGGCCAGCAGAAACCATTAATGGATCGAGAAATAAATCCCAGGACATTAATCCATAACCACCAACCAAGAAGACCCATTTTGGAGCAATCCGTCTTGCTGCAATGAACAGTGGATAAGTCATCATAATCCAGGCGAATGGAACAACTAAGGGAACGCCATAGATTTGAAATCCAAGAGTTCCAGAGTATTCATAAGCGCCAAATGGCCAAGTAGTTCTAAAACCAATCTGCTCAATCGCTAGTGAGTAGGTAAAGGTGATGAGGAGAAATCGAATCGCAAACGCAAAACGATAAGCAAATAGTGAATGTAGCAACATGGCACCTGCCGCCCAATAAACAAAAGCGATGGTAATTAATCGCAAAGGTTCATCATCCAATAATGGGTATGAGATTTGAAGCCCAATAGCTACCGTCAAGACCGCGATCGAAATAGCACTTTGAATTGGCGTGATACGCCGCCTTAAGTCTCTTGGCGGCCGAAAATTACGTATCGACATGGGCTAAGTCTGCCCTAGTCTGTCTAGAACTCTCCGCTCGACTCAATTACGGCAAATCTGCTGAAAAGTTCTTCGGCATACCATTTTTCTCTAGCCGTTGCCGAGATCGCCTCTTGATGGGCAGCTCCTCGATAGGCAAATGTGCTGATTGAAAGTGGGTCTGACCAAATCGAAAAAGTTCCCTGTAGTCCAAGCGGAGCCTCTCCGATGCCAATAGCGCGAATCAAACCTGGAGCTGTTAGCAAACTAGTAGTTACCGGAGGAACCGCTCTCCAAAAAATAAAGTTCTTTCTCAACTTAATACGTGCTCTCGTGATTGCGGCGACTTGGCCATGCCATTCTCGGGGGTCGACCTCGTGATTAAAAGGCTTTTTCCTAGACCAGGTTCCATGAACCGAGATGCAACGGAGCGTTGCTGAGAATCTTGCAGTAGCTCGTTGATTCCAGGAATTAATTATTGAGGAATTTTCGAACTCACTCAACGAGCCCTCATCGATTACTACAAGCAGCCCCCAACGGGTTGGATCAGCGTCGCGAGGAGTGAATGTCAATCCCTTACCTGTTCCTAACAACTTCCAGAATTTGATATTGCTATTTTTTTTCAAAGGTCTTCGGTCTAGCCACATTCGAAGTATCGCCCAAATAAGAAGTCGCTTCGGGATGCTCCAGAAATAAATACGAGTAATCATTTTCTTAAGCTCGCGGTTTGGCGAATTGCGGCTACGACATCGTTAGGTGAATCCCACATAGGCGCATGACCGGTTTCAGGAAAAATTATCCACCTGGCATGCGACGGAGCAACTGAGCGCTCCTGACAATTTGTGGCGGGCAGGGTGCGGTCTGTATCTCCAAAAATTATGGTTACAGGAATTTCACTTGGTATTTTTCCGTCGAAACGTTTCATTAGCATGCCGTCCCAGGCAGGGTAGTAACCATCCGCCCTTCCCATTGCTTCAACGGCATCAAGACAGAGTTGATAGGAAAAATCTCGCCATCTTGGACTCAAGTCCCAAAATCCCAATGCGCGTGCCCACTCAAAATGGAGCGCGGTAGGGGCGATTCTCGCGGTGTATTTGGCAAGAAATCTCGCCAACGCAGTAGCGGGGTAGCGAACGTTGTAAGGGTGCAGCCAGAGGCCAGCAGGAGCTAATCCGATCACAGAATTAATTCGAGATGGCGCTTGTGCAGCTAATTCAAGAGCAACCCAGCCACCTAAAGAATTTCCACAAACATCAAAACGTCCAATTCCTAATTCGTCCATTTCTTTTAGCACGTATCGAGCAAGACTATTTGGGTCCATCGCCGAGCCTTCAAGGAGCGGCGTCTCACCGTGTCCAGGTAAATCCACCGTGATTACTTTGAAATCTCTTATGAGTTCTGGCTTTATGGTTTTCCAAGCGGAGCTGGCAGATCCCATTCCATGAATGAGAAGTAGCGGATCGCCATCGCCTTCAATTTGATGATTTAATCTCTGCATCAATCACCAACCTGCTCAACTCTTCCTAAAGTTACTCTTTGCAATTCAGAGAAAGTAGTTGGGAAAACGGCATGAGGATGGCCAGCGGCAGCCCAAACCACTTCGTAATCCGATAACGCTTTATCAATAACTATTTTCTTAGGCTTATTTAGCCAACCAATAGGAGCCACCCCGCCAACAGAATAACCAGAGAATTCTTTAACAAAATCGGCATCAGCTCTAGAAAGTTTTTCAACTGCAAAAAGCCGAGCGAGTAATTCAGTATCTACGCGATGGCGACCAGAAGTTATTACCAGGATTGGTTCTCCGTTGGGAAATTTGAATACCAGAGAAGATGCAATCTGGCCAACATCGATTCCAAGTGCAGTTGCTGCGTCAAGGGCTGTTCGAGCGCTCTCAGAAAGAATCTTGATCTCACCTTTTATGCCAAGCTCGGACATAGCGGACAATGCGCGTCTAACCGCAGTTTTCTCAAGGATTCCTTCCATGGCTAAATCCTAAGTCCAGGTTTCTAGCAATGTGAAAAAGGCAATTATAAAAACCGTACCAGCGAACCAACGTTTCAAAGTTACCGGCCGGAAGCGCTTGCTTTGCTGCGCCGCTATTCGACTAATCAATAACGCAGAAACGGCGATTGTTATCGGCAACGACCATGGAACCTCGCCCCAATGCCTTGCGTGGGCAAAGAATCCGGTCAAAGTGTTTATCGTGATAATGAATAGAGAGGTACCAGCTGCTTTACTCGGAGAAACGTTGTAGAACAGTATGAGTATTGGTATCGCGACAAACCCACCTCCGATTCCAAATAAGCCGGTCATTGCCCCTATAAGTAAGGAGAGCGCCACTAGTGCAAGTACCGACATTCGCCGTTCTGGTCGTTGTGATACTTGTTTCAATAACATAGAGATGCCTGCGCTAATAAGCACCAGCGAAAATCCAGTAAGTATCAAGGTCTCAGGTAGTTGAGGGAGAAAATATGCGCCGGCAAAATTTGTGGTTAAGCCAATGAACCAGATAACTAGTCCATCCCTAATCAGAACATCTCTATTTTTGAATTTTGAAGTTAGACCGGATGCTGCGCCGGCAAAAACTATTAGTAGAGAAGCGGTAGTTGCTTGGACGGGAGTAAAGCCGAAGATGTATATAAGCATGGGAACTGCAATCATCGAACCACCTGCGCCGACCAATCCAAGAATTGATCCAATCGCAGCGCCGCATAAAGCGGCAATCAGAATTTCCATCACATAAAGATACCGGCCTTGGTATCGCTACCAAGGCCGGTATTTGGAGATGATTTAGAGGTTAAAGAATCCGTCAGTAATGCTTGGGCCAAAGTCGACTCCGGTGCCAACCATTACAAAGATAATTAGAGCTGCGCCAGCAAGTGAGAGATTTTTGAAGAAGTTTATGGTCTCACCCTGCTTGGCTTGCGCATCTTGGATCGTCCAGAAATCATGCATTTTGAATGCAGATAGAACTAGGAAGAGTGCAATGAGTATTGCGCCAAGGTCTGCGTATACGCCGAGAGCGATATATAGACCGCCGATAATTAGCATCAATCCAGTCACGATTACTGAGAGCTTAGGAGCTGGCACTTTCTTGAATTGAGCGTAGCCAGTCATCGCTTGCAACTTGGTGATGTGCGCGATTCCGGAGTTGATGAAGATCAGCGCAAATAGCACGCGACCGATGATTAAGACGATATCCATGTTTCCCTTTCGATTAAGCGGACTGAAAAAGTATAGGTTAGATAATTGAAAATTCAACTAATTTCGGGGTAAGACACGCATGGGTTGCAGTTAGTCGGTGGCTCTCGCTAAGGTTCGAACAAATGTTCGAAAGACCAAATATCTACCTATCCGGAGGCGAGCCAATCGAGTTCACCTTCCGCGGAAGGCGATTTCGCATCCATGCAGTTCTCTCTTCTTGGCGTGAGTCAGGGGCTTGGTGGAATCGAGCTAGCGATGGCTTCTATCGCCCAGATGATGGTTCTCGAATTCTCTGGCGAGTAGAAGCGGCTCCATTGGGCGCTATTTCAACTTTTGAAATTGAACGCGAGGAGATAACCGATCCAGCAAATCCAATCTGGCGAATCCGTCCCACATCTAGACCTGCTTGATAATGAGTTTTACCCATCTACACCTAGCAAGTGGCTACTCCTTTAAATATGGGACGAGCCTTCCGGAAGCGATGGTCGCTAAAGCTGTGGAGTTAAATATGAACTCGATAGCTTTAACAGATCGCGACACCTTAGCTGGCGCAATTAAATTTGCGGTTAGCTGTAAAGAGAATTCGATAGCCCCCGTCATCGGAGTCGATATTGAGTATGAGAATCAATCTCGAATTACTTTGCTCGCAACTCCAGGTAACTGGCAATCTCTAATAAGAGTTATGACTGCGATTAAGAAATCAGGAACTGCCAACTACCAGATTTTTGAGGCGAATCAAAAAAATACTAAAAATCTATTAGCGCTATTTGGCCCCAACTCAGATATAAGTAAATCAATCTCATCCCATAGAGAGGATAGGGCGTTAGCTATATTTAATAAAACTAGAGATATCTTCAAATCACAAGCAATCGAGTGCGTATCCCACCTAGAAAAATCAGGATATAGATCCACTACCCACGCAGCTCGGATGCTCAGATTTGCTCGATCTAATGAAATTCCCGCTTTATTAACTAATGCCGTAAGGATGAAAGAGCGTAGCGATGCACCCATCGCAGATATTCTCGATGCTTCTCGAAATCTATTACCCCTTCATAAAAATGTAGTGGAGCGCAAAAATGCCGAAGCTTTCTTAAAAGATAGCAATGAAATGTTTCAAATAGCCGAAATAATTTCAAGAGCTGCCGGAGATAGAGATGGCAGAAAACTGATTAGGACTACTCAGGAGTGGGCTCAATCAGCTCAATTGTCGCCATCAGATGACATCGGAATTGGCTCTATACATCTTCCAGAACCATCTTTATTGGGCGCTAGAAATCAGGTCGAGTTGGCGCGGATTCTTAAACAGCGCGCTTATGCTGGAATCTCTAGTAAATATCCAGAATCCTCAAGGCATAATCACTTCGAAGTTTTAACAAGACTTGAAGAAGAGTTGGCAATCATCAATCAACTTGGCTATGAGTCATATTTCCTAACAGTCGCCGCTATAACCGATAAAGCTAGAGCAAGTGGGATAAGAGTTGCAGCTCGCGGCAGCGGCGCAGGATCGCTTATCTGTCACTTACTTGGGATATCTGGAGTTGAGCCACTTTCTCTTGGACTTTTGATGGAGCGCTTCTGTTCGCCTCTAAGAAATGCCCTTCCTGATATCGATATTGATGTCGAATCTGCTCGCCGACTTGAGATTTATGATCAAGTCTTCGCAAGTTATAAAGAGCGAACTGCGACAGTTGCCATGTTCGACACCTACAGGGCAAGACACGCAATTCGCGATGTCGGGGCTGCGTTATCGCTACCTCCAATGGAGATTGATTTAGTTGCAAAATCTTTGCCCCATATAAGGGCTAAAAATATTAGTAAATCACTTAATGAACTACCTGAATTGCGCAATCTAAATCTAGCTTCACCTATCTGGAAGATGGCCGTTGGACTGGCAGAACGACTAGATGGTCTTCCTCGAAATCTCGCTATGCATCCTTGCGCTGTAGTTCTCTCCGATCTATCTCTTTATGATCGTGCACCAGTTGAAAAAAATGCCAGCGGATACCCAATGATTCCCTGGGATAAAGATGATGTAGAAGTAATTGGGCTATTGAAGCTAGATATTCTCGGAGTCCGGATGCAGTCAAGCCTTGCTTATGCTGTAAAAGAGATAGAGCGAGTTGAGTTAAAAAAGATAGATATCGACGCAATACCTCTTGACGATAATTCAACTTTTGAATTGATTCGCTCAACTAATACCTTGGGGCTATTCCAGATTGAAAGCCCAGGACAACGCGAGCTTGTTGGTAAATTTGCTCCAGAAACTTTTACCGATTTAATAATCGATATTTCACTCTTCCGACCAGGTCCGATGAAGAGCGACATGATTACTCCATTTTTAAATGCTCGCCAAGGTTGGAAAGCGCGAGCGATAATTCACCAAGATTTAGAGCCGATTCTCCGTGAAACCGAGGGAGTGGTCGTATTCCATGAACAGGTAATAGAGATAATCGCTCGGCTAACTGGAGTTTCATTGGCGCAAGCCGATGAAAAGCGGCGCGCTCTTGGCGACCGAGAGGGCCAACAAGCGGTCTGCGATTGGTTCTTTCCGGCAGCCACTAAGTTGGGATATCCACTAAAAGTAGTAACTGAAGTCTGGGAAGTGTTACGCGCCTTCGCATCATTTGGTTTCTGTAAAGCCCATGCGGCCGCATTTGCTCTTCCTACTTATCAATCAGCTTGGCTGAAGCGACACTATCCAGCAGCCTTCTTTGCTGGGATTCTCACCCATGAACCAGGGATGTACCCGAAGCGATTGATGCTAGATGAAGCTAGAAGATGCGGAGTGCCAATAGCTCCTTTAGATGTGAATTTATCTGATAAAACCTATCGAGTTGATTCCGGAGCTATTCGAGTATCTCTCAAAGATCTCTCTGGGATAACAGATGCCGAGATTGACTCCATAATTAACTCCAGACCATTTATAGATCTCCCAGATTTTGTAAATCGCTCGGGTTCTAGTAAGCCAACAGCAGAAGCTTTAGTAATGGTAGGCGCTTTTGACTCGCTCTATGAAGGAAAGTTAAATCGCCGCGATCTACTGCTCCACTTAAATGATTTGTATCGCTGGTCTCGCTCCAGCCAGAAAATCAGCATCGCTAGCTCCCAACTTACATTCGATCTAACCCCAGCCTTAGAAAAGACTGGACTTCCTGATTTACAAAGAAACGAGCTAGTGGAAAATGAGATTACTTATTTAAATATGGATATTTCGCATCATATGATCGAGTTCTACTCAGAATTTTTAAATACCATAGGCGCAGTCCGTTCCGACCATCTTCGCCAACACAGATCAAATAGCGAGGTATTAGTAGCTGGAGTGAAAGTCGCTCTACAAACTCCTCCGATTCGCTCTGGAAAGCGAGTTATGTTCCTTACCTTAGATGATGGCTATGGGTGCAATGACTCTACTTTTTTTGAAGATGCTCAGAATAATTATGCAAAAGTTTTGAGAAGTTCCTCTCTCTTGTTAGTAAGGGGAGTCATCAGGCGCACTGGGCCGAGAGGCCTCTCACTGCGAGCCACTGGGGCCTGGGACCTATTTAGCGCTTACAACCATTGGCGTAACCTCGCCGCTTGTGAGTGAAATGCAGCGCGAGACCTCAACAATTCTCCATGTCGATATGGATGCATTCTTCGCTTCCGTATCTGAACTCGACCACCCAGAACATAAAGGCAAGCCATTAGTTGTCGGTGCCGGCGCACGGGGCGTGGTTCTCTCTGCGAATTATGCAGCTAGGAAATTCGGCATACGTGCCGCCATGCCCGTAATACAAGCACAACGGATGGCACCAACTGCAGTATTTATTCCACCCGACCATGATCGATACTCAGAAGTTTCCCGAAGAGTGATGGAGATATTTTTCCAATTCACACCTTATGTGGAACCGCTTTCGTTGGATGAAGCCTTCCTAGATGTCAGCGGCGCCCTACGCATCTTTGGAAATGGGCGCGAAATCGCAACTCTAATTCGAGAGCGAGTTAGAAATGAAGAGAAAATTACATGTTCGGTTGGAATTGCATCATCTAAATTTATTGCAAAGCTAGCCTCCGGAAGGTGCAAACCAGATGGAATGCTCGAAATCCAGAGTGATAGAGTTTTAACGTTTCTCCACCCGCTGCCAGTGACAGAGTTGTGGGGCGTCGGGCCAAAAACTGGAGAGACCCTGAAACAACTTGGTTTAAGAACTGTTGCTGATATCGCAAATACTCCACTAAACACGCTAAAAAGAGCGCTAGGCGATAGCACAGGTGAGGCTCTCTACGAATTGGCTTGGGGTAGGGATTTTCGTGAAGTTGTGGTCGATGCTCCAGAGAAAAGTATTAGCGCCGCTGAAACTTTTTCTTACGACCTTGAGGATTTTGCAGATATCGAACGTGAATTGTTACGTCTGGCCGAACGCGTTACCCAGCGGCTACGTGGGCGCTCGCTTAGAGCTCGCACAATTACGCTCAAGGTGCGCTTCTCCGATTTCACAAATCTCACCAAGTCGCGAACCTTGCCTTTGCCAATAAATGGAATGCGTGAAGTTTTTGAAATCTCCAGAGAGTTGTATAGATCTTTAAATTTAACTGGCTCACGAATCAGACTGCTTGGTATCGGGTTGGATCAACTAGTCGAAGAAGGTGGCGCCGTCGAACAACTAGAGCTTGGAAGTCGTGAACGAGGTTGGCGAGAGGCCCAGATTGCAATCGATCGGGCAATCGCTCGTTTTGGCCAAGGCTCGGTGCAACCGGCTCGACTCATTGAAGATAGCTCTCAGTGAGTTTGCAGGAGTTCATAACCGATTCGACTTTCGCTCGATAGCCCCGTCTACTATTCTCTGGTTATGCCACTATCCGATCATGAGAAACGCCTCCTTGCCGAGATGGAAGAGGCTCTCGCCGCAGATGATCCCCGGTTGATCTCGACCTTTAACGGTAAGACGCCAAATCGCTCGCGGGCCGTCATAGGTTTCTTATTGATAGTCGCTGGCCTTTTTGTGCTTCT
>JBEANJ010000015.1:0-15631 GCA_041165565.1 Actinomycetota bacterium | reverse complement strand
TCCATTTGCTGCTCCTGATGAATTGGTTTCGACGGTAATTACAGCCGAGGAATATGTTCCAAAGAAGATGGCTGCGATGAAAGCGCACCCAACACAGATATCACTTTCGGGACCATTCTTTGCACTCTCAGATAATCTCGGTTTTAAAGTTTGGGGGAGAGAGTTTTATCGACTTGCTCATGGCACAGCTAGCGCCCCGTTTGATGAAAATGGACGAGAAACCGATCTTTTTGCAGGGATAGCAAGCGATGCTTCGTAACCTGATTAGCCTGCTATTTGGTACCGGCATTGGTATTTCTGGCGTTTTTCTCCATAATGCTTATCGACCATTCGGGTTAATAATTTCCAGCGTTGCCCTAATGCTTGCGACATATTTGCTGAGAGAGATGTATCGAACCCGTACTAGTTTTCTCTTTTTTGCAATTGGTTGGTTATTTATAGTAGTTCGAGCTGCCAGCACAGGTAACGGCGGAGAACTTTTAGTAGAAGGAAATGGTTACGGAACATTTCTTCTGCTCGGCGGAATTGTCTGGCTGTTGATTGCTTTTGCTCGTACCTCAAAGATCGATTGACCAGCTCCACTCCTGGCCGCTGGCTGTGTCTTGAACATTAACCCCAAATTCCGCTAATTGGTCCCTTAGGGAATCACTTAAATTAAAGTCTTTGGCAGCGCGAGCTGCTTTGCGCTCCTCAAGTAATTTAACAGCGCTATCTGGAAGAGTTCTAGTAGGCCGAAGCGATAAGAGATCTAATCCCAAGAGCGGTTCTATATTCTCGAAGATGGCTCGCTTTTCTCCATCGCTTATTTCAAGCCGCTCTAAAGTTCTCAGTTTTAACATGGCTTTAGGTGTATCTAGATCATTTCGGAAATCATGAACTACAGACTCTACAAATTCTGATACTTGTTTAGTCTCACTTGGGTCACTTTTCGATGAGGTTGCGTAAGTTTTCCGAAGCCGAGCGAGAAAATTATGCCCAGCTTTTAAAGAATCCCAAGAGAGATCCATCTGGCTCCGGTAGCGATTCTCCATGAAGCAGAATCTAAGAGCTAGGGGATCTATACCTCGTTCAATCAAATCCCTAACCAACACCACATTTCCTGAACTTTTCGACATTTTTCGACCTTCGAACAATAAATGCTCACCGTGAAGCCAATTAGATACGGCTTCACCACTTACCATGGGATTTGATTGTGCTCGTTCATTTTCATGATGAGGAAACCGCAAATCTATTCCCCCAATATGTAAATCAACATGGTTGTTTAAGTACTTCAAGGACATCGCAGAACATTCAATATGCCAACCTGGAAAACCAGCGCCCCACGGCGTCTGCCAGATCATCTCCTTTCTATTTCCGGCAGCTTTCCAGAGCGCCCAATCTGCATGGAATCGCTTCGCACCCTCTTCTTCATATTCATATCGATGTCCGGGCTTTAGCGCATCTAGTTTGTTTCCGCTCAATCCTCCGTAATCGATAGCTTTCTCGGCATCAAAGTAGATTGAACCATCACTACCTCGATAAGCAAACCCCATATCCATTAGCTTAGAAATAAACTCAATCATTAAATCGATACATTCACTCGCTCTTGGATAGAGCCGAGCTTTTGTTATTCCAAGGGCTGCACAATCTTTATGAAATCTCGCTTCATAATCCCGGGCAATTTCAAATGGATCACGCTTTTCACTCTTGGATTGCGCCAGTATTTTGTCCTCCTCAAAATCTTCACTCATATGACCAACATCCGTGATATTTTGAACGAGATCTACTTCATATCCACTAAATTTCAAAGTCCGAGTAACCAGATCGGAAAGTAGAAAAGTTCTGAGATTGCCAACATGCGCATCGCGATAAACCGTCGGGCCACAGCAGTAAATACGAACCTGCTTGCCATTACTAACCGTTACCGGCTTGATTTGGCGAGTCAGAGTGTCGTAGAGGTGAAGCTCTCTGCCCCCTGCGCGCTCCATATGCGTAGATTATGTACGATAGTCGCACCTGTCCTGGTTAGGAGTCGTTCGTGACCTATGTAATTGCGCTTCCATGCATCGATGTGAAAGACAAGTCCTGCATCGAGGAATGTCCGGTTGACTGCATATATGAGGGTGAGCGGATGCTCTATATCCAGCCTGATGAATGTGTCGACTGCGGCGCTTGTGAACCAGTTTGTCCGGTTGAGGCGATTTATTACGAGGATGATGTCCCATCTCAATGGACTGAATACAAGGAAGTGAATTCCGAATTCTTTAACGAATTAGGTTCTCCTGGCGGCGCAAGCAAAGTCGGACCTACTGGTAAGGATCATCCAAAACTGCTTCAGATAGAGAAGAAGCCGGAGTAGGACGCGGCCCAAACTGTCTAACTCATTTAAGCTTCCAGATTTTCCTTGGGACACCCTCGCGCCATTTGGCGCTAAAGCGCGTGAACATAAATCTGGCGCAATAGATCTTTCTCAAGGAACTCCTGTTGATGCAACTCCAGATTTCATTCAAAAAGAGCTACAAAAAAATTCAAATTCACCGGGGTATCCGGTAACTACTGGAACCGTAGAACTTAGAAGCGCTATCGAAAATTACGTACGCAATCGTTTAGGGGCATCAGGTGAATTTGATGTACTACCGACAATCGGTTCAAAGGAGATGGTGGCGCTCTTGCCAACACTTCTTGAAGCAAAACGTATCTTGATTCCGAAGATTGCTTATCCAACCTACTTCGTAAGTGCAATTTTTGGTCGGTCTGAAGTTATAGAAGTTGATATAGATCCCAGCAATTGGCCGAAAGATGTAGATCTAGTTTGGATAAATAATCCCTCAAACCCAACCGGAAGAGTTCACACCCCAGCTGAACTCGATGCAGTTATTAAGTGGTCGAGAGATAACCAAGTCGTAATCGCAAGCGACGAGTGTTATCTTCCATTTCCTGATAGCGAAGAGTCTGAATCGATTCTCAAGAGAGCGACCGGAGAAAATCTTGGATTCCTTGCGTTACATTCGCTCTCGAAGCGATCAAATTTGGCAGGGTATCGAGCTGCTTTTGTCGCCGGAGACCCTAAATTAATTAAAAGACTTCTTGAAATCCGTAAGCACTTGGGGATGATGATGCCGCTGCCCGTGCAGAAAGCCATGGCGGTGGCGCTGCAAGATGAAACACATGTCCAGAATCAGGCAGATCTCTATCGAAGCCGTCGTCGAATTCTTCTGCCTGCTTTGACAGCGCTGGGTTTCAAAATCGAATATTCAAATGCGGGCTTGTATATCTGGTGCACCCGAAATGAATCTGATTGGGAGACTGTAGCTTGGTTCGCAGAGCGCGGAATACTTGTAACTCCGGGAAGCTTCTACGGCAGTAGTGGATCAAAATTTGTTCGGATCGCGTTAACCGCTACCGATAGCCAAATTAGCGAAGCGGCTCGGAGAATTAGCGCGTGAAACCGGCAATTGAGAAAGCAATTCTCTTAGTAGGTGGCAAAGGAACGCGATTGGCCCCCTTAACTAATTCGACGCCAAAACCGATGATAAAGATTGCTGGAGCTCCGGTCACGGAACACCAAATTCTCAAAGCTAGGGATGCTGGAGTAAAAGAAATAGTTCTAGCGACTTCATACCTTGCTGATGTTTTCCAACCGTATTTTGGAGATGGCGAAAAATTTGGAGTCTCTATTAAATATGCGGTGGAGAGAGAACCGCTTGGAACTGGCGGAGCCATAGCAAATGCTGCTGCGGAACTCTCCCTTGAATCTGATGAATCTATATTTATTTTTAATGGAGATGTACTAAGCGAGCATAATCTGATGGCCCAGAGCCAATTTCATCTTGAGCGGGGCGCTGAAATAACACTCCATCTAATTGAGGTAGCAGATGCAAGACCTTACGGTTGCGTACCGATTGATCGAGACGGCCGAGTTTTGGAATTCCTAGAAAAGATGCCTGATCCAAAAGCAAACTCCATAAATGCGGGTTGCTATATTTTCAATTCTCAAATTATTGAAAAACTTCCGCAGGGGACGGTAATTAGTATCGAACGTGATGCATTTCCAAAATGGCTATCTGATGGCTGTGATCTCTATGGATATCTAGATACAAGTTATTGGATTGATATGGGTACCCCTGAAGCAATGGTCCGAGCCTCCCGAGATCTCGTGCGCCGGAAACACGGCGCAGCATTGATATCTCCAGCAGCAACCATCCATCAAACTGCGATTATCGATGGCGGTAGTTTCATAGAGGCTGACTCTTTAATTCATAGCGATGTGCACATTTCTGGCTCGATTGTTGCGCAAGGCGCCGTGATTGAAAGTGGTGCGATTATCGAAAACAGCTACATCGCTGCAAAATCACGTGTAAAAACGGGTTCAAATCTCCGTGAGATCATTCACGGTTTTTAGCCCTTTTCCCCCTTTCCTAACTTGACTTCAGGGGAATAACACGAGTGTAATTCGCTCTATTGAGCCGACCGCGGGGTCGGCCCCTCTAGTGGGAGTGAACATGGCTGATGCTCGTCGTAATGAGCAGAATTACCAATCAGGTCCAAGTATCCAATTAGGCAATGGCGAGGTCGTTGAACTCTCTTGGCAAGAGCGCGCGCTCTGTGCCCAGACCGATCCTGAAGCTTTCTTTCCTGAGAAAGGTGGCTCGACTCGAGAAGCGAAGCGAGTCTGCCTGGCATGTGAAGTTCGCCAAGAATGTCTTGAATATGCGCTTGCTCACGATGAAAGATTCGGAATCTGGGGCGGACTCTCAGAACGCGAACGTCGTCGGCTAAAACGTCGTCCTGCGTAATTTCATCACTTAATTTCAACGAGGCGAGGCGGTTGAATGCCGACTTCTAAATCTGGGATTACTTCAAGCGCGTTGCGCTCACGCCACCATGTAAATGCAATTTTAGTTGTACATAATGGCGCGGAATGGCTCCCTGAAGTTGTCGTCTCATTGACTTCACAGAAACATCAAATTGATAACTTAATTGCAATAGATACAGGTTCCACAGATAAATCCCTTCAATATTTGAAGAAGGCTGGAATTAAATATTTGCAGGCGCCCTCAGATACTGGTTTTGGCGCTGCAATAGATTTGGCTTTAGAAAGTTCATTGATGGAAAACGGCGGCGCCGACAAGCAAGAATGGCTCTGGTTCCTCCATGACGATTTCGCTCCAAAAGCAGATGCGCTTTTAGAGTTACTTGCCGCAGTCGATGAGCGACCACAAGCCGCAATCGCTGGACCCAAACTTCGGGGTTGGTATGACCGAAACCATTTGTTGGAAGTTGGAGTGAGTATTACTTCGAACGGTTCAAGGTGGACTGGACTTGAGTATCTTGAGAAAGATCAAGGTCAACATGACAATGTTGGAGAAGTTCTCTCGGTCAGTACCGCAGGAGCCTTAATTCGAAGAGACGTATTTGATGAAGTGGGCAGATTTGATCCAGAACTATCCCTATTTCGTGATGATGTAGATCTCGGCTGGCGCATCCACACTGCAGGCCACACTGCAATTGTTGCTTCACAAGCTATTGCATTCCATGCAGAAGCTGCGGCAAACGAGCGACGCAGCATTGATGTGGCAAATGCCTTTTTGCACAGGCCACTGCTTCTTGATCGAAGACATGCGGCTTATGTGTTGATGGCGAACTCGTCTCTCTGGCTGACGCCATTTATCGCACTACAACTATTTGGAGCGGCGCTACTTCGTTCTATCGGATTCTTATTAGCAAAACGTCCGGGATATGCGCTAGATGAAATTGCCGCTGTTTCACTTGTATTGGCACAACCTCAAGATTTAATCCGTGCTCGCAGAGCCCGAAAAGCTGTCCGTTTGCTCTCGTCCCGAGTTATTTCTAGATTTGTTCCTCCAAGAGGTACTCAATTAGCTGCAACAATTGATCGAGCAAGCGATGCTTTAATTCGAAGTTGGCGGCAAAGTTCGCTCAAAGTAAAACGTGAGAACTCGGCGCAATACTTAAATAATTCTTCCTTAGATTTCAGTGATGAAGTAGCCGAAAATGCCGATATTGAATTGGTCAAATCACCTTCAATTTTTCAAAACATTAAAAATCGACCAATTCTCACCTCTTCAATCATCGTATTTCTAATCTCACTAATTGCCTTCCGTGAAAGACTCTTTGATTTGGTGGGTGGCGCACTTCCGATAACGCCCGAAAGTGGAATTTCCCTCTTAAGTCAGTATGCAAATTCTTGGCACACAGTTGGACTCGGGTCTAGCGTAAATATGCCCCCGTGGATAGCTTTTTTGGGATTGACCTCAATTATTACTTTCTTTAATGCGAAGCTACTTATGTCAATACTTCTAGTCTTGGCGATCCCACTGGCATTTTTTGGAGCATATCGGCTAGCCAGAAAATTCACGGAACTGCATTACCTTGCACTTAGCGCAGCACTTCTCTATTCCATGGCTCCAGTTGTAATTGGATCTTTAAATTCGGGCAGATTAGGCACCATAATGCTGGCTGTTATCGGACCGTGGATTGTCAGATCACTCCTAGGTTTAGAGGCTCTCGAGCTACTTGGTTGGCGCAGAACTTGGCGCATGGCCTTTCTGATGACTTTGGTTTTCGCTTTCTCGCCGATCGCATTTTTAGTAATTTTTATTTGGCAATTTATTCTGGCAATTCTAGATGTGGTCTCTTTCAACAAAGGTGGATTCACCAAAGCCGTTTTCGATGATAGAAATTCGAGGCGAATCGCTATTTTGGGTACCCCATTTGTTATATGCGCGCCCTGGTCAATCGACTTAGTCCTACATCCTTCTAGATTCCTGCTAGATCCTGGCCTAGCACTCGGTGGTGGAAGTGTTGCATCAATCATGTTGGCAAACCCTGGCGGCGTTGGTTCACCACCACTCTGGTTAGTTTCTCCTGTTTTAGCAATTGCGCTAATTTCACTATTCGTAAGCAAAGTAGCTCGCTTTGGTGAGGTTTCCCTGTTTTTCATCGGCGCTGCGATGATTTTTGGAAGCCAAAATGTCGCAGGACATGGCAGCCTTATATCAACACCGTTGTGGGTTGGCAGCTTGCTTGTAATTCCAACGCTAGTTTCCATCTTGGCTGGAGTTATCATGATTGATAACTATTTACCGAAAATTTCAGAGAGTTCAATTGACTACCGACATCTATTAATGGGATTCATATCTGCGCTTTCAATATTTTCACTTATGGCATCTATGTTTTGGTGGATATTTTCTGCATCAAGCGCTCCGCTACAAAGTAAGTCAAAGGATGCGCTTCCCGCATTCTTGACTGTAAGCGCCCAAACTAGCGAGCGCTTTAAGACCCTCGTAATACGTTCTTCAAATGGTGAGACAAAGTTCTTTATTGCAAGAGAAAGTGATATTCGTCTTGGTGAACCAGACGTTATCGTTGGGCTATCTCAAGAAGTCGATCAAGCTATCTCAGAATTAGTAACCGGCGCTGGTATTGACGCCAGCAAAGTTCTAGCGGCAAATGGCATTAGTTACGTTTTCTTGGCGCGTCCTGTAAATGAAGAATTGGCGCGAACTATTGATGGAGTTGGTGGATTTGTTAGATCTTCTAAGACTGATGAAGGAATAACTTGGAAAGTGAGCGAGGCTTTACCTCGAATACTTTTTATATCAGATAGCGGCGAGCGATTAGCGATTCCAAGTGACGATTTGGGAGCCTCAGGAATTCTAAGTTCCCCTGGCCAATTAATCATCACCGAGAAATTTGATTCACGTTGGAAAGTAACTCTTAATCAAGAAACCATAAAGGCATCTAGATCTGAATCGGGAACACCTACCTTTGAAATTCCATCCCCAGGTGAATTTCGAATTTATCATGATTCCACATCGAGAAGAGCTTGGATTTCTATTCAGATATTCGCATTCTTCACTTTAATCGTGTTAGCCCTACCAGCTCGTCGCCGTCGAGGCGATATTCGAATAGAGGAGCTCTCATGAAAGAGAGTAGAGCTGCCGGTGCATTACTCATTTTTATCATTATTGCTCATCTAGCTTTTTTACTGCCGGACTCAGAGAACTCAAAATCATCTGAGATTAGTAGAAGTTATTCCGTAACAACATGTCCTGGTCCAATTAATGATTCTAGATTGACGACATTACTACCCGCAAAGTCAGTCGGTGTTCGAGATTTAAGTAGGAAGGCTTCTGGATTTTCAGAATTAAATGTTGGAAATCCCAGCAATCTAAAACGTGCAATTGTGGTCGCTGGAAACCCTAACGACAGCATTACGATTCAATCGAAGAATTCAAAATGGACGGCTGCCGCTCTTTGCGGTTCGGGCCAGGAAAGTTCTTGGTTTGTCGGTGGAACTGCTGATGTAACTAGTCGTGGAAAATTGGTGTTAGTAAATAGTGGATTAAGTGATGCAATCGTCGAAGTTACAGTTTTCAATGAGACTGGACCCCGCACGCCAGAGAGTATTAGCGTCAAAGCTTTAAGTGAAAGAATTCTTCGAGTTGACTCCCTTGATCCTGGTTCATCGCAACTTGTTATTAATGTAAAGACTATTGGCGGTAGGGTCACAAGCTATTTGCTAGATGAACGAATAAAGGGTTTAAGAAACCTCGGGGCAGATTTTGTCTCATCCATAAATGAACCAGTAAAGGTCCAGATAATTCCGGGATTACTCGCAAAGTATGGTTCGACCGGCAAGTTGAAGCACTCAATTCGCATAATGAACGTATCTGATGTTGAAAGTACAGCTTCCGTGGAAATTATCTCTTCCGACGGAGTTTATATTCCCGTAGAACTAAGTGAAATTAGATTGGATTCTCTTCAAGTCAGAGAGATTGAATTAGTTGATTTAGATTTGGGACGAACTAACTTTGGTTTGAAGATTGAATCGGAATCGCCTTTTGTCGCATCCGTAATAACCGAATTGAGGAGTGGAAATATCTCTGATTTTACCTGGTCAATTCCTGCTGTTCCGTTAAACGAAATTGGATTTAATCTTTATGGACTCGAACCAACTCTGACACTAATCGGAGAGAAAATTGATACAACAGTTGAAATTAGAAATCGCGATGGAAAGAGCTCAATCAAGAACTTAGCTGGAGAAGAAATTGTGAATTGGCAATTCCCAGCCAATTCAAGATTAGTCCGAATCTTAAATAGAACTCAGGTTAGGGCCGCAATGACCTGGGTCAGCAATGATGGATTAACTCATCTGGCGCTCAATCAGGCGGCATCTCTCGAGAGCGCAACGAGACCGGTCGCAGACATATCGGTAATACAGTCGCGCTAATAGCCAGAATCCCACAATTTCAAGGGGTTACGACTAACCTGCTGACATGCGTGAACAAGAACCGGTAAGACCAAGTGGCAGCGGCCGCACCTGTTCGAAAAGTGGTTGTCGCCAACCGGCGGCAAGAACTTTAATTTATATCTATGCAGAATCGACGGCTGTCTTAGGTCCGCTCTCTACCTTTGCCGAACCTCATACTTTTGATTTTTGTGCCAACCATAGTGAGAGATTGACAGTACCTAAGGGTTGGAATGTTATTAAACATGAATCTGGTGGAAACGCCGAACCGTCACCGGAAGATTTAATGGCAATAGCTGACGCAGTTAGAAATGTAGCTAAAGTAAATCCATCCACCTCTGACAGGACTCCTGAAGTTGGTCGGAGGGGTCATTTGAGATCCATACCTAATCCCAAAGATTGATGGAACTTGTCGATCGAATCATCAAGGCTTATGACATACGTGGCCTCGTAGATAAAGAACTTACTCCAGACTTCGCCTTCGCAGCAGGTATCGCCTTTGCCTCTTTTCTCGAAATGAAAAAAGAGCCTGGAACAGTAGTTATTGGTGAAGATATGCGACCCTCGTCACCTGAACTTGCAACGGCATTTGCTAATGGACTCATATCACAAAGCTTTGACGTTATCAGAATTGGCTTAGCAGCTACCGATCAACTTTATTTTGCTTCAGGATCAAAAAATCTACCGGGGGCGATGTTCACTGCTAGCCACAATCCAGCGGAATATAACGGAATAAAACTCTGTCTAAGTGGCGCCCGTCCTATCGGTCAAGATTCTGGTTTGGGTTGGATCCGTGAATCCATAAGAAATGGCGCCTCGATGGCGCTTCGAAATTCTGGAAAAGTGTCTGAAGTCTCGATGCTCGATGATTACGTAGACTTTTTATTTTCACTTTTTCCTCTGGATACTTTTAGTAAAGAATTTAAAGGTCGCTCTATCTCAATTGCAATCGATGCTGGAAATGGTATGGGGGGCTATACCGCTCCTGCGGTGATGAAGCGAATAAATTCTGAAGTTCATCCACTTTATTTCGAACTTGATGGAACCTTCCCGAATCACGAAGCAAATCCAATAGATCCTGAGAATTTACGGGATTTGCAATCACTTGTCCGAAAACGGAGAGCAGATATCGGTTTAGCCTTCGATGGCGATGCCGATAGGTGTTTCTTAGTTGATGAAACTGGAGCCTTAGTTGACCCTTCAGCGCTTACGGCTTTGATTGCTACACGCGAACTCTCACTTCATCCTGGTGCCACAATTATTCATAATTTGATCTGTTCACGGGCAGTTCCAGAAACAATTAGAGAATTTGGCGGGATTCCGCTGCGCAGCAGAGTAGGACATTCCTTCATTAAATCTCTGATGGCAGAATCAGGAGCCATATTTGGCGGCGAACATTCTGGCCATTTCTATTTCAAAGAATTTTGGAGCGCCGACTCAGGTATGTTGGCAGCGTTACATGCGATTGCGGCACTCCTTGATTCAGGCAAGCCACTCTCAAAGCTTCTCTCTCCATTCAACAGGTACAAAAGTAGCGGAGAGTTGAATACAAGAGTCAAGGACCAGAACGCCGCACTAAACAATGTAAAGAACTTTTTCATGAACGGAACTAGCCCAATCGAATTTGATGAATTGGATGGATTGACTATCTCATCAGATTCATGGTGGATTAATCTCAGACCATCAAACACAGAACCACTCTTGCGCCTTAATGTAGAAGCTAATACTGCTGATGTCACCACGAAGCTAGTCGATCAAGTTCTCGATATCTTGAAAAAGCAGTAAACTCCAGCCTTCGAGAAAATCAAATAGTCAGGGAGTATTGTGAGCGGCAATTTACCTAAACATGAAATCGCAGATAGCGCCTTAGCAGTAACAGGCAAGAAAAGAATTGAATGGGCAGATCGAAATATGCCGGTTCTTGCCCAGATACGTGATCGATTCTTAAGAGAAAAACCTTTCAAGGGCGTACGTTTTTCTGCTTGTATGCATGTAACTACTGAGACCGCCAATCTAATGCGTACGCTAGAAGCAGGCGGCGCCCAACTCGCGCTCTGTGCGTCAAATCCGCTATCGACTCAAGATGACGTTGCCGCCTCTCTCGTGCATGATTTCGGGATAAGTGTTTTTGCCAAAAAAGGAATTGATCGAGATGGGTACTACCGACATATAAACGCAGCTCTAGATATTTCTCCTAATCAAGTTTTCGACGACGGCTGTGATTTGGTCAATACTCTTCATACAACTCGAACTGAATTGCTATCAGAAGTTGCTGGAGGATGCGAGGAGACAACAACGGGCGTTATTCGCATTTCTCAAATGGCAAAAGACGGCGCCCTCAAGTTCCCCATGATTGCTGTAAACGATACCGATACCAAACATATGTTTGATAACAGGTATGGAACTGGACAATCAACAATGGATGCAATTTTTCGCGCAACCAACCAATTAATTGCTGGCAAAGTATTTGTTGTTGCTGGTTTTGGATATTGCGGCAAAGGTGTTGCTGATCGTGCTCGTGGATTAGGGGCCGATGTGGTTGTGACCGAGGTCGATCCCACAAAAGCCCTTGATGCTTTGATGCAAGGTTTTCGAGTCATGCCTATGATTGAGGCAGCACGAATTGGTGATATTTTCATTACCGTCACAGGCAATCGAACCATCATTTCTAAAGAACATTTCGAAGTAATGAAAGATGGTGCGATTCTTGCAAACGCGGGACATTTCAATATCGAAATTGACGTCGAATGGTTAGAAAAAAATACGAAGAAGAATCCTCAAATTCGTCACGCAACCGATGAGTATCAAATTTCAAATGGAAATCGAATTCTCTTAATTGCTGAAGGTCGACTAGTTAACTTAGGGGCGGCTGAGGGAAGTCCGGCCGCTGTGCTTGATATGTCATTTGCGAATCAGGCACTTGCCGCCGAGTGGTTACTCAAAGAAGCCGCAAGTCTCAAGCCTGGCGTGCACGAAGTACCTAAAGTTATTGATAAAGAGATTGCCCGTTTGAAGTTGAAGAGCATGGGCGCAGAGATTGATAATTTGACTGGAGTTCAAGTGGAATACCTAAGTTCTTGGGAGCATGGAAGCTAATGACATCAGTTCTCGTAGTCGACGATGACCAAGATCTTGCTGAAATGCTTGGCATAGTTCTAAATGGTGTCGGCATGGAAGTTGATTTGGTTAGTCGCGGTGACGAGGCCATAGAAGTTTTCAAAAATAGCCAGCCAGATTTAGTCTTACTAGACATAATGCTTCCTGGAACTGATGGCATTGAAGTTTGTAAGGCAATCCGCAAGCAATCATCACGCGTTCCAATTGTCATGCTAACGGCTAAAGGTGATACCCATGACATAGTAAAAGGCTTAGAAGCCGGTGCCGATGATTACATGGTGAAGCCCTTCAAACCATCTGAATTAATTGCGCGAATAAGAACTCGGTTACGACGCTCCAGCGGCGACATAAATGGAAATCTTTTGATTGGCGATCTCTCAATCGACATTGTGGAGCACTCGGTCTTGCGAAATGGAAAAGAAATACCGTTAACCCGTCTTGAGTTCGACTTATTAGTAGCCATGGCAAAAGAACCGGGTCGCGTTTTTACCCGAGAAGCGCTTCTTGGTGAAGTTTGGGGTTACCGACACTCTACTGATACGCGATTAGTAAATGTTCACATCCAACGTTTACGGGCCAAGATTGAACATGAACCGGAAGCGCCCCAGATAATTCTGACGGTACGTGGTGTTGGCTACAAGGCGGGCGGATCCGGCGCTAAAGCGTAACGATGAAGCATCTGATTCGGCTCATCTCAGGTTTTCGTAGATCCTTATTTTTAAAAGTTTTTAGTCTTTCTGCAGTGGTTTCGCTTTTATTGATTTCTGCTATCGGAACTACCCTCTACAACAGATTAGAGGATGGTATCTACAAAGATAAAATCGCGTCCGCGATATCTGAAGGTCGCGCTGCTATTCAATTTGCAAAATACCGATTCACCATCGAATCTTTAAACGCAAAACCAAACTTCAGATCGCTCGCAGAAGAAGTTGTTAAATCAACAAATGTGAGCGCAGCAGAATCAGGTAGAGAAGTAGTACTTATCAATACCAAAGGTCTGAAACTTAAAGGTGTTCCTTCGAATTTAACTTCCAATTTCTTAAAACCAGAATCAATTCCCAAATCACTTCGTGAAGTTACTTTGACTAGTGAGGAACTCACTTGGGAGAGGGGCACCCTTAGTTATATAAATAAGAGCTTGATATTCCAAAGCTTGGTCAATATGAGATGTATATGGCCTATGACTTCGTATCCCAAGAACGAAGCATAAATCTCATAGGTCAATCGTTATGGGTTACGGGATTCCTATTACTAGTTCTAATCCTTCTAACTGCATCTTTTGTACTTCGAATCTCGGTCAAGCCGATTCAAATTGCAGCCGAAGTCGCCGAATCGCTGACGACAGGAAACTTAACTACACGTATGGCGGTCAGAGGTGAAGATGAGACCGCACGGTTGGGAATTGCCTTTAATCAAATGGCCACGACATTAGCAGAGCAGATCAGTCGACTTGAAAATCTATCCCGAATCCAACAACGATTCGTGTCTGATGTTTCACACGAGTTGCGTACTCCTTTGACAACTATACGAATGGCAGCCGATGTAATAAGTGGAGCCCGAGCAAATTTTGAACCGAATATTGCTCGTAGCGCTGAATTGCTGCAATCCCAAATCGAGAAATTTGAGCAGTTACTACAGGATCTTCTCGAAGTAAGCAGATTTGATGCTGAGGCCGCAACCTTGAATTTCACCAAAATAGATTTGAATGTTGTAGTGAAGAAATGCATTGATGATCTCGCGCCGGTTGCACTAGAAAGAGGGTCCAAGATAAACCTACAGCCGAGTAGCGAGAGAACATTAATTGACGGAGACTCACGAAGAGGTGTTAGGGACTATGGCATAGGTATCGAGAAGCAATATTGGAATCGCGTTTTCGACCGTTTCTGGCGCGCTGACCCATCAAGGTCTAGAGAAAGAGGCGGGACCGGACTTGGACTTTCTATCGCTAAAGAGGATGCAATTCTTCATGGCGGCGATATCAAGGTATGGGGTGAGACTGGAAAAGGTGCAAATTTTGTCTTGACCATTCCGAAAATTGCGGGAATGTCCATTGAAAGCTACCCGCTGGAACCTTCCACAGCATCAACTCAAAATTAACATTCGTCAAAAATAGTTCCAAATAATTTTAAATCACCTTCAGTATTTTCCTATGAGAAAACTATTTTTCGAATCTGTAACCCGAGGCGCAAGAACTCTTCTCTTTCCCCCAAGTTGTATGAATTGCGGCAACCTTGGAGTGGACATTTGCGCTGAGTGTAAAAAGTATTTAACACCAAAACCAAGATTTATTCATGGAGAATCTTTTTCAATTGTCTCTAGCTTGCCTTACGACGAAACTACTGGAAAGTTAATGCTATTAGCCAAAGAAAGAGGCTTTATTTCTGCACAAAAATTCTTCGCGTCCGCAATAGTTATATCAATTAATTATTTCAAAATAGATTTCCCCATTTCGGTTATCCCAATTCCTTCACAACCGAGGTCAATTAGGCGCCGCGGCTTCGATTCGATGAAAGAAATTGCAAAATTAATGATGAAAGATCCGCATTTGCGAACAGAAATTGAAATTTTGGAGGCTCTTGAAATTAGGAGGCGCGTTGCCGATCAAAGTTCTCTAACAGAAGAAGAACGGATTCAAAACTTAGAAGGAGCTCTTGGAGTAAGACCCAATATTTCTGGTAAGTCAGTAATTGTTATTGATGATGTCATAACCACAGGTAGCACCTTACGAGAGGCGATTCGTGTGCTTGAAGAGAGAAATCTGACAGTTATCGGGGCGGCAACCGCATGTGCAACTAAACGGAGACTAGCAATAGGATAGGGGCATTATTAATCATCAAGGAAGGTCGGTACGTGGCGGCGCTGCTTGACAAGATTCTTCGTGCTGGGGAAGGCCGAGCACTCAAACAACTATTCAAAGTTGCAGAAGAAGTTAATTCTCACGAATCCACTTTTTCTTCAATGACGGATGCGCAACTTCGTGAGATGACCGATAAATTCAAAAAGCGCCTTTCTGATGGTGAAACTCTTGATGATCTTTTGCCCGAAGCTTTTGCAGTTGTCAGGGAAGCATCAAAGCGAACCCTTGGCCAGCGACACTATGACGTTCAGATTATGGGCGGCGCTGCGCTCCATCGGGGAAATATCGCAGAAATGAAGACTGGTGAAGGTAAAACTTTAGTTGCAACTTTACCCGCGTATTTGAACGCGCTAAGTGGCGATGGAGTTCATATTGTTACCACAAATGATTATTTAGCTGAACGT
>JBEANJ010000014.1:0-14289 GCA_041165565.1 Actinomycetota bacterium | reverse complement strand
AATAGCAATATCACTAGGATTAAATTAAATGGGCTCATGAGCGAGAGCGCCATTCTCTCAGAATCTCTTCCTGACGCGAAAACATAGCAATTTTCTCCTCATTTTCTCGATGATCGAATCCGAGAAGGTGTAGGACTCCGTGGACGGTCAATACCTCAAGCTCTTCCTCGAGTGAGTGACCAGCGCCCTTAGCCTGTTTATTTGCGTAATCTGGACATAAAACTATGTCTCCTAGAAGTCCAGGACCATCAGCTGAAGAGTTTGGCTTTAGTTCGTCCATTGGAAATGAAAGCACATCGGTAGGACCCGCTTCATTTAGCCACCGCATATGAAGTGCGCTCATTTCCTGCTCATCAACTAACGAAATACTTAGCTCTGATTCGGGATGAATTCCCATTCGAATACTTGAGAATTCGGCCAAGGCCTTTAGCCGATTCGTATCAAGATTAGAATCTGTCAGATCAGTAAGTTCGATAAACATCAGTAATTACTATTGATGTTTAGCGCTCGTTACGAAGAGAACGCGGTTTATTATCTCTTCGTGCGGCACGATTGCCTTGATTATCAAATCTTCCATATGCATCAACGATTTCACTAACCAATCGATGTCTTACTACATCTTCTGAAGTCAACTCCATAAAAGTAATGTCCGGAATTCCATCCAAAATTCCACGAACAATTGAAAGTCCCGATTCCTGATGGCTCGGTAAATCAATCTGTGTGATATCTCCGGTAACTACCATTTTTGATCCAAAACCGAGCCTCGTTAAAAACATTTTCATCTGCTCGGGAGAAGTGTTCTGGGCTTCATCTAATATTATAAATGAATCATTCAAGGTTCGACCGCGCATGTAAGCCAGCGGTGCTACTTCAATAGTGCCGGATGACATTAATCTTGGTATTGCATCAGGGTCTAACATGTCATGTAGCGCATCGAAAAGTGGACGAAGGTACGGATCAATTTTTTCATGTAACGTTCCTGGCAAGAAGCCCAATCGCTCTCCGGCTTCCACGGCTGGGCGCGTCAAAATTATTCGATTAATCTGCTTTGCCTGGAGAGATTGGACTGCTTTTGCCATCGCTAAATAAGTTTTTCCAGTTCCGGCTGGTCCAATTCCGAAAGTAATCGTGTTCTTATCTATCGCATCAACATATCTCTTTTGATTTACAGTTTTCGGACGAATCGTCTTACCGCGTGAACTTAGAATATTCAGAGTTAAAACTTCGGCGGGAGTTTCATTGCCATCGCCAAGTATCATTGAAATGGATCTCCGGACCGCGTCATCGCTTAGCGGTTGGCCAGCACGTACGACTGCTAGAAAGTTTTCAACCAATCGCTCAACTTTGGCTACTGATTCGGCGGGGCCTTTAAGAGAGATTTCATTACCGCGAACTGTTGTGACTACCTCGGGAAATGCCCGCTCTATCGCTCTTATGTAGGCATCGTTTGGGCCAGTCAAAGATACGCTGGAGATATCTAAGGGTAATTTGATTAGTGCGCTGGGCATTGGCTTAAGTCTATCCAGGTGGCCATCCAAACGCTCGCCCACCCATTAGGTGAAGGTGAGCGTGAAAGACTGACTGGCCAGCATCAGCGCCGGTATTAAAGATTGTTCTATAACCGGAGAGGCTGTGACTTTTTGCTAACTCTTTGGCAACTTTAAACATCTCAGCAAGAGTTTCACTATCACTATCGGCAATCTCGCCAGCATTCTCAAAATGCTTTTTGGGAACAATTAACAAATGGGTTGGAGCTTGAGGATTTATATCCTCAATAGCAATTACCCCGTTGTGGTCATAAATTAGTTTCGCAGGAATCGCGCCCTCGATAATCTTGCAGAAGATACATTCCATGGTTGATATCTACCAGATTTTTAGGCCAGTTTGTACTGCAGCTAGAGCGGCCACGCCAGCATGGGCGGAGCGAAATACTGGTCGGCCAAGCTTTACACCCCGAGCGCCTGCAGATAGAAATCCAGCATATTCATCCTCAGTTATTCCGCCTTCCGGACCGATAATTAGCGTGACTTCTTTTGGCGGTGCTAAATCCAAATTTTCACTTAGTTGAGAGCTGCTTGATTCATGAAAAACAAAAGTCAATTCGCTATCTTGAATTCTATTTCTTATCTGGGCAGTCGTATGTAAATCAAGTATCTGAGGTATCCAACTCCTTCTAGATTGTTTCGTGGCCTCTCTTGTCCATGATTTCCATTTAGAAAGGGCATCTTTTTCTGATTTCCATTCTCCGATGGAATTTGTCGCCTGCCAAGGAATTATGATCTCAGCGCCACCCTCAGTTAATAGTTCGATTGTTTCACGAGCTCTATCCCCTTTTGTTAACGCTTGAACGACGGTCAAAATGGTTCTCGGTCTAGGCTCATCATTAACATCAATAATGCGGCAACCAACATTTCTCTTGTTTATATCAAGCACTTCCACCTCAGCTCGGCGTCCCATTCCATTGGTAACCGAGATACGTTCACCAACTTTTATGCGCGTGACGCCAAGATGGTGTGCTTCATCTCCCTCAATTACTACATCTCCACGATCTGGAATATTTTCAACTATGAAGAGAGGCAGCATCATTGACCTCGTAACGCGTCTTTGAATTTAGTGAATAATCCGCCTTCACTTCCCTTACGGACTTGATTTGCCTGAGTCGCTTCGCCTCGCATCTTCGCGAACGATCTCAGGAGCTCTTCCTCTGGTTTTGAAAGTTTCGTTGGAATTTCCACATTCAAGTGGACATAAAGTTCGCCACGTCCCCCACCCCTAAGTCGAGTCATGCCTTTTCCTCTAATTGGGATTACATCACCGCTTTGAGCGCCAGGTTTTATTTCTACCGAAATTTCACCATCTAATGTCTCAACGCTCTGGGTGCTTCCAAGAGCTGCACTTGTCATTGGAACATTTAGTTGTAGATGTAAATTATCGCCGTCACGCACCAAGAATTCATGTTCGTCAATCTCGATCTCTACATAAAGATCGCCGGCCGGGCCACCACCGGGTCCAACTTCACCTTGTCCACTCAACTGAATTCGATTACCAGAATCAACACCTGCTGGAATTTTTACTTCAATCTCTCGTCGAGATCGCACACGTCCATCTCCATCACACTCTCGACAAGGATTTGCAATAACAGTGCCGTAGCCCTGGCAGGTGCCACATGGTCTTGAAGTCATAACTTGCCCAATAAATGAACGAGTCACTTGTTGCACTTCACCCCTGCCTCGACAAATATCGCAGGTCCTTGGCGAACTCCCAGCCTCGCATCCATCGCCGCCACATTTTGTGCAGATTACTGCTGTTTCTACTGCCAAATTTTTTGTTACTCCAAAACAAGCCTCGCCAAGATCTATATCTACACGAATAAGAGCATCTTGACCTTGTCGCATTCGTGGCCGAGGTCCACGCGCAGTTCCCCCGCCGAAAAAAGCATCCATGATGTCACTGAAACCGCCAAATCCACCGGCAAATCCATCGCCGCCGCGGTCATATGAATTTCGCTTCTGTGGATCACTTAGTACCTCATATGCAGCTGTTATTTCTTTGAATCGATCTTGAATTTTTGGATCTGGATTTACATCAGGATGCATTTCACGAGCCAATTTTCGATAGGCGCGTTTTATCTCATCTTGAGTTGCGCTTCGATCAATTCCAAGTGTCTGATAAAGATCTGCCATCATTTGCCATCCGTTAAGAATCTTCCGACATAACGCGCAACCGCCTGAACTGCAGACATGGACGTTGAATAATCCATACGAGTTGGACCGAGAACTCCCAGCGCGCCCAAAGAATTCCCGTGATTGCCATATCCCATCGTCACCAAACTTGTAGTTTTCAAGCTTTTTTCTGGCTGTTCTGACCCAATCCTTACGCGCATCGTCTCTCCGGAGTCACTTAATAATCTCAACAAGACTACTTGCTCCTCCAAAGTCTCGAGGACTCCATGGATATCGTTGGAGACTTCACTTCCGGATCGAGTTAAATTTGCGGTTCCCGCCAACACGACTCTCTCTTCCGGCTTTTCTAAAGACATTTCTATGAGATTTGAAATAATCAAAGCGGCTGAAGTTCTCTCTTCGCGTGATAGATACTCCAGAAGCGTTTCCAGTGAATTGCCTACATCAGCCATACTCTTGCCAAAAACCAAATTATTCATTTTGGATTTCAAATCTGAGAGAGAATGCTCGGCTAGCGAGTATGGCAACTCTAAAACTCGCTGCTCAACTCGACCGGTATTTGTTATCAATACAAGCATAAGTCTTCTTGAGGTCAGCAGCAGAAGTTCGATATGACGGACTTTGGATTTTGCAATCATCGGGTACTGCACCACTGCAACCTGTTTGGTAACTTGAGCAAGTAGTCGAACAGTTCTCATAACAACGTCGTCTAAATCATTTGCACCCTCAAGGAATGTTTCAATCGCTCTTCTTTCCGCAGAAGAAAGAGGTTTGATTTTTGCTAACTTGTCGACGAATAGTCGATAACCTTTATCCGTAGGAATACGCCCAGCGCTGGTGTGAGGTTGCGTGATTAGTCCCGCTTCCTCCAATACCGCCATCTCATTCCTAATGGTCGCTGAAGAAATTCCGAGGCTGTGACGTTCTGCGATTGAGCGAGAGCCGACTGGCTCTTCAGTCGCAACGTACTCTTCGACAATCGCCCGCAAGATTTCTAGCTGTCTAGATTCCATAATGACCTAAATTGAAGCAATCCCAAAAGTTGTTATTAGAAGCAATAGCATCGCCGGAAATGCCGTTCGCGATTTATTAGCTCGGAAATGGAAAAATATTGCGCCTGCCATAATGATCCAGATTGTAATGAGGCCATAGATTTGTAGATCCAAATTTTCTAGCGCAAAACCAACAACTAAAGAGAGCGCTGCCAATGTTTCAAGCATTCCAACTAATCTTGCTAGTCCATCTGGAACGTTTACATCTCTTGTTCCGGATAAACCGGCGGCGCTACCACTAGCTTTTGAGAGTCCGGCAATCAAGAAAACTATAGCTAGGAAAAGTACGATGATGGTATTTGCAGTCTGCATAGGGAGTGAAGTTACTACACCAACAATTCTCGCACTATTCGATCTGCAATCAAGCGTCCTTTCGCCGTTAGAACGAGGCGGGAATCACTCCAAGTTGAACTTTCGATATGTCCAGAATTCTTAAATTGATTTGCGACTTCCAGTTGCTTATCTGAGAGCCGATCGAATTCAATTCCCTCTCGAGTTCGAATTCGAAGCATCACAAATTCATCTCTAATATTTTCTTTAGATAATACTTCGCTATCTTGCTTGGGTGACTTATCTTGTCTAATCAATTCTTGATACTTGGCTGGATGTTTAACATTCCACCAGCGTCTTCCATCAATAAATGAGTGGGCTCCAGGACCGACACCCCACCAGGATGAACCATTCCAATAGGCCTTGTTATGCAAACTTTCCGCACCAGGAATCGCCCAATTACTAAGTTCATACCAACTAAATCCCTTGCGAGTTGCTACGGCATCAAATTGCAAATATTTCTCAGCAGTCTCATCATCCGGTGGCATCTGAAGTTCGCCCCGTTTAATTTGTGCAGCTAATTTTGTCCCATTTTCAACAATGAGCGCATATGCACTTATATGATCAATAGGTAATTGAAAGGCCGATTCAAAACTTTCCTGCCAATCCTGAAGGCTCTCACCCGGTGTGCCATAAATAAGGTCCACGCTTAAATGCTCGAAACCAGCTTTTCTCACAAGCTCACAACTTCTGACAACATTTTCTGGGTTGTGAGTTCTATCTAATGTTCTTAAAACATGAGGAACTGCTGATTGCATGCCTATCGAAATTCTGTTTACGCCGCTTGATCTAATGGATTCCAAAAAAGATTCATCTAGGTTATCTGGATTAGCTTCAAGAGTTATTTCTGGGTTTGGTCGAATCTCAAAATGATTAGCTATTTTTGAGATAACTCGAGAAACCTCATAGGACGGAAGAAGTGAGGGCGTGCCCCCGCCAAAGAAAATAGTCTCAACTTGAAAATTACCTAACTGAATTGATGCTTGCTCTATCTCCTTTAGCGCAGCATCGATGTAGTTCGAAGTAATCAAATTCAAATTGGGTGAATTCAGTTCCCCGGGCGTATAGGTATTGAAATCGCAATACCCGCATCTCTTTGTGCAATAAGGAATGTGGATATAGAACGAGAGTTTTGAGCTCTCGTTATTTCTTCCCTTTTCCACCTTCGCCATCCGAATTTGTTGAGAGTGCGGCAATAAAAGCTTCCTGTGGAACTTCAACGCGTCCCACCATTTTCATACGCTTCTTGCCCTCTTTCTGCTTTTCGAGCAATTTCCGCTTGCGCGTGATGTCTCCGCCGTAACATTTAGCTAAGACGTCTTTTCGAATTGCTCGAATATTTTCTCGAGCAATTATCTTCGCTCCAATTGCCGCTTGGATAGGAACTTCAAATTGTTGTCTTGGAATCAATTCACGAAGCTTTCCCGTCATCATGACTCCATATGGGTAAGCCTTTTCGCGATGGACAATCGAGCTAAATGCATCGACAGTATCCCCTTGAAGCAAGATATCAACTTTTACTAAATCACCCTCAGCCTCACCAATTGGCTCGTAATCTAAAGATGCATAACCCTTGGTTCGCGATTTGAGTTGATCAAAGAAATCAAAGACGATTTCTGCAAGCGGCAACGTGTATCTAATCTCTACACGATCTTCGGATAGATAATCCATTCCACCTAACACGCCTCGGCGAGACTGGCACAACTCCATTATGGTTCCGATGAATTCAGAAGGAGCGAGAATTGTTGCCTTGATTATTGGCTCGAATACTTTCTCGACTTTTCCATTTGGGTATTCACTCGGATTAGTAACAATCTTTTCCTTACCATCTTCTAGAAATACTCTATAAACTACGTTTGGTGCGGTTGAAATCAAAGAGAGATTAAATTCGCGCTCGAGCCGTTCTCTTACGATTTCCATATGCAATAGTCCAAGAAATCCGCAACGAAATCCAAAACCAAGCGCGGCTGAGGTTTCTGGCTCATAGACAAGAGCAGCGTCATTTAACTGCAACTTATCTAATGCATCTCTCAGCATCGGATAATCGTCACCATCGATTGGATACAAACCTGAGAAGACCATTGGCTTAGGATCTTTGTATCCGGATAGCGCTTCTTTCGCTGGATTTTGATAGGAAGTTACCGTATCGCCAACTCGTGATTGGCGTACATCCTTTACTCCTGTAATCAGATAACCAACTTCTCCAACGCCCAATCCCGAACTACTAACCGGTTCCGGTGAAATTACTCCGATATCTAAGAGTTCATGCTTAACTCCAGTTGAAATCATCTGAATTTGTTCGCGCGGAGAAAGTTTTCCATCGAAAACTCGAACATAAGTTACAACGCCTCTATACGTGTCATATACCGAATCAAAAATAAGCGCTCTTGCCGGTGCACTTAGAGAGCCTTTGGGTGCTGGAATTTGGGCAACGATTTGATCAAGAAGTTCTGTGACGCCTTCTCCGGTTTTCCCGGATACCCTCAAGCAGTCCGAGGGCTGGCACCCGACCAATTTAGACAATTCAATAGCAAACTTTTCGGGTTGGGCAGCTGGTAGGTCTATTTTATTGAGAACCGGAATTATGGTGAGATTATTTTCCATCGCTAAATAGAGATTGGCCAAAGTCTGGGCCTCAATACCTTGAGCACAGTCAACTAAGAGAATTGCGCCTTCGCATGCCGCAAGCGAGCGGGAAACTTCATATGTGAAATCAACGTGACCAGGCGTATCAATCATATTAAGAATGTAATCCTTGCCATCAATTCCAGATTTCCAAGGTAAACGAACAGCCTGACTCTTAATCGTGATGCCACGTTCCCGCTCAATATCCATACGATCCAGATATTGCTCGCGCATATTGCGCGCCTCAACAACACCAGTAATTCCGAGCATTCGGTCAGCCAAGGTCGATTTACCGTGATCGATATGAGCAATAATGCAGAAATTCCGGATTTGTTCCGGATTTGTGTGCGCCGGTTGCGGTGCTTTGGCTAGAGGTATAGCGGGCAAAGTCCGCCTCGATTTATCTTATTAGCGGACGCCGGCCTTATTGGCGGCCTTGGCCATCGCTGACTTTTTGTTGGCAGCTTGGTTGGAATGAATCACACCTTTTGAAACCGCAACATCCAATTCGCGAGATGCGGTCTTTAGTTCGGAGGCAATTATTTTGGTGTCTCCAGATGTTAATGAATCACGAAAGCGGCGAATCGCTGTTTTAAAGGATGAGCGCACTGACTTATTTCGAAGTCGCGCCTTCTCATTGGTCTTGATTCGCTTTATCTGGGACTTGATATTTGCCACGGTGCCTTCCTTGCTTTTTCGAATGCGAGCGCGCAGGGTATCAGTAGGAGATATCTCTTCTCAAACCGAGGCTTTTGCGCCACCTCGGGCAACGTTTTCAGCTATCGCCAGAACCGCTCTTTCTAGCGCAAAAATGCCATCTACCTCGCCACCCTTAACACCAATATCGGCTTTTGATAATTCAGTGATTGCAAAGGTAATCATGCCTGGGCGCCATTTATTTAGCTGCCGCCTTGCTTTATCTATTTGCCAAGGCGCCATACCAAGTTTTCCAGCAAGTTCAAAAGATTTTACATGTTTAGGCACATCCGAAACTTTTGCGAGTGAACGAATTGAACTAGATAGCGCCGAAATAATCATAATTGGATCTGTGCCCGATTCCAGCGCGTTTCGTAGTGAAATCAATGAATTTTTAACATCACCAAGAATTACAGCATCAGCTACATCAAAACCTGTTGCTTCAACTCGACCTTGATAATATTTCGAAATATCACTCTCGTCGATGAAGTTCTTTTTTGGGTCGGTATCCGAAGCAATCTGACTGCAAGCTGAGGCCAATTCTCTACTATCGTTTCCAGTTGCATTCACTAATGCTTCAATCCCGCTAGGCGATATTTTTCTTCCGTGACGAGCAAATTCACTCTTAACAAACTCAGCCTTGTCATTTGCTTTTTTGAGTGGCTCGCAAGGAATGTACTCGGCCTTTAACTTCTTAATTTTTTCAATTAATCCCTTACCTTTTACGCCACCTGCGTGCAGGAAGACCAAATTCAGATTTGGATCAGATTCAAATTTTTCCAAATAATCTTGAATCTCCTCGGAAACCTCCGAGCTAACATCTTGTAGATCCTTCAAGACGATAACTCTTTTCTCTGAAAACAGTGAGGGAGCTACCGCATCTGAGAATCTTCCAACTTCCAACTCAGTTCCCGTTAGAACCGTTCGCTCAAAATCGCTTCGAGCTGCTAGCGCAAGCTCAAGTCCCCGATCCGCTAACGCATCTTCTGGACCGTGGATCAAAACTAACTCAGCTAATCCCAACTGATTTGCCACCATTCTTTTCCGAGTCGCCTGGAAGAGAATACTGGCTTCTCCTCGCTACCGCTCCAACTAATCGCGATGGATCCAAAGTCATCAGTTCGCTCGACTTCGCCAATTGACTCCAATGCACGCAGTAAGTCGGGGTTTGGATGGCCATATGAGTTCGGCCCCACGCTGATCAGAAATCTCTTCGCTGATGAAAAGAGATTCATTGATTGATATTTAGAGCCATGATGAGGCACTTTTACGATATCAATTCTTGATAAATCATTATTTCGAAGGAGTTCCTCTTGGGCGCCAGGTTCAATATCTCCAGTAATGAGAATTTCAACTCCTAAATGCTCGGCTTTTATTACTAAACTACGATTATTCTCAAGTGAACCATCACCACTTATTGATTCAAATATTTCATCACCTCTCTTTGGCCAGATAACCTTTAATTTTGAATCCCCGACTGAAACTGAATATCCAGCGCTAACGACTTTAGCTTTAATCGCAAATTCTCCTAGTTCTTCAAATGGATGGTTAAGCCAAATCTCACCAATAGCGTCGAGGCCTATCGCCGAAATTCCGTTGAAATGATCAGCATGTTCGTGGCTAAGCACGATAAGTGGAAGGTACGTAATCCCAAAATTCTCTAAGCAATTCGCTAGAAGTCTCGGGTCTGGGCCGGCATCAAACAAAACAGCTTCATTCCTACCAACTCGAAGTAAGAGCGCATCTCCCTGTCCAACATCGCACTGACCTAGCATCCAGTTCCTACCCGGAAAAGTTAGAGCCGAGTAGCTAGAGAAAATAATCAGCGGCAGCAACAGCCAAATGATGATTCTTCTAACTCTACTTCTAGAGACAGCTAAGACGAAAATCGTGAGAATAATGAGAACGGGGCTAGTAGAAACGTCGGGGAAACTTTCACTCCACTTTGCGACAAATACAATCCACTTACATCCCAAATTAGCCAGGTAAATTAAAAGTTCAGCAATTAAAGGTAGGGGTAATGCAAAAATTGTTGCTAGAAATCCTAATATGGTAATAAATCCAACAACAGGTGCAACGGAAACGTTGATCAAAATCGTGCCAAAATTCATGGAGCCAGATAGATACATTAGATAAGGTGCGCAAAATATTGATGCGGACAGAGGAATGGAAACCAGTTCCCTAATGGCCCTCGGTCCAGGTAATTTTTCGGATACTCGAGGTGCCAGATAGATCAAACCGCTTGTGCCAAGAACGCTCAAAATAAATCCGGGTTCGAAGGCTTGTAGTGGATTTGTTACCAGCAGAAGCAAGATTGCTGTTGCCAGCGAATTTCTAGTTTGATTTTCCAGTCCTAAAAATTTGGCTAGTAAATAACTACTTGTCATTAGCGCAGCGCGCAACACAGACGGGGTTGGTCGAACCAAGAGAACAAATATGACCAGGCAGATAGCAGTCACAAAGATTCTTGGTCTGCGGTTTGGAAGCAGAAATGCCAACATGCTGAAAATGAAAGTTCCGACTATTGCAAAGTTGGCACCGCTTACAGCCGTTAAATGTGACAGACCTGCTTTACGCATAAGTTGAGAAAATTCTTCACTCTGCAAACTTGTATCTCCGATCACCATTCCCGGTATCAGATTCGCTGATTCACTATTGAATTTTGAAACTCTCTCTCGAAGCGCTACTCGAAGTAGTTCCAATCTGTTTCGAAATATCGGCTCTTCAATAACTTCAATCGACTTTGATTTTGAGTAAAGAACTCCAGCAACCCTCAGTTCTTTAGAATGACTAACACTGCCCTCGATGCTGATTAGATCTCCGGGATGCAGCGAAGTTATCCCTGCCCGATCCAATATGACTCTTACAGGAATCCGGAATTTATATTGGAAATTCGCATTTCTTACCTCTTCTAATCGCATAATGAAGGTGGCTCGTGAAGGTAAAGATTGGGATCCAATAACTCTAGAACGAGTTAAATTGGGATCGGTTGTAACAACTCCGATGGCCGTTACCTTTTGGCCCTCTAGTTGATCCAAAGTTCGATTATCAAGAGCTAAGAAGTGAATTTGGATGATCACCATTCCCAGGACCATCGAGGTTATCGGAATTCTAAGGGCTTTAATTTTTTTGGAAGTAACTAAAAGAATCGTAAACGCTAAAGCCGCAAACTTAAAGTTGCTTGAAGAGACTGCAATGCCAAACCAAACGCCAAATGCAATTGGAGTTAAAGTGATAGGCGACTCTTCATTTTTGCATAAGTCTTTTCACCGATTCCTTCGACTTTCATTAAATCCTCAATACTTACAAAAGGACCGTTTGTCTTGCGGTATTCAATAATTCGTTTAGCAAAGGTCTCACCTATTCCTGGTAATGAATCGAACTGTGCGGACGTTGCCCGATTTATGTAAACGATTCCACGGAACGGTTCCTTGCTTTTGCGAGAAGTTTTGACTTCGGATAAATTCTCACGGCCTAGATAAATCTGTTCTCCATCGGCTATTAAGCGAGCAAGATTAAGTTGAGAAAGGTCCGTACCGACTTTTGCGCCGCCAGCAGCTTTGATGGCATCAATAACTCTGGAGCCAGAAACTAAAGGATAAACGCCGGGCCTTTTCACTTCGCCGGCTACGTGAACAAGAAGTGTCGCGGAGATCTGTTGCTCAACAACCCGAACTTGTGGCTTTTCGACAGCTTCACCACGTGAAATCAAAAGTAAAAAAAGTGAGATGCAGAGCGCGGATATCGCGCCGATTGCTAGCGCTCTTTTTTGGTCGAGCGAGTACTCAACAACCTGATTTTTTATCTCTTGAAAATTCACGAACAAATAAGAGCACTTTAGAGTCCGCCTCTTTGGCTAATCCCCAAAATTTGTGGATTTAGAGGACGATATTCACAAACTTTGGGGCCTTAGTAATTACTTTCTTGGGGGTGGCGCTATCAATTTCGGATTTTATCGCCGGGTCAGAAAACGCCATCGCTTCTAATTCGCTATCTGAGATATCAGGTTGAACATCAACTCGCGACTTTATTTTTCCATTAATCTGGAATATCGCCGTTACTGCATCAGCGGTAAGAAGTGATTCATCGATCTTTGGCCAGCCTGCGAGCGCGACTGAGGGTTTATGCCCCAACTTTTCCCACATTTCTTCAGCGGTATAAGGCGCAATCAATGAGAGCGATATGGCGATTGCTTCGACAGCTTCACGGACCGAAGGGTCGGCGGCGCCACACCCCGAATCAATGGCTTTTCTAGTTGCATTTACTAATTCCATAATTCGTGCAACTGCGACGTTAAATCGGAAAGACTCAACTGCAAAAGAAATATCGTGTAATGCCTTATGGGTAATCTTCCTTAATTCGATATCACCATTTAAGAAATTAACCCCAGGCTTGCTGGTGACATCTCCGGATAGGCGCCATGCTCTATTCAGAAACTTAACGGAGCCAGAGGGAGAAACATCAGCCCAATCCACATCATCTTCTGGAGGACCGGCAAAGACCATAGATAGCCGGATAGCGTCAACGCCATGTCTCTCAAGTTCATCGGAAAGCCGTACCAAGTTACCTCGACTTTTACTCATAGCCGAACCATCCATGATGACCATTCCCTGATTGAGCAGACGAGTGAAAGGCTCATTGAAATCAACAAGCCCCATATCAAATAGCGCCTTTGTAAAGAAACGAGAATACAAAAGATGAAGTATTGCGTGAGTGACGCCACCTACATATTGATCAACAGGTAGCCATGTCTTCACTTCTTTATCGTCAAATGGAAATTCTTGATTATTTACGCTTGTGTATCTTAAAAAGTACCATGAGGAATCAACGAAAGTATCCATCGTATCGGTATCTCTAAGAGCTTTTCCGTTGCACTTAGGACAGATAGTGTTAACCCAGTCCGTTGCAGTTGCTAATGGTGAAATTCCTTTTGGTTTTAGGTCGACCGTCTTTGAGTCGGGAAGTTTTACGGGTAATTGCTCAATGGGAACGGGAACTTCGCCGCACGCAGCGCAATGAATTATCGGAATTGGTGTTCCCCAATAACGTTGGCGCGAAATCAACCAATCACGTAATCGATAGTTGGCAGTAGGAGTTGCCTGATTCTTCTTCGATAGTTCATCGATTATTTTAGATATTGCGGCTGCGCTCTCAAGCCCACTAATTGAGCCGGAATTAATTATCTTTCCATTGCCTTCGGTCGCAATTCCAGATTCAATCGGATCAGATTCTCCGCTTTCGACAACTACTTTCACTGGAAGCTTCATAGCCTTCGCAAAATCTAAATCGCGTTGATCATGTGCAGGTACCGCCATAATTGCGCCGGTTCCGTAGTCCGCTAGGACATAATCACTTGCCCAGATTGGGATTCGCTCGCCGTTGACAGGATTTATTGCGTAGCGCTCTAGAAACACACCAGTCTTCGCTCGATCTGTTGCCAATCTATCAATATCACTTGCAGAGCGCACAGATTCGAAATATTTATTGAACTCAGATTCAACTTTGCTACTTGAAGCAAGTTCCTTTGCTAGCTCACTATCTACGGCAACAACCATAAATGTTGCTCCGTATAGAGTGTCAGGTCTCGTTGTATAAACGACAACTGGTTCCTTACGGCCTTCAATTTCGAATTTAATTTCAGCTCCAGTAGATTTTCCAATCCAATTTCGTTGCATTGTGAGAACCTTGTCAGGCCATTTTCCTTCAAGTTGCTTCATATCCTCGAGTAATCTCTCGGTATAAGCAGTAATCTTGAAGTACCACTGGTTTAATTTTTTCTTAGTTACAGAACTATCGCAGCGTTCACAAAGTCCAGCAATAACTTGTTCATTAGCAAGTACAGTTTGGCAATCAGGACACCAATTGACCGCGGAATCTTTACGGTATGCCAATCCTTTTTCATA